>RGFZ01000101.1 GCA_010024875.1 Oxalobacteraceae bacterium | reverse complement strand
CTACCGGCGAGAGATCGTGCTGGATGACGAGCGGCATGAACTAATCAATTCGATTTCCCGGCATCTGGCAGTCACACTGGAAAACCAGCGCATGCGCGCCCTGGACCGCGAGTCCGCAATATCGACAGAACGTCACTTCATTGCCCGCGAGCTGCACGACTCGATTGCCCAATCGCTGGGTTT
This sequence comes from Oxalobacteraceae bacterium, assembly GCA_010024875.1. Lineage (GTDB taxonomy): Bacteria > Pseudomonadota > Gammaproteobacteria > Burkholderiales > Burkholderiaceae_D > Pernthalerella. Next base: position 5,482 of record RGFZ01000101.1, on the reverse strand, counting down.
CCTAAAGATTCAGATTCATCTCCTACGCAAGGCCATCGACAAGAGCGATCATGACATGGCTACCTTTGTTCTTGCCGAGCTAGACGCTGGACTGGCCAACAGTATCGCAGACGTACGCGAGTTACTAGTGCACTTCCGGACGCGAGTGGGTGCAGGCGAGATACAAACCGCTATTCAGGAAACGCTTCAGAAATTCCAGAATCAGTCCGGGCTGAGAGCCAATTTCGAGACCAGCGGCACGAGTCCCGAGTTGGCTCCCGATGTGCAGGTTCAAGTACTGAATGTGCTGCAAGAGTCGCTATCGAACATACGCAAGCATGCGCAGGCCAGCCGCGTTGATATCGAGCTTGTTCGCGGACCGACATGGCGTCTGCTCGTCCGTGACGATGGCAAGGGATTTGATACCAGCGCGGGGCCATCGCTTTTCAATGTCGGCATGAATATCATGCGCGAACGCGCGGAGATGATCGGAGCGACGCTGGCGGTAGATTCGATCCAAGGTTCAGGCACAACAGTAACACTTTGGGTGCCACAGTCCAGCTGTCCATGGTGCCAGATACTCAAAAAATATGACTGAAAAATCCAGACTGATGGTCGTCGATGATCATCCACTGTTCCGCCGCGGACTGGTCAGCCTGCTCTCTTATGATCAGCGATTTCACGTGGTCTGCGAAGCCGGCGATGTGAGCGAAGCGCTGCGCCTGGTGAGATCAATGTCCGTTGAACTCGTTCTTCTGGATAACCACCTGCCCGGTGTGCGGGGCGTAGATGCGATCGCGTCATTCAAGGAACTCGACCCTTCGCTTAAAGTCGTCATGCTCACGGTCAGCGAGGATGAAGACGATCTTGCCAAAGCGCTCAAATCGGGTGCCGACGGATATTTGCTGAAGACTGCGGATTCAGAGCAGCTCTCCGAAACGTTGCACCGGATTATGGAAGGTGAGTCTGTAATCAGCCCGCAGATGATGAATAAGCTCGTGGCCACGCTCCGGCATCAGGGTCGCCCGTCCGGCGAACAAAGTGATCGCTCAAAAACTGAACGCCTATCTCCGCGCGAACATGAGATTGTTCTGCTAATCGCCAAGGGGCTCAGTAATAAACTGATCGCTCGCGAACTCGACATTGCAGAGACTACGGTAAAAATCCATGTTCAGCATGTGTTCAAAAAGCTTGAGCTGAGTTCGCGAGTACAGGTCGCACTGTTTGCGGCCTCTGGCGGCTTGCCGCCAGCCGCCTGATCACTTAGTTTCAGTTCCCCGCCATCGCCATCTGATTCTGGGTCTGCCAGATTACTTGGTCATTCACAGCGTAGAGCTGGCAAACGTCTTTTGCATGCTTCTGGCACTGCTGCAACGCGGTCTCGGCGGGATCGTCGCCGTCTTCTGCCCAGCCCCACGCTCCCGAGGCTGACATCGCGAATGCCCGTGGAAAAGTCTGCGTTAGAAACTTCTGATATCCCGCCTGCCCCTGAGCCGACAGCCTGACCAAGGCCTCCGGCGCGTCACCCGACAAGCTGCGTGCCGTGGCAGGCATCGCTGCCGGGGGAAGATGGGCCGATTCACCAGTCGGCATGTCGACCTTGCGCAGGAAGCGCTCGGTAGCAGGCCACCAGATGTCAATGCTGTGATGGCTGGTGACCAGGCGGTGCGCATCCTGCCGGAATGCGCCGACATTAATCAGCTCAGCACTGCCGCCAGCCGCCGTGAAGGCTTTTTGCAGGCGCTCGGCAAGTGGGATGTCAAACAAGCTGTCATTCTCGCCATAGAACCACAGGCTGGGAAGGCGGTTTTTCGTTCCGTAGTGGGCGAAGGCCATTTCGAGGCGTGCTTTCCAGTCGCAGGCGCTATCTTTCAACATCACACCACCCGCGAAATTGATCAGACCTCGAACGCCGGGCAGCGCCTCCGTACCGAGGGCTATTACGGCCAGGCCACCGAAAGACTGGCCGCCGACGACGATGTGACTGGCATCGACCCATGGGAGGGTGCGCATAACATTAAGTACGGCCCGGATATCGGATGCTTGCTGTAGGCCCGTATCCACGATGTTGCAACCACCATGCCGAAAGCTCCCGCCAGATTTCGAGAACCCCTGACGCATGGGAATCACCACGGCATAACCACGGCTAACAAACTCGCGGCTCAATGCCACGAAACGTGCGCGTGCTTGCTGCGAAGGTTCGACGAAATCTTTCCCGTGATTCATGATCAGCAACGGAAAAGGCCCCTGTCCTTCGGGCTTGTAGACAGTGGTCTCCAGAGCGACCGGGCCTTGCGCCGTCTTCACATCGATCTGGATGATCTCCTCCCGAAGCGACGTAGATGGATAGTCTTGCGCGGAAGAACAAGGTGTTAACACGCTCAGCACAGCCACCGCTGCGGATCCAATCATTCTGAGAATTTGTGCTGAAGAAACCATCACTGTCGGAAACACTTGCCTCAATTCGATGAGGCAAGTGTCTCTTTCAGCGAGACTCTGGAATATTCCCGAGTGGTATTAGAGCCTAGGAGAAATGGCAGTAGGGAAAACTACTTCCTCTGTTGCTGTTGTCTATGCTGTTGGTATGTGCCACGCAAGCCGCTGGTATTACCCAGGACATACTCCGAAAGGAGTAGGCGGGACTTCCGTAAGCGCCAGCGCCCCGATCAGAGCGGCAAACCTCAGAAACCCATGCCATCGAGTCGGCGAGGCTGCCCCACTGAGGGAGCGCTAATCGAGTAAGACCGGAAACTTTTTTAGCGGAGCCAATGGCGCCAAGCCTTTGATTTTGCTGGACCCCGTGTCGCACGGCCACGCTGGTTCTCCATCAACCATGAATTTATTCAGTATCTACCCAGATTTTCTGCAAAAGACAGGCTGAGAGGATGATATTAAATTTAAAAAACGCAATAAAAAACCGCGCCCTTGTGGGGCGCGGCCTCTTTGCGGCGGGCAGCGTCTATTCTGCCCCGCAATGACCTGCTTAGATGATGCCGGCGCCTTGCTTAAGCGACCTTCTTGTCAAAGAACTGCTCGTCCTCCGTGGAACCGTGCAGCGCGGTGGTCGAGGACTTGCCTTGCTGAATCGCCTGAGTCACAGCGTCGAAGTAGCCGGTACCGACTTCGCGCTGATGCTTGACCGCGGTGAAGCCCTTTTCTGCGGCGGCGAACTCGGATTCCTGCAACTCGACGAAGGCCGTCATCTGATTGCGTGCATAGCCGTACGCAAGGTTGAACATTGAGTAGTTCAGTGCGTGGAAGCCTGCCAGCGTGATGAACTGGAACTTGTAGCCCATCGCGCCTAGCTCTTTCTGGAACTTGGCGATGGTTGCGTCGTCGAGGTTCTTCTTCCAGTTGAACGAAGGCGAGCAGTTGTACGACAGCATCTTGCCGGGGAACTTGGCATGAATGGCTTCGGCGAATTTCTTTGCGAAAGCGAGGTCGGGCTTGCCGGTCTCGCACCAGACCAGATCCGCATACGGTGCATAGGCAAGGCCACGAGCAATCGCCTGATCCGCACCCGGACGGGTCTTGAAAAAGCCCTCGACCGTGCGTTCGCCAGTGCAGAATGGCCTGTCCAGCTCATCCACATCCGATGTCAGCAGATCGGCGGCTTCTGCATCGGTACGCGCAACCAGAATGGTCGGCGTGCCGGAGACGTCAGCCGCCAGACGCGCTGCGTTGAGCTTCTCGACAGCTTCGCGGGTTGGCACCAGCACCTTGCCGCCCATGTGGCCGCACTTCTTCACCGAAGCCAGCTGATCTTCAAAGTGGACACCGGAAGCGCCGGCCTCGATCATGGCCTTCATCAGCTCGAACGCGTTGAGTACACCACCGAAGCCCGCCTCAGCGTCAGCAACGATCGGTGCGAAGAAGTCGATGTCGTTCTTGCCCTCGGACCATTGGATCTGATCTGCACGCTGGAAGGTGTTGTTGATGCGCTTGACGACCATCGGTACCGAGTTGGCCGGATACAGCGACTGGTCTGGGTACATCTCACCCGCAAGGTTGGCATCACCGGCAACCTGCCAGCCGGAGAGATAAATAGCTTTGAGGCCAGCTTTGACTTGCTGCATGGCCTGGTTGCCGGTCAGCGCGCCCAGCGCATTGACGAAGGGCTCGTTATTCAGCAAATGCCAGAGCTTTTCTGAGCCACGCTTGGCGAGAGTGTGCTCGATTTGTACCGAGCCGCGCAGATTAACGACATCTTCAGCGCTGTAGTTACGCTTAATGCCTTTCCAGCGCGGATTTTCCGCCCAGTCTTTGGCCAGTGCCTGAATTTGCTGATCGCGAGTTGCCATGGTGAGTTTCTCCTGAAGAGTTTCCCGTCGGGGGATTGAACAAAAACCGATGAGAGAATCTTAGGTTGTTTTTTGCGAGGCAACAAGGTCTTATATAAGACATATAAGATAAATATTTTTATTATAAATCAATGATTTATGCTTTACGTTTTGCGATACGGTAAGAAATTTCTCTGTATGAAAGGATCATCTGCTGCCACGCACCCAGCGCGTTTCATAATGCGGAAAGGGATTTTCACGATTTGAAAGGCGGACGGGCACTCAAAGACACGGCTAGAGAGGCTCGCGCGAGACCAGCACGCCGTCCTCGTCCGCATAGATCATGTCGCCGGGATGTACAAGCACACCGCTCATATTGACGACAGTATCCTTTTCTCCCACGCTTTTTCGCTCGCTGCGACGGGGAATCGTGCCTAGTGCCAGGACACCCACGTCGCAAACATTCAGTTCCAGCGTATCGCGTACGCATCCGTTAACGATGATGCCGGCCCAGCCGTTGCCCTCGGCGAGCTTCCCCAGATTGCCACCGACCAGCGCAGAACGAAGACTGCCACCACCGTCAACCACCAGTATTTTGCCCTCGCCCGGGGTCTCCAGCGTCGAGCGCACCAGTGCGTTGTCCTCGAAAACTTTCAGCGTACGCGCCGGTCCGGCAAACCTTTGTCGATTCCCGAAGTGCCGGTAGCCAGGCGGCAGCGTTTGTAAACGGCCATCAGCGATCTTGTCTTCGTGGGCATCGCAGAGGTCACAGGTCGACCAGCTCATTTTTTACCTCAATGAGTTTGTTCAAGGAAATTCGTCTGATTATAACCACTTGATACATCAGTTTAATTGCCACAGAGCTTGACTCGTCTTATCTATGGCAACGACAGGTGCGGCGGCTATGCCCATATCCCGAGACGATCAATTCCATAGGCATATAAAAAATCCCGACTGAACAGAGGAGTAACGCAATGAGAAGTACTAGTCTTCCTCCCAAAGTGGCCGATATTTTTGAACAGATGACGCGTGCGGCGGCGAATAAGCAACCTCTGGAGGTGGATGCCACAGGCAATGTTGTCGCAGGTCAAAAATTAAGCGTGACCGATACTGCAGCAGCCAGATTGAAGACCTTGTTTATCAACCCAAGAGATAACGAATTGCGCGCGGCCGTCATGAACAAGATGGTCGACGAAGCTATCGCGATACTTCCGCAAGACAGG
>RGFZ01000011.1 GCA_010024875.1 Oxalobacteraceae bacterium | reverse complement strand
CTGTCTGATTCCATTAGCCGAGGCGCACGTCTCAGGACGGTTCTTACGCGGGCCAGCAGCTCGCCGGCGCTGAAGGGCTTGACCAGATAATCCTCGGCGCCCTCGTCGAGCAGGCCGATCTTGGTGTCGTCCTCATGGCGCGCAGAAATCACGATGACTGCGGCCTGCAGATCTCGCTGCAAGGTCGACAGCAAGCTGTTTCCGGAGCCATCCGGCAGGCTCAGATCAAGCAGTACCAGATCAATGGACGACGCGCCGTGTTGAACGCGCCGCGCCATCTGAGCGGCGATCAAGGCTTTGGATTCCCTGATGCTGGCGGTGGTGGATGTCTGGTAGCCTGCTCTCTGCAGCGCATCGACTAGCGTGGCACGCAGGTCGGGGTCATCTTCAATCAGCAGAATATGCGCGTGCATGCGTTCAGACCTCGCGCGGCGTGCTGAGATTGTCACGTATTGGGAGCCGCACCGTAAAAGTCGATCCCTGACCAGGCTGCGCGGTCAGGGTAATGCTGCCCTCATGCGCCATCGTGATTGCCCGGCACAGGGTAAGTCCAATACCGACACCTCTCGCGGTTGGGCCCTGCATCTGCCACAGCTGAAGCCGCTCAGGCTCGAGGCGCTCGAAAGCCTCAAAAATCGTCTTGCTAAGTTCTGGCGCGACACCCTGTCCCTTGTCTGTCACTGCAAAAGCGATGTGCTTGCCGTCTTTGACAGCGGTCACGCGAACCGGCTGATCCGGCGGGCTGTATTTGATTGCGTTATCGATCAGGTTTTCCAGCAGCTGCACAATCAGCAGCGAGTGACACCACAACAAAGGCAGTTGCTGAGGTACGCCTGCTTCAATGGTGCGGCCAGGAACACGCTGCCGACACAAATGGACGGCAGCACCGATGATCTCTTCGGCCGATTCCCAGTCTTTTTTCAGATCAAGGGCTTTTTCGTCGAGCCGCACCAACTGGAGCACATTGTTAGTGATCCGGTTCAGCTGATTCGATTGCTCAAGAATCACCGACATCTGATGCAAGCGGCGTTGATCACCTTGTAGACGAAAGTCTTCCTGCAGCGAAGACGCGATACCGATGATGGTTGACAGTGGTGTACGGAAATCATGTGACACCGAGGTCAAAAAGGTCGTCCGCTGCTGATGGTTGCTGACTTTGATCGCCGCCTGACGCTGCAACACCATCAAAGCCGCAATCAGCCCATTGACCACCACCATTGTGACGATCAGCAGCAGGTGCTTGTCCAGCGCGACATGAAAGCTGTTACGAGGGGGGATGAAGCACCAGTTGAACGCCACCACAAACACGGTGGACGCGGCGATCGAGTAGGCGGGGGTCAGCCAAAGACTGGCGGCGACCGAGCCCAGTAGCAGCAACATCGACAAGTTGGCCAGATCAAGCAAGGGATCGAGCAGGAATAGCAACGCCCATGCGATCGTCCAGATCAGCAATGCCGGCCAGCGTATGCCGGCCGGGGAGGCGGGGGTTTTACTCAAAGGCCAGATCTTGGTCAACGCTGGTATCTCACGCTGGGGCGGTACTCGGAAGCTCTACCAAAAAGCCCCTAGCGGCGTTGGGGCTACCTTGCGATGCTCATTTTGCAAGAGCTTCTTGGAGGTATTGTCAGCTCACTGTCAGTTTATTTTTATTCGGTGCTTATGCGATTCCCGGGATGATGCAATTTGGAAATTTTATAGCAAACCATTCGCCACCAGAGCTCAGCTTTCCCGGTGCATGAAATCACCGAGAGCCAGCTGCCGGTTGAACCGAAACCATTGTTGAACAAATTCATCCCAATCAGGAGCCTCGCTCATGTCGTCGAAACATCATCATCATCCCCACAAGAACTTACTGCTCCTCATGATGGGAGCTGTGGGCGTGGTTTTCGGTGATATCGGGACCTCTCCGCTGTACGCTTTAAAAGTAGCCGTAGAAGCCTCCGCGAGTCATGGTGGATCGCTGGAGCCGGCGGTGTTGGGCATACTGTCGCTGATTACCTGGGCACTGCTGATTGTCGTCACGCTCAAGTATGTGATGATCATCATGCGGGCAGACAACCATGGCGAGGGCGGTGTCTTCGCGCTGACGGCACTGGTGCTGGCCAAGCTTGGCAATCATGCGCGAGCGCGCTGGCTGGTGATTGCGGCGGGCGCCTTGGGTGCTTCATTGTTTTTCGGGGACAGTATGATTACCCCCGCAATTTCCGTTCTGAGCGCGGTCGAGGGCTTGAATATCATCGCGCCATCGCTTCAACCGTATATCGTGCCAATTGCACTGGCCCTGATCTCAGCGTTGTTCGCGGTCGAGCGTTTCGGCACAGCCAAGGTCGGATTTGTGTTTGGGCCGATCATGGTCGTGTGGTTTGCTGCGCTGTCGGTGCTGGGGTTGGCGGAAATAGCAGAAAATCCAGCGGTTTTTGCGGCACTGAATCCGCTGGTTGCATTTCATTTTTTGCTCGACCATCAGGGGGTGGCTATTGCCATTCTGGGTGCGGTGGTATTGTCGGTAACGGGCGGCGAAGCGCTTTATGCCGATATGGGTCATTTTGGTTTGCAGCCCATACGCCGTGCATGGATTTTTCTGGTATTCCCGGCGCTGCTACTGAATTACTATGGGCAGGGTGCCTTGCTGATCCGCGATCCAGCGGCACTCGACAATCCCTTCTACCGACTGGCGCCTGAGTGGGCGCTGGTACCTTTATTACTGCTGGCTTTTATGGCTACCATCATTGCCTCCCAGGCAGTGATTTCCGGTGCTTTCTCGATTGCGAACCAGGCGGTTCAATTAGGCTACATACCGCGGATTCGCATTCGCCACACCTCTGCGGATGAAATGGGGCAGGTGTACGTATCCAAGGTAAACATTATTTTGTTCTGTGGCGTGGTGCTGCTGGTACTGACGTTCAGAAGCTCGGAAAGTCTGGCATCGGCCTATGGCATCTCGGTCACGGGAGCGATGGCGATCGATACTGTGCTGGCGGCTTACTGCATGATGGCGATTCGTGGTTGGAACAAAGCGATTTTCATTCCGGTTTTTGCCATCTTGTTCGCTATCGATGTGTTTTTCTTGTCGGCGAATTTGTTCAAGTTTTTCGATGGTGGCTGGCTACCGGTGGCCGTGGCCTCGGTTACCTTGATGGTGATGATCGCCTGGATACGCGGACGCGATCGGTTGCTGGAGGCGCGCTGGCGTGACGCCGTGCCACTCAAGGATTTTTTATCCAAGTTATCGGCACAGAGCACGCAAAGGGTCAAAGGAACCGGCATTTTCATGGTGCCGCACGATGATATTGTGCCGATGGCTTTGCTGCACAATCTCAAGCACAACCGCGTATTGCATGAGCGAGTGTTACTGATGCGCATGCAGGTCGACAGCATCCCCTACGTGGAAGATGACGATCGCGTGCATGTCACTCATCTTGAACATAATTTTCACTCCGTTATCGTCAAGTACGGATTCATGGAAGAACCCGATATTCCGCGCGCGCTGGCGTTGTTACGGGTCAGAGAATTCCATTTCAGTTTGATGGAAATCTCATTCTTCATTGGTAAAGAAAAAGTAGTCGCCCGCGAGGGTACCTCCTGGTTCTTTGGCTTGTTTATTCTGCTGCACAGGATGATGCTGGGCGCGACGGATTACTACAAAATTCCGGAAGACCATGCGGTCGAGTTAGGCGGCCATATCAGTATCTGAGCTGATGGCGCGAGCCGGACTGGCATGCGTTTTTGCAGAATATTTGCGGCAGGGTTTTCAATATGATATTCATGTTGAACTATCGTTTGAAAACCGCCAACTGAGTTATAGTGGGCACGGGAAATCTCAATAACAAAGCGCTGCCCTATCAGCGCACACAACAGGAGACACTCCGTGATTGCCATGCCCCTCAGACGACTTGTCGCCTTGTCTGCGCTTTTTTTTGTCACGCTCACCGCTCACGCGCAGGTGTTGGATCGTAAAACGCTCAGCCTGGAGGCAGCGAACAAGATCATAGCCGGTGCGATTGCCGAGGCCAGAGCCAATAACTGGTTGGTTGATATCGCCGTCGTCGACGAGGCGGGTCATCTGTTGAGCTTTCAGCGCATGGATGGCGCGCTGATCGGCAGCATTGAGGTTGCCATTGGCAAGGCGCGCACGGCCTCTCTGTTCCGTCGCCCCACCAAAGTATTGGAAGAAGCCGCCAAGACCCGGCCCGCGATCGTCACGCTGCCCAACGGCGTGCTATTGCAAGGCGGTGTGCCTGTCGTGGTGAACGGGCAGACTGTTGGCGCGGTGGGCGTCAGCGGGGTCACCTCGCAGCAGGATGAGCAGATCGCGGAAGCGGGCGTTCGTCACGCTGGCTTGTCACAGTAAATCAATGTGATGTGATGCGCCGCTGATTTTGGGGAAGCGCGGAACACATTCCTGCCGGGGCGGCCATTCGCTGATGTACCGATACCTACACCGCGGGCTGGCCACGCTTGGCCTGATGTTTTGCTGCCTGCTTCCTCCGGCCGATGCCAGTAATCTGACAAAAGCCGACATCGAGAGAATGGTCGACTACTACTACGTGGTCGGCGAGGTCTTGCCGGATTTGCCTGTCTACCCGCTGTTTGTCAAGGACACGGGGGGCGCCGACGTGAAGCCCGAGCTGAGGGCTTATGTGTTCGAATCCATTGATTTTGCGCCGGCGCGCGGCTACAGCGGCAAGCCGATCAATCTGCTGATCATCATGGACGTTTCGGGTAATTTTTTGAAGATCCGATTGCTCGATCACCGTGAGCCCTTGTTTCTCGACTCCGCAGGAACCTTGAAGCTGGAGCGGTTCGCATCGCAGTACAAGGGACTCACCCCCCGTCATACCGTAGAGATCGGCCCTCACAATGATCCGGGGTTGCGGGATGAACAGATCGCGCATCTGAAAGGCGTTCAACAGGGAACGATCTCGGTCAAGGCGATTAATCGAGCGATACTGCAGTCTGCAGCAGCAGTCGCTACGACCACCAATGCCAACGCTGTAGCCTATAAAGACACGAAAGACAGTAGAGACACTAAGCCGGACACAAAGACCGACACGAAGTCGGATGTCAAGCCGGATACCAAGCCTCTAGTCACTGCGGAGGAAAGTAAGCCTACCGCCGCTGTCAAGCCGGTAGCAGAATCATCAGAGAGTCGCGCAGTACCAGAAAAAAAATCCAGCATCGGAGACTCCAATTCGGTGACCGTGCCGGATAGCCAATCGCTGACGGCTCGCCCCCTTTCCGCAAAAGCTGTCGATGAGCCTGGCGCCACCCTGGGCACGCCCGCGAATGATGGGCGTTCAGCGCCGGTTCAGTCCATCGCTGCGCCTCCCGTCGCAGCATCGGCGGCAGTGCGGGATGCCGATTTCGGTGTGTCGTCATCCGAAATGCAGGACTGGATCAGTGCATGGCAATCCCGGAGCGGGCATATCGGTATTCTGCTCGCGGGTCTGGTCGTTCTGAGCATTGCACTGATCGCTCAGAAACGCTTCAGTGTGCGCCCTAGGCGAATGCGACGACTGCGGACGCTATTCCTGCTGTTTACCTTGGGCTTCATTGGCTGGACGGCGCAGGGGCAGCTGACAATCGTGAATATCACTGCGGCGATTGAATCACTGAGCTCGGCTGGCGATCTGAGCTTTTTTTTGAATGATCCGATGACGGTCATTCTCTGGGTGTTTGTCGGCCTGACCCTGCTGGTTTGGGGACGCGGTACTTTCTGTGGCTGGCTTTGTCCATTCGGTGCATTACAAGAGCTGATCAGTCTGCTGGCGAATGCGTTAGGACGGCGGCAGCGCCGATTGCGCACCGCGCTTGATGCACGGCTGAAGTGGATCAAGTATTTGATACTCGCGACGCTAATGATCTCTTTGTATGCCTCGCCCCCGATGGCTGAGTGGCTGGTGGAGGTTGAGCCCTTCAAGACGGCGATCAGTCTGTATTTTGTCCGCGACTGGCCGTATCTGGCATGGGCGATCTTCTGCCTGCTGCTGAGCGTCTTTGTCTACCGTGGCTATTGTCGCTACCTGTGTCCGCTGGGCGCCGCGTTGGCGTCGCTTGGATTTCTGCGCGTCTGGTCGTGGATACCGCGCCGCGATGAGTGCGGCGCACCGTGCCAGACCTGCCGGCACCGGTGCGAGTATCAGGCGATTACTCCGGCAGGCAAGATCGATTATCAGGAGTGTTTTCAGTGCCTCGATTGTGTATCGATCTATCAGGATACGCAGCGCTGCTTTCCTCTGATAAAGCTTGAAAAGAAGACTGCACAGCTTGCATAGGTTGCTTATGCCCCTTATGCCCCTTATGCCCCTTATGCCGCATGAACCATCACCTGCTGTCCACTTGCATCCACCTCAGCGAATCGGCGCAGACAGAGTTCCACCTCGCTGCGGTAGCGCTCCACGGCAAGCGCCTTCACATGGCCAAATCCTCGGATTTTTTCAGGTAATGACGCAAGCTCTGCTGCAATTGGCAGGCGACGGGTATCGAGGGTAATCAACAAGGAGGCAATCATGTCGCGATACTCGACGATGAGATTGCGCTCCATGCGCCGTTCCGCTGTCCACCCGAAAATATCCAAGCGCGTGCCGCGAAGGCCTTTCATCCGGGCCAGCAGGTGTAGTGCAGGCCACACCCAGCTGCCGTAGGTTTTTTTCTGAGGATTTCCTTGTGCATCTTTGGATGAGAATAACGGTGGTGCAAAGTTAAAACTAAGCCGCAGCTTACCGTCGAATTGCTGCTTCAGCTTTTGCATGAATGCGCGGTCAGTGTACAGCCGAGCGACTTCGTATTCATCCTTGTAAGCCATCAGCTTGAACAGCGAGTTGGCCACGGCTTTCGTGAGGCGTTCACCTTGACCTAGCGCTGCTTCAACCTGCCGAACTCTATCGACGAATAATTCATACTCTCGCGCGTAACCGGCATGCTGATAAGCGGTCAGGTACTCGACCCTGCGCCTGATCATCGCGTTGAGCGTATCCGGCATTTTCAGCAAGACCGGTTGTGCAGGCAGTGCGATTCGTTCGACTGCTTTCAGATCAGTGGCGGCGCGGCGGCCCCACAGGAAAGCCTTCTGATTAGCCGCAATGGCGACGCCGTTCAATTCGATGGCTTGCATCAGCGAGGCTTCCGAGACTGGCAGCAAGCCTCTCTGGTAGGCATAGCCCAGCATGAACAGGTTGGTGGCGATGGAATCACCCATCAGCGCGGTCGCCAACCGAGTGGCATTAATATAGTCCGAATGGCCTTCGACGGAACTGTCGATTAGTACTTGTACCTCGTCGGCGGGGTACTGCCAGTCGGGCTGACGAGCAAGATGACCCGTCGGTTGCTGATGCGTGTTGATGATGGCATGCGTGCGACCTGCGCGCATCTTTGAAATTGCGTCATGCGCGCCAGCGGTCAGCATATCGCAACCGAGCACGAGGTCGGCTTCGCCAGTGGCGATGCGTTGCGCGCGTATCGCCTCCGGAGACGCAGCAATCCGCACGTGGGAGGTCACGGAGCCATTTTTTTGCGACATGCCCGTCATGTCCAGTACCGACACGCCTTTGCCTTCCAGGTGGCCGGCCATGCCCAGCAAGGCGCCGATGGTAATCACGCCGGTGCCGCCGATGCCATTGATGAGGATGTTGTAAGGTGTGTCGCAGCGTGCTGCGGCGGGCTCGGGCAGCTCGGCAAACTGCGGTTCTGTGTGTTGATCGAGTTTTGTTTTTCTGGGTGTGCCGCCAGCAATGGTGACGAAACTCGGGCAGAAACCCTTCACGCACGAATAATCTTTGTTGCACGAGGATTGATCGATGACGCGCTTGCGCCCGAACTCAGTCTCCAGCGGCATCAGGGAGGTGCAGTTCGATTGTTCACCGCAATCGCCGCAGCCTTCGCAGACCGCCTCATTGATAAACAGGCGTTGTGTTGGGTCAGGGAATTCCCCCTTTTTGCGGCGACGCCGCTTCTCGGCGGCACAGACCTGATCGTAAATCAGTACGGAGACGCCGCTGACCTCGCGCAGCTCGCGCTGCACCGCATCCATGTCTTTGCGGTCGTGCAGCGTGACCTGCTCCGGCAGCGCCGAGCGATCGGTATATCGCGACAGATCTTCTGTGACGAGCGCAATGCGCTTCACGCCCTCGGCAGCCATCTGCTGCGCAATCTGATGGACGGAGATCGTGCCATCGACCGGTTGCCCACCGGTCATCGCCACCGCATCGTTGTAGAGAATCTTGTAGGTCATGTTGACCTTGGCCGCCAAGGCAGCACGTATCGCCAGATAACCCGAGTGGAAATACGTGCCATCGCCAAGGTTTTGGAACACATGCGGCAACTGGGAGAAGGCCGCTTGTCCGATCCACGGCGCGCCTTCACCACCCATGTGGGTGGTCAGCTTGTTGAACTCCGGGTAGATGGCAGTAGCCATCACATGACAACCGATACCGGCCAGCGCGAGACTGCCCTCCGGTACTTTGGTGGAGGTGTTGTGCGGGCAGCCCGAACAATAATACGCCGGACGGGGCGGTGTGTTGACCGCTTTACTCAGTACTTGCTCTTTGGCTTCGAGGAAGGCAAGGCGTGCCTTGATCAGATCGCTGGTATGAAATCTGGCGATGCGCGCCGCAATCACGCGTGCAATCTGTGCCACCGAAAAATCAACTTTCGAGGTGAGCAGCCAGTCACCGCGCGGCGCAACCCATTCGCCTTTTTCATCGAACTTGCCGATGACGCGCGGACGAACGTCTTCGCGCCAGTTATAGAGCTGTTCTTTCAGCTGGTACTCAACAATCTGCCGCTTCTCTTCAACCACCAGAATTTCATCCAGACCCTGTGCGAATTCGCGAATACCCTCGGGTTCCAGCGGCCACGGCATCGCGACTTTATAGAGCCGAAGACCGATCTCGGCGGCACGCTGCTCATCAATGCCCAGCTCGTCGAGGGCTTCCAGCACATCCATATACGATTTGCCGGACGCAATGATGCCAAGCTTGGCATTCGGGCTGTCGATCATGACGCGGTTCAGCTTGTTTGCGCGCGCATAGGCGATTGCTGCATAGATTTTGTAATCTTGCATCAGCGCTTCCTGCTTGCGCGCCTGTACGCCTAGCGTGTCGGTCGAGAGGCGGGTATTCAGTCCGCCTTCGGGCATCGCGAAATTGTCCGGATAAACGATCTTTAGTCGGAACGGATCAGCATCCACCGAGGCAGTGGATTCGACCGTATCGGCCAGCGCCTTGAAGCCGACTGCGCAGCCGGAATAGCGCGACATCGCCCAGGCATGCAAACCGAGATCGAGATATTCCTGCACATTGCATGGGTAGAGCATGGGGATCATGCAGGCGGAGAACAGGTGGTCTGACTGGTGCGGCAGGGTCGATGAATAGGCGCCATGATCGTCGCCAGCGACCAGCAGCACGCCACCGTGCTCTGCGGTGCCCGCGTGGTTCATGTGCTTGAACACATCGCCGCAGCGATCCACGCCCGGCCCTTTGGCGTACCACATCGCAAACACACCATCGTAGCGAGCGGGGCCGATCAACCCAACCGTTTGTGTGCCCCAGACGGCGGTCGCGGCCAGGTCTTCATTCACGCCGGGGACAAATTTGACGTGATGTTTTTCGAGATGTTTCTGCGCTTTCCACAGGGCCTCGTCGAGTGTTCCCAGCGGCGATCCACGGTAGCCGCTGACAAAGCCTGCCGTATTCAGACCGGCGGCCTGATCGCGCAGTCGCTGCATCATTGGCAGTCGGACCAGCGCCTGAATGCCGGACAGGTAGATGCGACCGTCGAGATTGGTGTATTTATCGTCGAGCGAGACCTCAGGTCGGCAGATGGGCGATGGGCGGTTTGATGCGGGAACCGGGCGGGTATCGGTGGTCATGGCGTGTCTCCTCCAGAGGCTTGTTAGGGGGAGCGCTGTGGCGCTTGGCGGTCGGGTAAGACCGCCTCGGGCCACAGCACGGGCGCCGCGGTAGCGGCTTGGCGTATGCCATCTCAGGGCAAATCCATGCCGTTAATATAATCCTTCATTCGCAGAAAATGCTTCTTATATTTGCTGGATATGGGTAATATTCAGAAAATCCTTCTGAAAAACAATTATTTAAAAGAATGGAACTGGATAAATTCGATATCGCCATCCTGAGAGCCCTGCAGCGGGATGCGCGTCTGAGCCTGCAGGAGTTAGGCAAACAGGTCGGACTGACCTCGTCCCCATGCTGGAACCGGATCAAGCGCATGGAGGATGCCGGGGTGATCGAGGGCTACTCGGTACGCATCAATCCCGAAAAAATCGGACTGGCCGAGACGGTAATACTTCACGTCACCATCGACAGTCATTCAGATGAGGCACTGTTCGAGTTTGGCAAGGCATTGCAGGAGATACCCGAAGTGCTGGAAGCGTTCCTGGTGTCGGGCGATTACGATTATTACATTCGGGTAGCGGTCGAGGGTACGCGCGATTACGAGCGCTTCCTGCGTGAGCGCTTGTACAAGATTCCCGGGATACGCAACAGTAAATCCAGCTTTGTGTTGAGGCGCCTGAAACAAAGTCAGCTGCCGTTGAGGCAAGCGAATGTCGTGTAGGCAGATTTAGTGCAGTCGGCGACGATGATATTTGGTCTGGCTATTTGCTTGCGTACGCGGGCGATGCGCTGTCATCAGCGTGGCAACGCGATGAAGGGTTTTTCCTGACGTCCTGTTTCGACGTACACGATGGCACCGTCAGACGAATGAATATCAAGGCGACCCGAGCGAGGGTGCCTTATCCAGCAGCCAGCACCATATTGCCCAGAGCAGTCCTCGATTCGACCGCGGATCACAAAAATTTCCATGCCGTTCTCGAAAGGCAGGCTGAATTTTTGCGAGACCGCAGGCAGGCGGATGAGTTGAACAATGACGCCGCCGTAGGAATGGAGTGGCAGCATCATTGTGCCGTCAGCGCCCATGTCAGTCCAGGCTGCTTGATCTGTTCTGATGCTTTTGGACTGTGAGTCACCGGGACAGAATTGCCACAGCTTGACGAATATCTCGCACCCATCCAGAGAGCGAGGCGAATGGCTGCTGCCCGGGGGATTTCGCAGGTAGGTCCCCGCAGGATAATCGCCCTGTTCGTCCTGAAATACGCCTTCGAGGACAAAGATTTCCTCGCCGCCGGGATGTTTGTGGTTGTCAAATACGCTGCCGGGTTCATATCGTACGACGCTGGTGGCTCGCGCCACCTCGCCGCCCAAGCGATACATCGGACGACGCAGCACACCCCGGCGAGGTGAGGGGATCCATGGCTGATCGCGGGAACAAACGACGGCTTTCTCATCGAGGTTGCCGTTCAAATTGAAGTAAGCCTCGTCCATGAGAGGGATTTTTTTGTGGTTGACGCTCTTATCTTTCAACAGATTCAGGCCGTCACGGAGCACAAATGACACCTGACTGTTCAGAATACCAAAATCCGCATTTCCAAGCTCTCTCGAGGCTCGGCATCGGTTGGCGAAGCAGGATCCTCAAAAGCAGTGTGCGGCACGGGAATGTGGGGCGATGCACTTGAATCGTAGTGAAGGAACAGCAGTACTTCATCGCGCTGCATGTCGGGAAAATAAAACCATTCGTGACGATCACTGTGAAGTATCGCGTAAGTCTCGCCCCGGCGATCTGGATAGACGAGGGCGTTTGGCACCAGCTCGTGCATCGTCACGCTTGACGCTGATGCCAGCGCCAAAGGCGCATCTTGCAAAGGGCGCTTGTTCAATGGACGCCAGAGCCCGTAGATGCGATAGGGTGGCAGCGGACCATTGGCGTCGTGCGTCATCAGAGAAGCCACTCTTTTCGGCGCGGAGCGGGGCGTGAAGTCGGCATGTACCCTGCCAACGGGTGTGCGAATCTCGCTAAACGATCCACCCGTTCCATCGAGCGGCGGACGACCGCTCAGACGCCGTCGGTAAGTGTGATCAAACACGATGGCCTGTGAGACCTGCAGCATATCCTTGATCCACTCGGTGGCCTCGGCATAGCCAGTGTTCCTGATCGCATTCTGATCCGGAGAGCTTGAGACTTTACTGGGTCGGTGCAAACAACAAAACCCATGCTCGGTCAACGTCTTTTCTGGATATTCGCGTGCGTTGGTAATCCTTGTCTGATAAGCGCGTAATCGACCATTGAAACGCGGGCGACCATCCGGGGGATCGTAGGACCAGGTCTCAAGCTCGGCCACGCGTTCGGCCAGATAATTCAGCTCTGCGGTGACGTATTCACTCATCCATGAGGCCCTGCGTCGCACACCCATGCGGATTCGCTGCACAGCATGGGTTTATCCATTATTGACCCGCGCCGGTCAGAAAAATGCCATCGTCCTTACTTCGATACTTTCTCGCTTTTGCGCATCTGGCGGCGAGGTGGGGTCCTCGAAGGCTGAATGTCCCATGAACCGACAGCGTCCATCTGTCTCGGAATCGTAGGTTTTCAGGAGCAAGGCATGATGGTTTTCCATATGCGGAAAATACATCCACCGGTGCGCGGGAGAATGGCGCATGACATAAATTTCGCCGGTGCGATCGCGGTATTTCAATTCCATCCGCAGCAAGTCAGCTTCAACGTGCGTCTGCGCATCCAACATCGCCAAGGGTAATTCTTCCACTTTGCGGTACAAGGGTTTCCAAACATTGAAAAAAGCGACTCTGCGCTTGAGCAGGGATTCGCACTCGTCAGGCAAAATGTCACGCACACGCTGCGGACCGCTCGATACTGTGTAGTCACTGTGCACGAGTAGAACGGCAGGTCGTTGGACAACTGTCTGCTGCTTGAACTCGGTGGAGGGACGGGAGAAGACCATCTCTTCAGGAGGTTGTCTTCGGCGGATAGTATGATCAAACACTACCACCCGATGGGCGCCGGTATGTTGTTTTACGAATGCGGTTACTTGATCATAAAAGTGTCCCTTGATCTGCGCGTCATCATCAAAAGCAGTAAATGAAGGATCGAACTCATGGAGCTCGAATCCTTCACGATCAAGCGATAGGCGATCCCGGTCTGGCCATGCATCCCAAATACGAACTTCATGCTGATCGGTCCCGGCGGGATTCAATTCGACCCCCGGGTCCGGCTCATAAAAATAATACTCCGCCGGCTTGCCGTTATCCACCGTATAGTTCATCAAGGCCTGGACAGAATTCGCCAGAGTCATAGTTACTATCTCCGTTAAGTCAGAGGTTATTGTTTGAGAGTGAAACCTTCGTAGACCATCGTGTCCTTCCAGCAGGGCAGATGCTCGACATTCTGTGTCATCCAGCGCACCAGATTCGGATGATCTTTCAACGGCAGCTGTTGCCAGCCGTGGAGATGCATGGGGGCGGCCAACGCGATATCGGCGATTGTCGGATTCGCTCCACACACCCACGCTGAATTTTTTAACCGATCGTCGAGAATTCCTGCCAACTTGTGAAATTGCGCGTTTTGCGCTTCCAGGACTGCGGGGTCAGGCGCGCCACCGAGCAGCGGTTTGACACAATTTTCTACCAGATACACGTAAGCGCTCGGAAACCAGCTCGAGGATTCCCACAACAGCCACCGATTGACATCAGCCCGAGCCTTCAGCTCGGTGGGGTAAGCCTTTGCATTGCCAGTTTTGTCTGCAGCGTACTGAAGGATGGCATTGGACTCCCATAAGACAAGGTCTCCGTCAACCATGGCCGGCACGGATGCATTCGGATTAAGCGCCATGTATTCGGGACTCTTTTGCTCTGCCTTGAAATAATCCACATGATGAAGCTCGTAAGGTGCGCCGATCAGATGAAGCCCGGCGAGAACTTTGCGGCAGTTGACAGTAATCGGGTCAGCATAAATCTTCATTTGCATCTCCTCAGATAGTTGGCGGAAAACCAAACCAAATTATTTTTTTATTAATATCCTGCTGCGTCAGGCTGCTGACGGCGCTGAGATTCCACGCTGGGCATGCACTGGCTTGCGAGCCGGTGAATTGACCTCACGAGACAGGCGCTGAATATCGGGTTTTGGCTCGATTAAGCTAATCTGTTTACGACAATTCATCAATCTGCTTAAATGCAAATGCTTTGTTCGTGATTTAGGAACAATCGTGATTAGTTCCGATATGCTCGCAGCATTTGTGTCTGTCGCGCAGACGCTCAGCGTCGGTAGAAGCGCGATCGAGCTTAATGTTGTCAAAAGTGTTATCAGTAAACGTATCGCTCAGCTCGAGAGACATTTGGGCGTAACGCTGTTCAGTCGAAGTACTCGGCGCATCGCGCTCACCGCCGCGGGTGAGACCTATTTAGAGCACGCCAAGAACGCATTGGCTGAATTGGCAGCCGGCGGTGAGATGATGCTCTCGATGCGGTCGGAACTCAGAGGCCGGATTCGGTTGACCTCGGCAGTTTCTTGGGGTCAGCGGGTTCTGTGCCATTTGATTCCAGAATTCTTGAAGCGCCACCCAGACCTTGAAATCGATCTCGTGCTCGCCGATCGGCTGGTTGACGTTGCCTACGAACGTTTTGATATTGCGCTGAGGTGGAGCGCGTCCTCGTCAGCCAAAGACTTGGTGGCAACGCCAGTATCTGAAATAGACTGGATGGTGACCGCTTCGCCCGAGTATCTGGCGCAATGGGGACAGCCAGAGCAGCCTGATGAACTGGCTGATCGATCTTGTCTTTTCTACCGAGGCCGGTCGCGGGATGAGTGGTGGAGCATGTCTTCAGAGAGCACTCAAAAACGAATCAAGGTGCAAAGCCGCTATCACGTTGACAACCCCGAGGCAGTCTACGAAGCCTGTCTGCAGGGGCTCGGTATAGCGCAACTTCCTGATTATTTATGCAATGCTTCACTGGAGGATGGGAGTTTGATACGTGTCTTGCCTGAGTGGGTTCAACACACTCGCTTTGGCAACCAGATCACTGCACTGATACCCCCCGAGCGGATGCAACTTGCAAGGAATCGGGTTTTCATCGAATTTCTTCAACAATCATTGTTGAATAATCAGGTGTGACGAGGCTTGTACTGAATAGTCTACAAAGCCCACATCTTGGCGACATGCCGCAAACATTTTTTGCCAGGGAGTGGAGTACCGCACAGACGCTCTCACATCGTGTGACGTTGCCGCTAAATGAAAAACGCACCCGAAGGTGCGTGCTCAGAGGATCGGTACTCGGGGTGTTGAGTATCAGCTTTTCTTTTGAAAGAAGCTGACAATTTCTTTAGCATCCAGCGTGCCATCCTTATCACCGTCAAGCTGATCAAATGCTTTTGCGATGCCCTTGTGCTTGATTTCTTTCTTGTCGAGCGTGCCGTCGTTATCTTTGTCTGCGGCCATTATTTTAAATGCATCAATCTCGGCCTGATCGACAGTGCCGTCCTTGTCCAGATCGATTGCATCAAAGTGCTTGGCAACCATGGGAATGGCTTTGGCTTCGTTTTTATCCAGCGTGCCATCATTGTCTTTGTCTGCCTTGGCGACGTTCGCGGCAACTGCGGTTTGAGCTGCAATAGCCAGAACGGCAAAGAGAAACGCTTTTTTCATCAAGTTACTCCTAGTGGGTTGTGAAGGGCGAGTCCAAGAGATTCGCGTCCTGTGGTCTAAAAGTCCGTACGGTCACAAAATAACCGATGTGTAATTTTAGCGGATTTGACCGTTCGCCATTAGAAGCCAGATTAATTTATAAATTAATAATTACTATTATTTTAATATCTTTATCCTTCGTTTTGCATGCCAGTCAACTGAGCAACTCGGCCATTCGTTTTTTGACATGGTCGGGAATCGATGCAAACCATTCAGCTTCTTCATCAGGATTGGGAAGGATTTTTCCCCACTCAATGATCTGCTTCGCGGGCAGATCAAGGAGATAAATCTGGATGTTGCTCTTCTCCATGTGAGCAATGGCGGCGGCTGCGTCCAGCAACTCCATCATGATGCGTTGTTTGACTTCCAGATCACGTCCTGCCCGGATTTGGCCATGAATGAAGACGATATCTTCCGTCAGCGGCTTCCCGGCAATGAAGTAATTACCCTCTGGCACATCATTAAAAAGCACTTGTGCAAAATAGGCAGGGGCGCCAGTGACCGTGCAATGAATCTTGGTAATGCTCGCTGCCAGATCGGATTTTTGTTGCTTCGACAGTCGGCCAGCTGCAGCGGTGACAACGTAAGTGGGCATGCAAAGCTCCTTAGACAAAAAAGGTCGACATCAATCGGTTACGGGTACAACGAGAGGCCCGCTTCCTGAAATTAGAGGATGTCATCGACTAGGGACTCAAAAAAGCGGCAAGTCTTGTTTTTTCAAGTGCAAACTTTGGCAATCAGCTCTTGGGCTGCCGGGTCTTTGTCAGCGGAATACCCGCCGGTTTCCAGATCGGATGAGTACACCAGCGCACCGCTAAGACGCGTATTCGCATACCATCGGTAGGCGACTACATTAATTTGTCGGCTGCCGCACTTTACCCGGGAGAGCATGTGCATGACTACACGTATGCCAAACTAATTGGCATTAAACCAGCGGTTGGTGAGTACATCAATCTTTGACCACCAGTTCTTTTCATTCTGAATGTTGAGCATGATCTCATTACGAATTTGAAAGTCATAATGAGACAGCGTGCGCTTCCGCTCCGCTTGGGCGCTGCTGATATTCTGCAAATTCTGAAAGTTAGATTCCTTGGCATGAATCGCGGCCTCCATCTCCAGGATGGCATGTAACAGGCTGGTCTCCAGGCCTATCGCAGCCCAGTCATATTCGGCGGCGCTACGCTGCTGCTGCAAGATTGAGCGTTGAGCCAACTGTCGGTTCTTTTGGTTATCGATCAGCAAGACGATCACACCAAAACCTAAGATAACTCCCTGCCAGAACTGATGTCCCTCAGTCGCGAGCATGACAATCACTATCGACACAAAAAAAATGATGCGTGCGATAGTGGAGACTACGGTCAGCTTTGTAACTGTGCGGCCGAGTACTTCTAAATCATTGGAGAGTTGTGCCGAGAATTCTTTGGTCGCCTTTGCTGCTTGCAGGCGCCGGTTATACTCGACGCGCTCGGCCTCGTTCAGCGTCGCTACTTTGGCATGGAGATCGTCTAGTTGGCTCATAATCAACAGAGAGTTTTTGTCTAATCACCGCTTTTGCGGGCTGCTGAACACCGTAATTGTTAGTGTAGCTTACCAAGGCTACCGGGTTTAGGTAAGCATCTTTCTCGGCCGCGAGTAAGATACACGTTGCCGCAGCGCCCGCCGACGCGCTCGAAGGGTGGGGTCCTACCGGAACGACGTGGACCGGTAGGATGGAGCCGGCCTAGGTGGAGCGCCTTCATCTTCTATGGGTTGCACAAGTCGCATCGACTTGGATCCGCTCTTTCTGTATCGCCCGCGTTTATTTTTTTTGCAAATCCGCACGCATCGCATCGCCAGACTTTGGCTACCGGTAGCCGTGTCGGGTTCGAGCACAGGGCGCATAACAAGCCAGCGATGAGGTCTTTTTCCGAGAACCCTGGCGCTTCACAACGCGGACAGGGAGAGCGCAGCTTGGCTATCAAGTCTTCGGCTGCTCTTTTTATCATCTGCTGTCGTGTCGGATTCATATGGGCACGCAGATCAACCTCCGCGAATACCTTTCGGGTTCTGGACATTGCCAAAGTCGCTCGGAAGGCAGGGATCAGCGTTGACTTCTCTTGTAAGCCTTTATAAATATTTGGATTGTTGGCATCGTCCGGCCTCAGCACCAATCCGTGGGATGGAAACCCGGCTTGCTCTGCAAAGGCCAGCAGATCTTCCTCGCAATCGACCGTCTGCTGGAATCCGCCGCCCGGACCCTGAGCCACACCGATGATCTCGAGTTGGCTGGTGCTGTCGCACCAGACCAGTATCTCGGTATTCCATGGCAGGAGACCACCCACGGGGTCGGCACCGAATGTTCCTTCGCTGCCGAGCCCAATCGGTAGTCCAGTGAGCTCGATCGCTTTGTGGGCTTTGAAACGAGCGGCGGCAATCTGAGTCCCGGGACGTTGGAGATCACGAGTAAATGTCCCCAGTTGATCTGTATCGTAGCCCGTTGCACGAACGAGCGAGCATCCCATCGTCTCTGTGAACAGCGGTTGTAGCAGCCGGTCCTTTCCGTGCTGAGTAAGAAAGGCAATCTCCCTGTGCGTGTATTTCATGGACTAGCCAAGAAAGTGCTGGGCCATGGCGGTATACAACGGTATGCCGATCAGAATATTGAGCGGGAAAGTAATGCCCAAACTCAAACCGAAGTACAGCGCTGGATTGGCCTCCGGGATGGCATAGCGAAGCACTGCGGGTACAACGATATAGGAAGCGCTGGCCGACAACACCATCAAGAGCGCCGTGTCGGCTGCACTCATCCCCAGCAGGTAGGCGAGGATCAATGCGATTGATGCATGAACCAGTGGCGCGATACCCGCGTAAGCTAACAGTACGACAGAGGCCTTGCGAGCGTCACTAAAATTACGTGCCACCATCAATCCCATATCCAGCAGGAAGAAAGCCAACATGCCTTTGAACAGATCGCCAGAGAATGGCTGCATGACCACTTTGCCGGCGTCGCCGCTGATAAATCCGATCGCCATTGATCCCAGCAATAAAAGATGCGCACCGTCAGTAAACGATTCATGAAGAATTTTACGAATTGAAAGGTTCTGGTTCGAGGGCGTGAATCCCAGTATTGCAGCGCCACCGCCGGCGATACTCACTGCGGCCTGACCATGCCGTAGGGCGTTCGCGAGCAGCACAGCCATGATGATCGCGGGTGATTCCATCAACACCATGGCCACGGCCATGTGGCCACCGAATGTCAAGCCGCTGCTTTCCAAAAATTGCATCGCTGTCACGAAGGTGACAGCGCTCACTGAGCCGTAAGCAGCGGCGACTGCGGCCGCATCAAACTTTGGGATACGATGCTTCAGGAAAGCGTAGCCGATCGCCGGTATGAAAAATGCCATGGCAATAGCTGCCGACAAGCTCAGCATGACATCCACGCCAAAGCCAGACTTTGCCAAGGCAAACCCACCTTTGAGCCCCAGCGCCATGAGCAGGTATAGCGACAAAAACTTTGCGATTGGCTGAGGAATTTCCAGATTTGAGCGCAACGCACCTGCAACTACGCCGAATATGAAAAACAAAATTGCGGGGTCAATCAAGTTTTGCATGACAATCTCCTTTCAAGACGAATCTTAGAAAGGAGCAGATATATCAGTCAAATCGATAATTGATTTGTGATGTATAGATTATTACCTATATTTTTTCTGACCCGAGAACGTGCACGCATGAACGTCGCATCTTTTACTCTTTTTTTGAATCAGCTTCTAGCGTGTGGGGTGTTGCTCATAGCATCAGCTACGGCCTCGGCGGATGTGCTTCGTGACTATCTCTGGACTAACAGAGTTATCGTCACATTGTCTGCAAATGAATCCGTGCCTGAAAGACTGCTCCTTCTCAAGCAGATTGCGCAGCATCCATGCGAGTTCAGAAAAAGAGACCTGGTGCATATTGATCTCCTCTCCGGGTCGGAGGATTACCAATCCCTCAGCGAGCGTTTTGCCATGGCTGGCAAGGATTTCAAGCTTGTCCTCATCGGCAAGGACGGCAAAATAAAGCTTCACACAAATGCTGTCGCATTAGAGGATATTTTTGCTTTGATTGACACCATGCCAATGCGCAAAAAAGAAATGCGCGGTGAGCAATGCCAGTAATGAAGCGTCAAGACCGAAGCGTCAGTATTGAAGCTTAACTTGAACCTTAACGCTCAAAAAAAACTACCCTGAGTGGACTCGGCCAGATCAACTTTCGCTTAGTTGGCGTTGACGCTTGCGCTTGGTGAGGATCCAAGCCGTATTTACGCCGGTGAGGAGCATGATTGGCCAGAGGAATGTGCAGACCATGACCCAGAAGGCCCGACTGGCGAGCGACGGGGGTTGCTGTGAGCCTTCGGGCGCGTGCGGCCCTTCGCTAAAAAAATGACGAATCGGAAAAGTCGCGGCGCCAAAAAGGGCACCGGCAAGCAGGAAAAATGCGATGTAGGCGTTCATGGTCACTCCCGTAAAGATGTGTCGGGACGGCCCATCCGGGTTCGCGGGCAAGGCCGCGATTGGGATGGGAGGGCGAGCTGGCGACGCCACTCTGGCAAGCGCGTCAATTGAACTTTACACCATTTTGTGACAATTCGGCATTACGCACAATGCAGGTCGGGCTAGCTTGAGGCGAGGTCTTGTCGCGGGCGAGGTTCCTGCGCAAAGGCCCGCAAGCGTCGCTGTCGAGGCTTGGATGTTGGCTCCCTGATGTGGGCTTGGGCCAAGTGTTATGGGCAAATGTGAATTGATACGTGTGAAAAGCAGAGGGCCTGCATCGCTGCAGGCCCTCTGCGGTCCATTCAAACTTCAGGACAAGCTTGGTTTAATAATTGTGCTGATAATGTACTCGCCAACCCTCACGTTCTTCCTTGTAGTAATCCGCATTGGATCGCGTGTAACGCAAGCCGACCGTGTTGGATTTGTCTACATCGAATAACAGCATGCCGTGGTAGCGGACGCTTTGGTAAGAGTAGCCCTCGCCGGAACTACCTTCGTATTTCTCGAAATCGGATTTGCTGAGGTTGTTCCGGTAGCGGACGCCGGTGTCAAAAGCGAGGTTTTGAGCCAGCTTGAATTTCACACCGCCATCGACGGCATAGTGAGTAAAGTGCTTGCCGTCGTATTTCATTTTCTCGCCCAACCGCAGTGACACGTAAGGCTGTGCCCAGTCGGTCAGTTGATACGATTTTTTCACTTTGAATTCGATGTTGTTGCTATTTGTCTTGCTGGTGCTGTCTGTTGGATTACTCTGGCTCAGGCCAGCCTTGATCGAGTACTCCATCTTGTTGGGGCCTTTGACGCCGACGGTCACGTTCGCGTTGATGTAGTCACGCGCGACGTCGTCGTGTTTTTCGTCTCTTTCCTGTCCGTAGTCGAACATGACGAAAGGCTTGTATTCAGCTTCCGCGTGGGCGGCGCAGGCGACGAAGGCTAGGGCGGCCGCGATCAGATGTTTATTCATTGATAATCCCCATGAGTAGTCCACATACGTCGTCCGAGTATAGGGGAAGGCTTTGCTTATTTAAACTTTTGGAAGTGTTTAAATGTGCAAACTGCTTCATGCATGCCACGCTTCGAGAGAGCAGATTTCCACGAGAATGCAAAATAAATAACTTATTTTTTCACTCGCGAAAACGATCAGGCCGGTTTTTTTGTCCAGTAGGCGACATTCGCTGCCAGCACTTCTGCGGCGGTGACCACCCGGGTGGGAGGAATGGCGTTTGGCGTCACGCGCTCGCTGACCGGCTTGACCAGCACACTCTTGCTAATCCTGACGGGCGAGCCATAGCTCTTTTTTTCTTCGACCAGCGTACTCTGAAACAAGCGCTCGGTACTGACTGACATGGGTTTGGGTAGGTCGGTCGGTTTTGGTGAGCGCATCACTTGCTTGAGGGCGTTCACCGCATCAAGTGGCATCGGTGTGGCGCCACCGGCCTTGAACGCACTCATTCCTGCAAATGCGGACAAATCATCATAGCCCATGGCGACCAACTTCTTTGCCGCCAGTGCCTGCGCCGCCAAGCCTTCCGAGGTCGTGCCGGCAGGGAGGTCATTGAACTGAGCGATCGAGTCAGGCAGCTTGGTCATCAGTGCCAGCGCGTTCAACGATGAGACATTCGGGTCTTTGAGCACAGTTTTTTCTACACCCACCATCTTCAGCATGAGGTCGGCCTTGGGTTCCAGCAGGTTTTTCGCATCAATCGCGGTGCTGGCGCGAGGGAAGTTCTGCAGCGAGGTAATCCCCAGACTGGTCAGTGCGGCATACGCGTCTTTGTACTCGGCATAACGGGCAGTCGAGACTTTGCCGGGATTATCGGGGTCTTCAATCAGCTTGAAGGCCTGATACGCGGTCGTCCCTCTTGGGAAAGCGGATAAATCATAGACACCGCCCTTGGCCAGTGCCGAGGACAATGCGCCTGTCGATCTGTTCAGGAACAGCTGGTCGAGCGCTGCCTGTACCGTGGTGCCGCGCGGATAACGGGCCAGACTGGTGACGCCCAGTTCAGCCAGCGTTTTGGTGCCGGCCAGTGCTCTTTTCAGCATCTCTGGTGACAAGACCAGCGTTCCCGGTGTCGAGGGATTGTTGTCTTCGACACGCCTGCTCACCATCCTGTAGGCATCGGCCCAGTTAACGTCGGCCGGAAAACCTTTCGGCGTGGAGTCTGTCGCTTTGGCATCTGTCACGCCCGCGGCGATCAGCGCGGCCGTCAAGTCAGAGCGGATTTGCGCAATCGACGGCGTTGCGCTTGCCGCGCTTGCTGCAGGAGAGTTGCTGACGCTGGTGACCATGGTATTTTTCGTCCATTGAAGGACGTAACTCGGAGATGCACCGCGTGTCGCAATATTCGTACCACGAGCAAATACATCGCATTTGGGAGATGGAACGGCAATCGTTTGCCCGGGGAGCGGCAAGGCTTTGCCGCACCGAACACTATCGACGGATTCAACCACGCGCAACGACGAGCACCGCATGAACAACACCGCGAATCACGCCCTGCACATCGGTGCGCTGATACTGGCAGCTGGCGAGGGCGCGCGCATGGGACGCCTGCCGAAGTGCCTCATCCGCATGGATGGTCAGACGCTGTTGCGCCGCTTGCGGGATGCGATGTTGGCGATGGGTGTGGCGCGCATCGCCATCGTCACCGGCTACCACGCCGAGACTATCGAGCCCGAGCTGGCGGACATGCCGTCGACGCTCTCAGTGCAGGTGGTTCGCAACCCCTCGCCTGAGGCTGGCCAGCAGTCCTCGGTGCGCATCGGCTTGCAGGCGCTAGGCGCTGACTTTGATCTGATCTTGGTCGCACTCGCCGATCAGCCGGGCGTCAGCAGCGAAGAATTGTCGGAACTGATCTCTGCATTCCGGCATCGTCCTGCCGGCACCGATGTTGTGCTGCCCACGGTGGATGGGCAGCGTGGCAATCCGGTCGCGTTCTCGGGCGAGCTGATTGCGCGGCTGCTCGCCGGGGGGCTGAAGGGCGGGCTGCGCGCTTATATTGATGCGCATCCCGAGGCCGTGCATCGCTACCTCACCGGGAATCCGAATTTCACGCTGGACCTCGACACCCGCGAAGATGTCGAGCGTCTGTCGCAAAGTCGTGGTGTTCGAATTCATTTGCCGGAAGATGCAATCGGCTGAAGGCTGAGTTCAGCCCTCGCTAATCCGTTTCTGAAGATGCTCAAGTGCTTCCTCGACCTGATCGACGAGGACCAGACACTGATCGCCTGGTTTGAGCATTTCCAGTCCGCGGTCGATGGCGATGAATTCGCCCCGAATCTCTTCGACGTGGGAGGCACGCTGCGCACCCTGCAAGCCCTCGCGCAGCAGGGCGATCACTTCGCCGTCAGCACGTCCGCGCTGGCAGGCATCTTCGAACAACACGATATTGTCGAATGCATCACCCAGCACGCGGGTCAGGTTGCGCAAGTCTTCGTCGCGGCGGTCGCCGGCACCGCTGATGACGACGGTGCGTTTCGTTGATTCGGTGCAGGGCAGTGCATCGAATGCTGAGACCAGTGCGCGCATCGCATGCGGATTGTGGCCGTAGTCGGCGACGATGGTGGAATCGCGGTAATGCATCAGATTGAAGCGGCCCGGCGCGTTCTTGGCGTCATTGGGCGGCAAGGGTGTTCTCCACCTGAAACCCCAGCAAGCCGCCGCGTGTGAGCGGCACATCGGATAACGGCAGTCGCTGTTGTTGCGCCCCTTCGGCGGCGATGATGTGGCCATTCTCGACAAACAGCACTCGGTTGCCGCGCGCGCGATGCGTGACCAGCAGCGGATGCTGCGCGCTCTGCGCAAAGAAAATCACCTTGCCTGCGCAGTGCGGCGCCATCGCGGCGACCAGCGGGTCAGCCGCATTCAGCACGGCATGACCGTTCGGCGCGACATTCTGCACGATGATCTGCTTGATGCGGGCGACATCCTCGGGCGTATGCATATGGCTCTGTCCGAGGTGATCGCCCTCGCCGATATTGGTCACCACGGCAACCGCGCACTTGTCGAATCCCAACCCTTCGCGCAGCACGCCGCCGCGCGCCGTTTCGAGAACAGCGGCTTCAACATCCGGATGCCCGAGCACATTACGCGCGCTCTTGGGTCCGCTGCAGTCACCCCGATCGGTCTCTCGACCACCCACGTACACGCCATCGGTATTGGTCATGCCAACGCACAGGCCGCTCTCCGACAGAATATGCGCTATCAAACGGGTGGTGGTGGTCTTGCCGTTCACGCCGGATACGGCCACCACCGGAATGCGCCCGTCGTCGCCGGGACCGAACATCAGATCCATCACGGCAGCGCCAATGTTGCGGCCCTTGCCATAAGAAGGATTGAGGTGCATGCGCAAGCCCGGCGCTGCATTGACCTCGACGATGCCGCCGTTCTGCTCCTCCAGCGGCCGCATGATGTTTTCGCAGACGATATCGACGCCGCACACATGCAGCCCAATCATGCCGGCGGCATCGATGGCACGAGCCGCGACTTCCGGGTGCACATCATCCGTGACGTCGGTTGCCGAACCACCGGTGCTGAGGTTGGCGTTATTGCGTAAGACGACGCGACGGCCTTTCTCGGGCACAGACTCAGGCGTGAGATGTTGTCCTTCCAGGCAGGCGCTGGTGATATCGTCGAAACGTATCTTGGTCAGCGCCGTCGCATGGCCATCGCCGCGACGCGGATCAGCATTCACGATATCGACCAGCGCGCGCACGCTGTGCTCGCCATCACCAATGACTTGCGGCGGATCGCGGCGCGCCGCCGCGACCAGCTTGTCGCCGACCACCAGCAAGCGATAGTCGCTACCAGGAAAAAATTTTTCAACCAGCACGGCGCCTTTGCCTGTCGCGCTGGGGAAGGCCTGCTCCAGCGCTTCGCGCGTCTGGATATTGACGGTGACGCCCTTGCCCTGGCTGCCATTTTGCGGCTTGACGACGACCGGGAATCCGATGCGCTGCGCGACTTCCCAGGCTTCTTCAACGGTATGCACGGGCGCGCCCATCGGCACGGGTGCGCCGGCGGCGTGCAATAGGCGCTTGGTGAGATCTTTGTCTTGCGCGATCGATTCGGCCACTGCACTGGTGGAATCCACCTCGGCCGCTTGTATTCGGCGCTGCCGCACTCCCCAGCCCAGCTGCACCAGACTGCCTTGTGTAAGCCGGCGGAACGGAATGCCGCGTGCGACAGCGGCCGCCACAATGGAGCCGGTGCTCGGACCGAGTCGCAAGTCTTCATCCATCTCGCGCAGCTCGGCCAGCATGGCGGCGACGTTTGGTGCAGCGCTACCGGGTGCTAGCGAGCCGGTGACGGACCCCCACACATGCGCGACGATCTGCCGCGCCATTTTCAGCGCGAGATGACCGACATCTTCTTCGCTGTACTCGACGACGACCTGATACAGGCCTTCTTCGGGAGTCGCGCTGGTGCAACTGAAGCTGACGGGACAACCGGCCTGTGCCTGCAGCGCGAGCAGTGTCGCTTCGAGCGCATGGGCCAAGGTCAGTGGACCCTGGTAACCGGGTGCGCCCAGATTGCCAATGTCAGCGCACAGCCCGCGCAGCTGTTCCGTGAAGCCGCGGACCGTGTCGAGCGCACGTTCCTGCGCGCTGCAATGAACCTCGATTTCAAGGGCGGTGTGACGGCTCCAGAGGTTGGGGCCGCGCAGGGCTCGGGTTTTGGTGAGTTCCATGAATCGCTGGCGTTCTTGATGTTCAGACAGAGACACGGCGCTCGGCGCCGGTGGTCTCGAAGGTGTTGAGTCCGGTGAGGATGGTTTGGATATCGATGTCTATCGAGAGAGCGGCACCGATGGCTGCGAGCAGCACATCAGGAGCAAGATCACGGACGGCAGCTGGCAGTTCGCTCAGCCTGACCAGATCGAAGCTGAGGCTGCCATCGGCTTGCACCAGCGTGCCGTCGCGCAGGAACAGCACGCGCTTGCCTGCTTCGCGGTGCTTCTGCAAGGCCTCGTGATTCGCATCGGCGGCATACAGCAGCACTTCGCCATCGCACAGCTCCGCCATCTCGAGTACGGTGGCATCGGCGGCATTCAGCACTGCGGTCCCGGAGGGCAGCACCACATCGACCTGCGTGCGCATGATCTTGAAACGATGCTCGGGCTCGGTCATCAGCTGCTCGTCCAGGCCGGGCACGGGCAGGCTATCGGTGACGATGCCGATCTGGCAGCGGTCATAGGCCAGGCCCTCGGTGAGCAGCGATATCGGGTCGTTCTCGAACACTGCGGCTTCGACGTTGCGATTGATAAGCAGCCGCTGGCCAGGTTCCCAGTGGGCGGCATCCTGCTTTTCCAGCTGGCGTGCCCCGACGAACAAGCCATCGCGGCAGGCGACGCCTGCCTGATAGCCCGCAACTTGCAGCAGCCAGGCGACCAAGCGCGCGATCGCTGTGGTGTGACGGCTACCCGATACGCCGACGATGGGAATGCGTCCATCTTCGGTCTCGGGGAACAGATGACCAACGATGGCATCGCCGACAGGCTGCGGCTTGCCCTGTGCAGGTTTTAGGTGCATCAGAAGTCCGGGGCCGGCATTGACTTCAACCACCGCGCCGCGTTGCTGTTCCAGCGCTTGCCCGATGTCTTGGCAGACCAGATCGATCCCGGCGATGTCTAGCCCGATGATGCGGGCGGCCAGCGCGCAGGCATGGGCGACTTCGGGATGGATCTGGTCGGTGCAATCGATCGAGTGATTGCCGTTGCCGACGATGAGCACGCGACGCCCTGTTTCGGGGACGGAATCCAGGTTCAGTCGCTGTCGCTGCAGATTGGCTTGTATGACGCTGTTCTGGCGCGGGATCAGCGTCTCGAGCGGGTGAATATCGGCATTCCCACGCCGTGGATCGCTGTTGACCTGCAAATCGACCAGTTGCTCGACAGTGGATTGGCCATCGCCCGTGACCCAGACGCTTTCGCCGCGCGACACAGCGATGGCCTTGCCGCCGACGACGAGCACCCGGTGTTCATTGCCCTCGATGTAACGCTCGACGATCACGTCGATATCCTCGGCGCGCGCGACATGGTAGGCGGCGATGACCTCTTCTTCATTTTGCAGGTTCAGCATTACGCCGCGGCCACGGTTGCCGTCGCGGGGTTTCACTACGACCGGCAAGCCGATCTCCTGCGCTTCTGCCCAGGCTTCTTCGGGGCTGTGAACGACCACGCCCTGCGGCGTGGGCACGCCGCAGCTGGACAGAAGACGCTTGGTCATGTCCTTGTTGCCCGCGATGCCTTCGGCGATCGCGCTGGTGAGATCGGTCTCGGCGGTCCAGATGCGATTCTGCCGGGCGCCGTAGCCGAGCTGCACCAGGCTGCCTTTGTTCAGGCGGATGTGCGGAATCTTGCGCTTGCTGGCACTGGCCACGATATGCGCGGTACTGGGGCCGAGATAGCACTCGTCGATCGCCTTGCGGATTTTTGCGAGCCACGGCTCCACATCAAAGGGACGCTCATTCAGCACGGCGTGCATCAGCTCATGCCCAGCAGCCAGCGCGGTGCGGCCAACGGTTTCGTCAGGCACCTTAAACACCATGCGGTAGACACCGGAGCGGGTGGTCTCTCGGGTCTGACCGAAGCCGGCCTCCATCCCGGAAAGTTCGAGCAGTTCGATGATCACGTGCTCCATGACGTGGCCCATCCAGGTGCCCTCGCGCAGCCGCTTCAGGAACCCGTAGTCGGTGCCAACCCCGCATCGATGCGCCGCGACTTGTGGTAACACTGCTAACAATCGGTCGACAAATCCTGGGAGCTTGTTGCTGGGCCATTCCTCCAATACCCCCAGATCCAGCCAGGTTTCGACTACCTCGCGGTAGGTCCACATGTTGGGGCCGCGTAGGTAAGTGGTTTTGAGCAGGCGGATCTCCAGCGGGCTAGGGGGGCTGGTGGCTGAGGCGGTGGTAGCTGAGGGGGTCGGGGCTGTCATAAGGCTGAGGCGCACACAGGGTAAGATAGAGGGCTGGTTGGACGGGCGTGCCGACTTCGGCGACAATCCGCACTGCCGAATGTGGCCAGCGGAGGCAGCTGACGCCAAGTCATCGACATTTTCGCTCCATTATTAGATCCGATTCCACCGCTTCATACGATTTCTTACAAATGCCGCCAAGCGTTACCTCCATGCAGGCTGCCCACGCTTCCCTCGAAGCGACGGGCTCGAGCTCCGAGCAGCCTGTGCTCAAGTCGGGGGAGACCCTGCTGGCGTCGATGGAGCCGGACCTTGATGCGGCGATGCAGTTCTCGGTCAGCCGGATACTACTAACGACGGAGCGAATGATAAGCCATTCAGGTGGCAGCGGTTGGTCCAGCTGGCCGCTTCACGAAGGCTTGTCACTCCACCACGCCGATCACGCCGGTGTGGCGACGCTGTCTCTGCACGATCACGAGCGCTGCCTTGCGCGCTGGCGCTTCACTCTCGAACAGGAAGTCGGCGCATTGCGCCTGCTGCAAGCATTCGAGCGCATTCAGGCGAGCCGCGCCGGACAGCCAATGGCCTCGGACGATGGCACCGCGCGCTGCCCGAGCTGCCAGTCCGCGCTGTCGGAAGAGAGCGAGGAATGCCCGGTCTGCCACCGCGAGCTGCTCGAACCGGTCTCGACCTGGGTGCTGTTTCGCCTGTGGCGCTTCGCGCGGCCTTACAAGATGCAGCTGCTGCTGGGGTTCTTTCTGACGCTGGCGTCCACGGCGGCGCTGATGGTGCCGCCGTATCTGTCGATGCCGCTGATGGATGAGATTCTGATTCCTCAGCAGACGGGCACCGAGATCGACACGCATGATGTGATCATTTATCTGTCCGGCTTGCTGGTGGCGGCGCTCGCCGCCTGGGGTCTTGGATGGTGGCGTACCTATCTGCTGGCCCTGGTGTCGGAGCGCATCGGCGCGCATCTGCGCACGGCGACTTTCGATCATCTGATGACGCTGTCACTGGATTATTTTGGCGCGAAACGCACCGGCGACTTGATCGCGCGCATCGGCAATGAATCCGACCGCATCTGCGTGTTCCTGTCGCTCCATGCACTTGACTTTGCAACCGATGTGCTGCTTCTGGCCATGACGACGGTGGTACTGTTCACCATCAACCCGTGGCTTACTGTGGCGACCTTGATGCCGCTGCCGCTGATCGTCTGGCTAATTCATTTGGTTCGGGATCGTCTGCGGTATGGCTTCGAAAAAATCGACCGTATCTGGGGAGATGTGACCAATGTGTTGGCTGATACGATTCCCGGCGTTCGGGTCGTAAAGGCCTTTGCACAAGAATCGCGCGAATCACAGCGCTTTCGCGATGCCAATCAACACAATCTGGCAGTGAACGACAAGCTAAACCGCACATGGAGCTTGTTTGCGCCTACGGTCACGATGCTGACCGAAGTCGGCCTGCTGGTGGTCTGGGCATTCGGTATCTGGTTGGTCATTCACAAGGGTGTGACGGTGGGTGTGCTGGTGGCCTTTATTGCCTACATCGGCCGTTTTTACGGCAGACTGGATTCGATGAGCCGCATCGTCTCCCACACGCAAAAAGCGGCAGCCGGAGCTAAGCGCATATTTGATATTCTTGATCACAGTTCCAGCGTTCCTGAACCGACAAACCCAGTCAAGCTGGGTGAGGTCAGGGGGGCGATCTCGATACGCGATGTCAGCTTCCGTCATGGCAGTCGCCGGATACTGGAAGGCGTAAGCCTCGACATCCGGCCGGGTGAAATGATCGGCCTGGTCGGCCACAGTGGCTCGGGCAAGAGCACGCTGATGAATCTGATCTGCCGCTTCTACGATGTGAATGAAGGTGCGATTCACGTGGATGGCGTTGACATTCGTCGTTATTCGGTAGCGGACTACCGCCGCCATATCGGGCTGGTGCTGCAAGAGCCGTTCCTGTTTCATGGCACGATCGCCGAGAACATCTCTTATGGCAAACCGGACGCGACGCGCGCTGAGATCGTCGCCGCTGCGCGTGCCGCGCACGCGCATGAATTCATCCTCAGGCTGCGGCATGGTTATGACTCCATCGTCGGCGAGCGCGGGCAGGGCCTGTCGGGTGGCGAGCGTCAGCGTATTTCGATTGCGCGCGCGCTGCTCATTGATCCTCGGATTCTGATGCTGGACGAGGCGACCTCGAGCGTCGATACCGCGACCGAAAAAGAGATTCAAAACGCGCTCGATAACCTGGTGCAGGGCCGCACGACGATTGCGATTGCGCACCGATTGTCCACACTGCGACGCGCTGATCGGCTAGTAGTGCTCGATCGCGGTGTGGTCGTTGAAGTCGGCTCGCATGACGAGCTGATGGAAAAGCGCGGCGCCTACTGGCGGCTCTACGAGTCGCAGGCGCGCAATGTCGATACCGAGGACGAAGATCCGCCTCGCCTGCACATTCCTCTGGTCAAGACGGCGTCATGATGACCGAAGTTAGCAGCAGATTGTGGAGTCCGCACCGGTATCGTCTGGCGCGCGATGCACATGGTCAGTTGGTATTCACGGATGAAGCGGATCGACAGCATGTCGGTGTGACTCCGGTCTGCGCATTTCCGATTGATGCACCGGGCGAGCATGTGTCGCTGGTCGATGCCGACGGCCATGAGCTGGCCTATATCGCGAAGCTGTCCGATATCGATGCCGAGAGCCGCACACTGTTGCTCGACGAGATGGCGCAGCGCGATTTCATGCCTCACATCGAGAAGCTATTTTCTGTCTCGACTTTTTCCACCCCCAGCACGTGGACGGTGCGAACCGATCGCGGAATGAGCAGTTTTGTGCTGAAAGGCGAGGAAGACATTCGCCGCCTGCGCGGCAACGGTCTGCTGATCACGGACAATCACGGCCTCACGTACAGAGTGATGGACATGCGGGCGCTGGACAGGCAGTCACGCAAGCTACTAGACCGTTTTCTGTAAGCTGTCCGGATCAACTCGCGAGGTTCAGCCCGGAGTTGATCACGTCGTCAAATCACTTCGCGCCGACTTTACACTCCGCCTTGCTGCGCGGCGCTGTCTTCGTCATCGGGCATCGCACACATCCGTAGCCAGACCAGCCCCAGGATTCCTGCAATCAGCGATGCGCAGAATACCGCGATCTTTGAAGTATGCACATTGATCAGATCATCCGCGAAAGCCAGGTTCGTGATGAAGATGGACATCGTGAAGCCTATCCCGCCCAGGATACCCGCGCCCGCAAGATGTGTGATCCGCATGTCCGGCGGCAGTTTGCACAGGCCTAGCCCTATCGCCAGCAGAGACAGAGTCACCACGCCGAGCGGTTTGCCGATCACCAGCCCGGCAAGAATACCGATACTGTTAGTGCTCAATAGTTCAGTGATCAAGTCGGCATTCAATAGTACGCCGGTATTCGCCAATGCAAACAAAGGCAGCACGATGAACGCGACGGGACGGTGTAGCCGATTCTCCAGCCGATGGGAAGGCGAGTGCTCTTCTTCTGAGCGCGACCAGAAAGGGATAGCGAAGGCGAGCATGACACCAGCGACGGTGGCGTGTATGCCTGACTTCAGCATCAGCAGCCACATTAGCAGGCCGCCGATCAGATAGGCCGGCAAATAGGTGACGCGCATGAAGCGATTGAGCAGCAGCAGCGCAAGCCAGATGGCCACGCTACCCGCAACATAGGTGACCGATAATCCTTTACTGTAAAACAGCGCAATCATCACGATTGCGCCGAGATCATCAATGACGGCGAAGGCAACGACAAAGATTTTCAGCGATGCAGGTACACGCGCGCCCAGCAGGGCCAGGGCACCCAGCGCGAATGCGATATCGGTCGCCATGGGTATGCCGATGCCTGCCTGCGCGGGCAGGCCGGCATTGAACCCATAGTGGATCAGTGCAGGAGCAAGCATGCCACCCAGCGCCGCAAATATCGGGAGCAGCGCATTGCGTAGGTTCGACAGCTCACCGACATAGAGTTCGCGCTCCAGCTCCAGGCCGATCATCAGGAAGAAGATGGCCATCAGACCATCATTGATCCAGTGCTCGAGGCTCAGCCCTAGCACCTCCGTTTGCCAGAAGGCGAGATACTGCGGACCGATCGCTGAATTTGCCAGCGTCAGCGCCAAAGTGGTGCAGATGAGCAGCAGGATGCCACCGGATTTCTCCGACTCGAAAAATCGAATGAAGGTTTCGCTGAGCTGGCGTGTGGGCATGACTCAGCTTCGTCAGGAAGTACCATGCGACCCGACGCCGTCTGCGATCGCATTGTCCGGGTTCATGAAGATGGGACGCCCATCCGGTGTGTTCAGCGGTATCAGGACTTCACGCTGATTGTCATCTTTCAGCAGCGCGCATAGCGTGTGACTGGATTGTACGCTGCCATTGAGTTCGACTTCGAGGTCGGCGATCACTAGCTCCACGCCGGTCAGTATTTGTTTGACTTTCATGGGGGTCTCCGTGAGTAGTTAAAGATCCTGCGGGCGCAGTGTAGTCACTTTTGTTCTGCTGTGCACGTGACGAATATAATCCGCTTGTGCTGAAAATAAACTTTTTCCTGTTTCGATGGCCTGCGCCTGCGCTGCTGGCGTGGACGTTCAGCTGGATTCTCTATCTGGTGCTGTTGCGTGTCGAGCTGTTGCCTTGGTTGAGTGTGGCGGTGGCGACTGCTTTTGGCGCGCTGGCATCGGTGCTGGCCGGGACGCTCTCACGTCGGATTGCCGTGGCCGCTGGGTTTCCTCTGTCTCTGCTGCTCTCTGGCGCGGGTGCCTTGCCCGGCTGGGCGTGGCTCTTGCCACTGTTGATCGTGCTGTTGGTCTATCCGATGAATGCGTGGCGCGATGCGCCGCTGTTCCCAACGCCTGCTGCTGCACTGACAGACCTGCCAGTTCATGCGCGGCTGCGCGCTGGCGCATTGGTGCTTGATGCGGGCTGCGGACTGGGCCATGGACTGCGCGCTCTGCGCGCCGTGTATCCCGACGTCACGCTGCATGGTACGGAATGGAGCTGGCCGCTGCGCATAATCACGGGCTTGTTGTGCCCGTGGGCGCGCATACGGCAGGGCGATATGTGGCGAGATGACTGGGGTCGTTATGACATGGTCTATCTGTTTCAACGGCCAGAGACCATGCCTCGGGCAGTCGACAAAGCGAACGCAGAAATGAAACCGGGTTCGTATTTGGTCAGCCTGGAGTTTGTCGCGCAAGAGCTCAAGCCGGAGGCGGTGCTGGATACACTGCCCGACAAGCCCGTCTGGATTTACCGAGCGCCGTTCCAGCGCCATTGAGTGCCGGCCACGAGCCCTTCAATCACACGTAAGTCCCGGCATAGGTCACGACCTTGCCTCCTGAGCCTATCTTGAAACGCGAAATGCCCGCGAGGCTGCGCGTGTTGATGCCGCCAAGGTCCAGCGTACGAATACCTCGCTCTTTGAGCTGATGAAACGCCTGCCACAGTAGCAAGTTATGCGCATTCGTATCTCGACCCGTCTCATTCGACCAACCTACGTGATAAGTTGCTGAGCTGCCGTGCAACAGGAAGAGCATTGCAGCGACTTTGTCTTTCTTGTGCTCGGCGCGCAGTACCAGCATGGTTTTCGAGGTTTGGCTGCGCGAATGAATATAGCTTTCAACAAACTCGATCGGCAGTCCATGGAATCCTTTGCTCTGCCGTTGTGACTGCTCTTCTTCTAGCAGCCAGCGGTATTGCGCGGGATTGGCGCCCGTACGAACGACATTCAGACTGGCTTTTTCCGAGGCCACCAACCGATTACGCCAACGTCCCTCCATGCCGGCGCGGAAGGCCTCGGGCGTTTGTGTCAGATCGATCAGCACAGTCGAGTAACCGGTCATCACGCGCGTCAGGGGAGCCAGGCTTTCATCTGACGGATCCAGCGTGTCGGGCGAGAACAGCGCAAACCGAGGGCGCTTCATCGGTAGGCTGCGCTTGAGCGCGACATAAATACGCGCACGCTCATCGGCGGGCAGGGGCTTGAGCCATATCGGGCCACGTGTGCAGAGTGCGAATCCCACCAGAAAACCATAGCGCCGGCAGATGAATTGCGCGAGTGCGACCGTTTCACCGTCGAGTATCACCTCGGCACGATGCACCTCAATACCCAGTGCCTTGAGACTTGTGCCATAGGCCCAGTCCTGCTGCATCGCGCTGTTGTGGGTAGCGTGGGCGATGTCCCACGGCTGATAATCAATCTGGTTCCAGAGAATATGCATAAATCTAAGAGGCGACGGCTTTTGGCGTGTGTTCAGTGGCTATAATCGGTCGACGCAGCGATATCGGCATGTCACGCTTATTTGGCCCTTCGATGAAACAAGAAA
Organism: Oxalobacteraceae bacterium; assembly: GCA_010024875.1. GTDB lineage: Bacteria > Pseudomonadota > Gammaproteobacteria > Burkholderiales > Burkholderiaceae_D > Pernthalerella. The sequence goes on along the minus strand of RGFZ01000011.1, from coordinate 32,436 downwards.
AAGCTCAGCCCATCCTCGGCTATGACATCGACAAACCACGCATCACGGCAGCAGGCTGGCTACTGATTCTCATGTATCTCGGCGTTCCGGCCATGCTGATCGGTGGGCTGATTGATTTCTTGATTCAGCTGGCGACCGGGCGCTGCCTCGGTGTCTGGTGTCTTTTCTGAATCAATTTCGAATCGGCTTGCCGAAATATGTTTTTAAAAAGGTAATAAACCTGTTTATCCGAATGATCGTTGCGCTTTTCAGGGCTGGTGTTCACGCCAGCTTTGTTTCACAATTGCAATAATACCTTTCGGCGGCGCACTTCAATTATTGCCGCCCGTGTCGATATACAAACCGATGGAGTGCGCCAAGATGCTGCGCGCTGCGGCTTGCTTAAGGAGAGGCACATGTTTTTCTTCGTGGGACTGGGTGTCGTGTTTGGCTGCGTGTTCGGCGGCTACATCATGGCGGGCGGAAAAATGGCGCCGATCATCAAGGCGGCTCCTATTGAGGGCTTCATTATCGTGGGCTCGGCGATTGGTGCGGCACTGATCGGCAACAGTCTGGGCATCTTCAAAGGCGCCATCGGTGGCATCGTCAAGTGCATCAAGGGGCCGACCTATGGTCCGCAGGATTATCTGGACCTGATCCTGCTGGTGGGTAAGCTGCTGAATGTGATGAAGAAAGAGGGCGTCGGCGATCTTTGGCGAGTATCCGAAGCTCGCAGCAGACCATGGGATTGTGCACATGATCTGCGACACGCTGCGACTTGTGGTGATCGCCCAAGGCAATCTGGATGCAGACGCGGTCGATGATGTGATGAAAAATGCGATCAAGACACACCACCATGACGAATTGAAGTATCAAGGTACCCTGGCCTCCATTGCGGGTGCGCTGCCAGCGCTCGGTATTGTGGCCTGCGTGTTGGGTGTGGTGAAAACCATGGGCGCGATTGACCAGCCACCACCGGTACTCGGTGCCCTGATCGGTTCGGCGCTGGTGGGGACCTTCCTTGGGGTGTTCGTGGCTTATGGCGTGTTCGACCCGCTGGCCAACCGCCTCGGTCAGATCATTGATGAAGATGGTCAGGTCTACAAGGTGATCAATGAAATGATCGTCAACACACTGCGCGGACATCCGGTGCCGCTGGTGATTGAAGCGGCGCGCGGCGTGATCAGTCATCACAACCAGCCCGGTTTTGCGGAAGTGTTTGACGGATTGCGTGGCAAGTAATCCGACGCGCTATTCCCTTCGGACGCCTGCTTTGAATAAAAGCAGGCGTTTTTCTTTGGCGAGTTACGCTTTGCAGTAGGTTTTCGTTTACGAAAGTTACGAAGGCGGCGGCATCAGGCCGGCTGCCGACAATTCAAGATGCGATGCCGTCATCCGTTGGTTCGATTATTCGATCTGATAATGGCAACATAATGACGGGCTTTCCAATTTTTGAAGCACAAGGCTGCCTGCAAGTCGGGTGTCTCGGTTAACATTGATAACGAGGCCATGCAGCGAAAAACACGGTGACGTGGTCTGGTCGCATTACTAATCATTTAAAAAAGAGGCAAGCCATGGGATTGTTCGATATGTTCAAAGGAAGTCCGCCGGATCTAACGCCCAAGTTAGCATTGGCAGTTGGGCTGCTGCACATGATTCACGCAGACGGAGCGGTAGAGGCAGAAGAAATTGGTCAGGTCCTGCAGGCACTGGGCAACGACAAAACACTGTTCGACAATGCCGGCAGATATGCGAAATCCAAGGATCTGGATGCCTTTCTCGCAGAATCTGCTGCGCTACTGAATGCTGATCAAAAGCTCTGCGTGCTGCTGAATTTACTCGATTCTTTGCTGGCCGATGGCGTGGCGGCTCCGCAGGAGCAGGCGCTTTTCAGTCGTTTCATGTCGGCCTACGGTGTGAGCGAGCAAAGCCTGGAGCCGTATGCAATGGGCATATCGATCAAGAACAATCGTAAGGTGCTTGACTGACGAAAAGGGAGATTGCAGTTACTGCTCGTGACATTCCCGAGGTAGACCTAGGCAGCACTTCCCGAGCGTAATCATAAAAAAACAGGAGGCGATGATGTCTAAACTTCAGTTGTTTGGTCAGGGATTGTTGGCCGGTATGGTGATTATCATGGTGATTGAATATTTTGCCGGCTTTCTGCACATCGACAAAGAGGCGACGAAAACATACAGGAACACGCCGGATGGCCGTCTTCTAACGGTGATTCAGCATAGCTTGCTAATGATTCTGCTCCTGCTCTGCGGGTTGGCTTCCGTGATGATCTTCAGTTAATACACGTGGTCGACGAGAGCAGACCTGCCATGTCCATCATAGAAAAAATCTTCGAGGTCTCCGAAAGAGCGGTTCTGGTTGTCATCGCCGTGCTGACGGTGGCAGCCATTTTTCAGGAAGTGCAGACCATCCTCTTGTCGGGTACGGTGAAGCTGGCTGATCTGCTGCTGCTGTTTTTGTACCTTGAAGTCATCGGTATGGTGGCCGCGTTCTATCGCCATCGAAGGATACCGATCTCTATTCCCATCTACATTACCATCACGGCCTTGTGTCGGATGATTATCCTTGAGGGGAAGGCAATGGAGTCGCTTGAACTCCTCGCAGAATCAGGGGCTATTGTGCTGCTGGCGATGGCCGTTTTTGTGATTCGCAAGAATCGTAATCAACGTAGCGAGGAAAATCCGGATTGACGAATTACCCATGCGATCCGACACGCAGTCTTTTCATTTCATGCGACTAGAAAAAAACGACGGCCTATTGTCAAGGTTGGGCGCTACATAATAAATAAAGCGCAAGTCGGCGACCGTCTGACGCGCGAATAAGATACAAACAGGGGGGAGTTCCAAAAGCAATGGGCGATTACACCAATATGTCAGCGTATTACGACCTGATCATGACATCAGGCTATTACGACTATCAGAAAATCGTAGAAAATATTACCCGTAACAGCAACTTAGGCAGCGTACTTGAGATTGGCTGTGGCACGGGACTGATTCTGGAAGAACTCGGCCAGCGCCAGCCGGGTACGGAAATCATGGGTGTTGATCTCACCGAGGCGATGCTGTCGATTGCGTCCGAGCGCTTGCAGCAGTTTCCGAACATTTCACTCTCGCTGCAGAATGTCACGAATTTCGATCTTCAGAAACGCTACGACCTCGCTTTCTCGTATGGCGGTGTCTGGTATTTTGTGGTTGATGGCGATAGCGAACCTTTCATGGTCAGCCATTTGTATCAGGAAGAAGAAAACCACCAGGGACTGGCGCGCGTGGCTCGTCATGTCAATTCGGGCGGTCAGCTGCTGCTGGGCATTCAAGGCCCGCATCATGATTATGAAAAACCGATCTCCAATGGCATGCTGTATTCTCAAAAAATCGAACCGGCGGAGCATGGCTTCATCAAGCATTATTACCTTGCCGATCACGCACATGTCGTGATGTCGCAGACCATTAATTACCGTACTTACCGCTGGCCGGAGGCGCTGGCGCTGCTTTCCGAGCATGGTTTCGAACATGATGCCAGTGCCGAGAAATCAAGCCACTTCATCGCGTTCAGGAAGGTCTGACTTTGTCATGACAGCTTCCATGAAAACGGGTGCCTCAGGCGCGGGCAAGCCGCGCCTTTTCTTTGTCGGGGTCGGCAACATGGGCAAGCCCATGGCCGCCAATCTCATCCGTGCGGGCTACACGCTGTGCGTGTTCGATAAGGCCGCTGAAAAAACTGCCAGCCTAGTCAGCATGGGCGCTCGCGAGGTGGCCAGCCTTGCCGAGGGCGCGTCACAATGCGACGTCGTCATCAGCTCTTTGCCGGGACCGCCTCAGGTGCGCGAGGTCATGCTGGGCGAGGAGGGTCTGATCGCCTCGCTGCCGGCGGGGACAACCATTATCGATACTTCTACGAGTGCCGCTGATCTTGCCCGCGAGCTAGTGGACAAGGCCAAGGAGCGCGGGATCGATTTTTTGGAGGCGCCGATCACGAATGCAATCGATGCGGCGGCCGAGGGACGGCTGTCAATTTTTGTCGGCGGCGATGCGCAATGCTTTGAAAAACACAAGCCTCTGCTGGACGTGCTGGGTAACAAAGTGTTTCATGTGGGTGCGCCAGGCAACGGCGCAACGATCAAACTACTGACCAATCTGCTCTGGTTCGTCAGCGCCGCGGCTATCGGCGAGGGTCTGATGTTGGGGGCGAAGGCCGGCGTGCCACTGGAGATTGTGTGGGAGGCGATCAAATCGAGCGCAGGCAATAGCTGGGTCGCCGAGCATGATGTGCCTTCGATTTTCGCGGGCCATTACGATCCGAGTTTTTCGCTGGCGCTGTGCTGCAAGGATCTGGGTCTGGTGAACGAGATTGCGCGCAGCCAGGGCTATGAACTGACCATGGGCCGCTTCGTCGAGTCGCTGTTTCGGCAGGCGATGGAGACCTACGGCGAATCGGCCGCCGAGCTTCATGTGGTGAGGCTACTGGAGGAGCGTGTCGGCCTGCTGCTTCGCCCGCCGCATGGGCAGCCACTGTGAGCTACTTGATTTAACGAGAGACTATGCAGGATTTCAGCAAACGCGGAGCACGACAGGTGCAGTTGATGGCCGAGGCGCATCGCCACATGCCGCAAGGAGTGGCAGAGAACTATCGCTACTGGGGTGATGAGCGCACAGTCTTTGTCGAATCTTCCAAAGGCTGCTGGCTGACCGACTGCGATGGCCGTCGCTATGTTGATTTTCGTTTGGGCTATGGCCCGATCATTCTCGGTTACCGTGATGACCGTGTCGACGCTGCTGTCGTCGAGCAGATCACGCAACGCGGCACCTTGTCTGGATTTGCGACCTCGCTCGACACGGAAGTGGTCAAGCAGATCAAATCAATGTGCCCGAACATCGAAAAAATGCGTTTTGCGAACTCGGGTACCGAAGCGGTGATGGGGGCAGTGCGCACCGCACGTGGTTTTACAAAACGCGACCGTGTCGTCATTGTTGAGGGTGGATTCCACGGTCTGTATGACGAGATGATGTGGAAGTCGGACATCGAGCATTGGGATCCGGAAGGCAGTTTGCCGCCGTCGGTCATTCCTTTCGGTGGCGGTATCCCGGGACAGGCGCGTGATTTGGTCGAACTCATTGTGCTGAATGACACGCCGATGCTCGAAGCCTTGTTCAGGCATCGCGGCGAGCAGATCGCCTGCGTGGTGCTGGAACCCATCATCGGCAATGCGGGCAGCATCTCGGCCACTCAGGCATGGCTGCAGCGCCTGCGCGATCTGTGCACGGAGCATGGCGCGATGCTGGTGATTGACGAGGTCAAGACCGGTTTTCGCGTTGCCAGGGGGGGCGCGCAGCAGTTGTACGGCATCCATGCCGATCTGACGACCTATGCCAAGGCGATGGGCAACGGCTATCCTGTCGCCGCGTTTGGCGGCCGCGCCGAAGTCATGGACGTTGTGGGTTCTTACAAGGGGGGCGTCGTGCACGGTGGTACCTACACGGGCAATCTGGTGGCGCTCTCGGCCGCACATGCCACGCTGACGATACTCGATCAGACGGATGCGCTGAAGACCATAGACCGTGTAGGTGCGCAGATCTGCGATCTGCTGGGTCGTGTGTTTACAGGTGCCGGCATCGAGTACGCGTTTGCGGGTCCGCCAGCGATGTTCGGTATCCACTTTACGCCGACCGTGCCGACCAATTACCGCGACTGGCGCGTGACCAACAGCGATTTGTATCGTGCGTTTGCATGGAAACTCATTGAGCACGGCGTGATGCTGGAGCCGGACTCGCGCGAACCCTGGTTCATTTGCGAGGCGCATCAGGAACTTGATCTCGGATGGCTGGAGGAGATGGCGACGCGGTCAATGAAAGAGGCTTGTGACATGGCGGCGCGGGGCGAACTGTAGGAGGACTTACCACTGTCCCGAGCAGTAAACAATCGCCGGAAAGCTCGCGAACCACGCCCAGACAAAGCGGTTCAACCCGAAAAACCGGAACACCAGCAGGTGGAAAACCGCCGCCACGCCGCACCAGAGCATCGCCCATTGCGGTCCCGCTAGCGCGAGCGGGAACAGACATTCCCAAACGATGAAACACCAGGAGGCAGTCATCGCGACAAGGCGATGACGAAACAGACTGTCTGCAGGCAGCGGCCCGTGGATGCCGCCATCCAGAAAATGCGTCAGTATCCTGCCGTCGCGCCACTCGGGCTGAAGCAGCTTGATGGCTCCCGAGATGAAGTAGGACGTGATCGAATGAATGGCGATGTACCAGAGCCCCGCCTTCCATGCCAACGTCGCGCCGACCAAGGGCTGCGCCAGCTGCGAGATGAGTACGCCAGAGAGCACGACCAGGGTCATGAAATCGCTGCCCCCATTGAATGCGCCGCGCCAGCGGATGAGGATCAGCACCGTGCTGATAAACAGAAAAGTGCTGCTGCCGACGCTGACGCCGGCGTACAGGCTGGCGGCGGCGCCTGTACGCAGCAGCAGGTGTAGCCGGTGAATGCGTTCCTGATACAGCCAGTCGAAAAGGCGTCGCAGCCACGCCGGTGCATGAGCAACATCCGTTTTTTGTACCTCCCAGGACCATACAGCGGCCATATTGCCGAAGTGACGTATGCGCAGGAATTCGAGGCTTTGTATCAGCAGGCTGGTCGCCAGCAGACATTCCAGCGCGCGCAGGGCAAGGTACAGGTCCATCATTTACCAGCGCAGCACTGGTGAGGTCAGCAGCGCATCCTCTTCTGCAGGTATCGCTTCCAACGCGGGTACTCTACGCAGCTGGAACTGATAATGCGATGGAGAAGCGCCTTCGCAATTGATCAGCCACCGCGTCAGACGCTGCACCATCTGATAAGTCACCAGATGGCGGACCTCTGCGTTGTCGGGCAATGCGGCCAGATCAGCGCTCAGATGGTCGACGAGGTTTTGTTCGGCAAGCGTCAGATTGCCGCGCGGGTTGTGAAGCAGGCTCATCCATGACAGCCGGGCGCGGGGCATGAACAAGGCCCACTCTGACCAGGTACCCTCAAGGTTCGCGATGCGCCAAAACAGTCGCGGCTGATGCCCCGCGCCGTGATAAAAGCGCCAGTTCGGGAAAAAGCTGCGCAGCAGGAACCACCACGGACCGCTGACGACTTTGCCGCGCCAGCTGAGGCTCATGACCAGGAACAGAAAATAGCCGGCGATGAGCAGCAGGCTCAGGCTTTTGATGGAATCGATCATCCTGCTTACCGAATGTTGCAGTATAGAAATTCTATAACAGCCTTCAGGCGCCGCGTCGCAGCTGCAGGATTTTCTCTGCGAGAAGGTCGGGTGATTTACACTTACGGGTTATCGTCACTGGAGGTCTTGCATGGGATTGCCGCTGGAACCCCGGCACTGGGTACTCGTGGTGTTTATCGCCTCGGCGCTGTACGTGCACCTGCGCGGCACGGTGCGCTTTGGTATCGTGCGCGCGCTGACGGATTTCACCGTGCTGATCGCGCCGGTCAATGCGCTGATGTACCTGTTCTCGCGCACGCCCCGCACGGCCTATATTGATCAGAAAGACTTCCCCGAGCTGGAGCTGCTCAATCAAAACTGGGAAATCATTCGTGATGAAGCCATGGCGCTGGCCGATGAAGGGCAGATCCGCGCGGCTTCGGGCTACAACGATCTTGGATTCAATTCTTTTTTCCGAACAGGCTGGAAGCGCTTTTATCTCAGCTGGTATGGCAAGGAGCTGCCCTCGGCGGCGGCGACCTGTCCGAGGACGCTCGCACTGCTCAAGCAAATCCCGAGCATCAAGGCCGCCATGTTTGCCTCACTGCCGCCGGGTGCGACGCTAGTCCGTCATCGCGATCCTTACGCCGGCTCGTTGCGCTACCACCTCGGGCTGGTGACGCCGAATGACCCCAACTGTTTTATCGACGTCGACGGACAGCGTTATCACTGGAAAGACGGCGAAGCGGTGATGTTCGATGAGACCTTCATCCACCATGCGGCCAACAAGACCGATCATCAGCGTGTCGTGCTGTTTTGCGATATCGAGCGACCGCTCTGGGGTGCGCCTATGCGCGGCTTGAATCGTCTGTTCGCGCGCCATGTGATGGCGGCAGCTTCGTCGCAAAATGTCGAAGGCGAGGGCGTGGGTGTGCTCAATCAGCTGTTCAGCGGTTTCTATCAGCTCAGGCTGAAGGCCAAGCAGCTGAAGGACTACAACAGTCGCCTCTACTACCTGTTGAAGTGGGTCGCCATTCTCGGCTTGCTGTGGTGGCTGTTCTGGTGAGTGAGTTGAGTTTCTTGTTTACAACAGTTCTGAAAATTGCCAGAATGAGGCCATCTCGGATTTCGTTCTGTGCCAGCGATGCCTATTGCTCACCGTCGTTCCGCCGCCGTCCTCATCATCCTCGTCAGTCTGACCGGTTGTGCAAGCCAGTCCGAGCTGACGGCGATCCATCTTGATTCCAATCATCCTCAGTACAACAGCCGCAGCTGCCAGAACAGCCGAGCCGCGAGCGAGCGGCACAAGGAGGTCAAGAGCGCGACCCTGGTGGCCACACCAGCGCTGCTGCTGCTCTCGGGCGGCTTATTGCTGCCGGTGGTCGCCGCGAACGCCGGGCTCGACGCTGCGGATCGCTTGGATGCTTCGACGATGGCTGAGAGCTGTGGCGGGCAGGGGCAGAGTACCTCGGACATCATCAAGGATGTCGCCATCGGCGCCTCGGTCGGCGTGGCGACCGGCGGGCTGCCGAACCGCTGATCACCGGATAGCTCTCGGATGACCCCGCTTGCAACTGCGTTGTGCTTCGCTGCCCGCCGGACGATCTGCACCGCCATGGCCTACCGTGACGCGTGACACCACGGGCGGTTTGCGCTGGCACCTGCGCGCTTTTTTTCGGCGTCGGCAATGGCGTGTAACGTCCGACCTCATCGCGCACTGGCTCCTCGGTATTGAGCCCCGGCATGCCGAACTCTTGCTCATCGGTGGTAGCGCTGGGTGGATGATGCCGGGCCGATGGCTGCAGCGGTTCGAGCGCGTCGTGCTCGTTGATGTCGATCCCTATGCAGAGCGTTTGTTCCGGTTCAATCATGGCCGCAGGCTGCGGCAAGCTGGCACCGAGCTTTTAGCGCTGCAGGTCGATGCAATGCGGGAACTGGATGCCTTGCTAGCCGATCATACGCAGGCAAGCATCTTCTTTGACAATGTACTGGGCCAGCATCTGTACCGGGTGCGTGAATTGGAGCGCGCCGAGCGTGAACTGGAAGGCATCGCAGGGCGGCTCTCGGGTCGCGATTGGGGCAGCGTGCATGATTTGTTCTCCGGGCCGGTGGAGCCGGGACGCCGGCCGGCAGCGCCGGTGATGAGCTTCTCGGCGGTTAATACTCCCCAAGGCGCGCTGGCCGAAGGCTTGTCTGGCACGCCGTTGCACAAGCGCCTGTTGGCGCAGGTCGGCGGCAGCGGGGAATGGATGGATCACCTGACCTCGAACGTGTTTCCGGTCGGAACACAGACCCACCTGATCGCCTGGCCGTTCCTGCCGCATTACGCGCATTGGCTGCAGGCAGGTTGGGTAGGGTAGAAATGCGCTTCGCCTGGTTTGACCAGTATGTCTCTCAAGGTTTTCTTGGAAAATCCGATTGCCTGAAAGGCGAGAGCTTCGCCGGTACAATTTCGCCCTGTTACTCTTACATCGGTTAACCGAAAAGGTCTGCAATGAAAGCAAAGTTTCTGTCTGCATGGGTTGCGATGTTGTTTGCCTCGTGCGTACATGCCGGCGGCCCTGAAACGGTATGGGAATACGAAGGCGAGAAGGGTTCGCGGGCCTGGGGCAAACTCGACTCTGCTTTCAGTACCTGCAGCGTTGGCAAGCGGCAGTCGCCGATCAATATTGAGGAGCGAGAGGCCGAGCGCGGTGGTCTCAAGCCGATACCCTTCAGCTACAAGGCGGGGCCGGGCGAGATTCTCAACAACGGTCACACCATTCAGGTGAACCTGGCCAACTCAGGATCGGCGCGTTTCGAAGGCTTGGAATATCGTCTCGTTCAGTTTCACTTCCACACGCCCAGCGAAGAGAAAATCAACGGCATGGCTAGCCACATGGTGGCGCACCTGGTGCACCGTGCAGGTGATACCAAGTTGGGTGTGGTGGCAATACTGATCAAGCTGGGCAAGGAAAACGTTGCGCTCAAGCCGGTCTTCGACAATTTGCCGGCCAGTGAAGGCAAGACTGCGCCGCTGGCCAGCCTCAATCCTGCGGATCTGTTGCCTGCCGATCCGACGTATTTTGCGTACATTGGTTCACTGACCACGCCACCCTGTACCGAAGACGTGAAATGGCATGTGATGAAGACGCCGATAGAGATCTCTTACGCGCAACTGGCGGCATTCAAGAAGCTCTACAAAATGAATGCGCGACATACGCAGGCGACCAATGGACGTCGCGTGCAAGTGTTGACGCCAGACGCGGCGGCTTCGGGATCTGCTGCGCCAGCCGCTTCGGGTGCCGCAGCACCTTCAGCACCCGCCACAAAACCGAGCCGCCACTAAGTGGGTCTAGAGTTCAGATCTTGTCCAGCGACTGATGCAGTCGCAGGATTTTTTCTTTTAGTTCCGGACGAGAATCCATCAATTCCGGATTCGGGATCAGTGGCTTTTCGATCTCCGGCTCTATTGGTGTGATGGCAGTCGTTTCACTCGAGCGCAGCGAGGAGAGATAGGTCAGCGTTATCACCAAGCTGATCATCAGCCAGAGTATCCACACGCTGCCCGACGGTATCTGTCCGAGCGAAGGCAACGCCGCAAAATCGCTGAGCCAGCTTCCCCAGTCCAGTCGTAGCCACCAGAGCAGGTTGCCTTGCGTGAGTGATATCCACGCATACACGCTACCGAACAGCAACCAGTTCAGAGCCAGCAAATAAGAGCCGCGACGTGATCGAGCGGACATTCGGCGAGGGTCCTCAGCCTTTGAGCGCCGACACGAGTTTGTCGCTCAGCGACTCGGCAATCTGCAAGCGAAGCTTAGAGGTCTCGTGCACTTCCTGTTCGCTGCGGCAGGCAGAGACCACCAGCTCGGATGCAAGATTGCGCACGCTCTCGATTTCCTTGCCCAGCGCGACGATACGCGCCTCGAGTGCTTTTTTCTCTTGCAGCTTGGTGCCGATCAGTTTGATGGCAGCATGAACCTGTGTCCATGCCTGCAGACGAGGATCATTGATCTGAAGACTGTCGAAGACATCTTGAATCGATTCGCCCAGCGCGACCAGTGCTTCAGCAGAGTAGTTTTCATCTTCAATGGGCTCCACGCGAGGTTCAATACGAGCCTCCATGCGTGGATGGTCAGTGATCGATACCACTTCGGCCGTGGGTGACGCGTCTGCCTCGGACCAGCCGGTCTTCGGTTCAAAGCGCATCATGGTCGGTTTTGACGATGCTTTTGCCATAATCGAATCCCTCTTGTCTTATTAATTTTGAAGCGAGCTCAAAAAAATATTGAATACTCAAAAAGTATTGATCTATACTCCGAGTTATATTATGGCAAAATTTCCCTCAAGGCAATATTTTCTTTGGGAATGTGCTCCAAAATCAAAGGCTTGCATCAAAATCAGAGGAATCTCATGAGCAAGGCGCTTAAAATACTTATCACTAGCCAAAAGGGTGGGGTTGGTAAAAGCACTGTATCTGCCAATTTGGCGGCCTATTTTGCCTATATATCGGGTAAAAAGACTTCTCTGATTGACTTTGACCATCAGGCGACCTCGGGTAAATGGGTCAAAAAAGCTTATCCGATTGGCATCAATTGCCAGACGGTGGACCTGCCGAATGCCAAAGGATCCGGCGTCGCACTGCTCAAGGCCAAGGAATCGCTCCGCAAATCGGTGGAAACGATGGAGGTGGTGATCGCCGACCTGACCTGGGCTGACGTGCTGCCCCCGGATTTTCTTTTTGAATTTGATCTCGTGCTGGTTCCCAGCTCGCTCTCGCGTGTAGAACTCGACAGCACACTCGAATTCGTCAACCGTTTCTCATTCGTCTTTAATTCGCGCCTGCGCAATCCGCCCAAGCTGGTGATCGTGCCTAGCCGCGTGGACAACCTGCAGACCTACGAGGGCATTTTCTCGAAATCATTCAACGCCGGATTTTTCCTGTCGCCTCCCGTCATGTACAGCAATAGCGCGGGAGAGTTCTTCGGCAATGAATTCTTCGTAATGACAACGAATGAAGAAATTCGCGAGAATTTCCTCGACTTTGGCCGTTCCATTGAGCAGTTGGGGCAGACCGAAGCCGACATCCGTCAGGCCTCGAAGCACGGCGCGCTCACGCAGAAGGTCAGCGGTTCAATCCTCGATCGCTTCCGCGCGGTGCGCAATTCCACGCCCGAGCCTGTTCAGCGTCCTGCGGTCAATGACGCGGCTCGCATGCCGGTGGCGCGCAGCCGCATCAAGGCAGCGATTCCTTCTTTCCTGATGATGGGGCGCGACGGCTGAGATTTCAGCCGTCTGTTTTAGCCGTCTCTTTCAGGCATCCGGGCCCTACGGGGCATCGCTTTCAGCTTACTTGCCTTCAGCCGGCGGGGGTACCGTGCCGTACAGGAGCGCGGCGACTTGCGGGTTATCCGCGGCGAACACTTCCAGCAACGCATCCACCTCAGCGGCCATCGTGGCTGAGTCTGCCGTACCCATCCACTGCGAACGATTATTCCTGATCATCAGCAGCTGATCGACGGAACAATTCTTCGCGCGTTTTTTCAGCCAGCTCATTGCTTGCGTGCGGCGTTTCACCGGATCGTGCACATCGATTCCCAGTGAACGGAACTCAGCAACCACACAGGGTGGGCCATCGGCCTTGGCGTTCTTGCGGGGATCTTTGTCGTTCGCTGAGGACGTGACGTTGTCCGCAGTTTTGGGATCGGCCTTGCTGTCCTTGCCGCTGGCCCCCTTGCTATCGGCCTTGGCTTCCGCTTTTGGGTCTGTCTTGGTGTCCGTCTTCGCACCCGCCTTCGCATCCGGCTTGGCGGCGGTGGTTTTGGTATCGACCGATTTTTTTTCTTCTGCGGGCTTTTTTGCGTCGGTGGTCGCTGCTGAAGGCTTTTGCTCGGCGGGTTTGGCGTTTGCCGCAGGTGGGTTCTGCGCTAAAGCGTCAAATCCGGCTATCACGAGCAGCAGGCACAGGGCGGCGTGCGGAAGGGCGCGCATGGGGTTTACGCCTTGCCGCCGACATCCTGATACAGGATGGTGATACTGATCCGTCGATTGCGCGGATCAGCGGGATTGTTGGGCACATACGGCACCGTATCGGCCACGCCCTCGATGCGCTGGAAACGGCTATCGGGCAGCCCGGCTTCCTGTAGCAAGCGTCGCGTGGTCTCGGCACGCATGCCCGACAATGACCAGTTGCTGTTCACGCCATCGTCATAGGCCAGACTGTCGGTGTGCCCGCGTACCGCGACCTTGTTCGGCATGGCTGCCAGTGATTTGGCGACTTCGCGGATCAGGGTCATTGCTCGAGCCTGCATCTTGTTGGTGCCGAGGCCAAACATCGAGAAATCGGCCTTGTCGATGACTTCGATGCGCAGCCCATCCTTCTCGCGGATGAATTTCACTTGGTCTTTGATCTTTTCGAGTTCTTTGTTCAACGACAGACTCTCGCGCACCTCTTTCTCGAGCTTGTCGAAATTCTTCTGGTCAGCTTCGGCTGCGATCCGCTGGCGCTCTTCCGCCGACAGCTCGTCGGGATTCTTATCCTTGGTCTCATCCTTGGTCTTGCCGTCACCGGATTGCGTGCCTGCTTCCGAGCGCGGCGTCTCGCGCTCGAACACGCTGGTGGTCTTGCCGGCATACGGCATCCCATCGCTGTCCATCACCGAGAGGCCGCCCATCAGCCCACCCGGGCCGGGACGCTCGCTCATCGTCACGTTACTGTGCGAGGTCGGCTTGAAGTAGTCGGCAATGCTCTTGCGCTGGTCTTCGTTGGTCGAGCCCAGCAGCCACATCAGCAGGAAGAACGCCATCATCGCCGTCATCATGTCGGCCAGAGCAATTTTCCATGCGCCACCGTGCGCGCCCGCATGGTCGCCATCGATCTTCTTCTTTTTGACGATAGGCTCTAACGCCGGCGGCGCCTCGGGGGCCGGGGCTGGCTCTGCCGGCGCGGCTTCGGCGCCTTCGGCAGGCTTGTTGTCTTCGGCTTCTTCAGCCATCCTGGTTTCCTGGTCGAGCAATGAGACAGTTAAATCGGCAGCAGCCGGCGAAAATCAAGGCGCTTCTTCGGTCTGCTGGCCTGTGCACTTTAGATAAGATCATACCGCACAATTTCTTGGTGGCATCATTGCAAAACGCTCCGAACTCCTCTGCAAACTCAGAAACTCTCACCTTTCTGCCATGTCTCGATTCTCAAACGAACTTCTGAAACTGCTAGTCATTGTCGTTCTGGTCTTGCCCTCGCCGCTGAGGGCGCGCGCACCTGACAGCGCGGATGCCAATCCCGAACAGGCGACGGCGCAGACGAGCAAAGGGCTGGCAAGAGCCCGTGATTGGATGGCGGCATCGGCCAACCCGTTGGCCACTGAGGCGGGCACCTGGGCATTGCGGCAAGGCGGTTCAGCGGTGGATGCGGCGATTGCGATGCAGCTGGTGCTGGCACTGGTCGAGCCTCAGTCTTCCGGGCTTGGTGGCGGCGCCTTCCTTCTGGCGTATGACGCCGCCAGTCGCCGCGTGCGTAGTTACGATGGACGTGAGACCGCGCCCCGGGCGGCGAACGAGGCGCGTTTCCTCGTCGGTGGCAAGCCGCTGGTATTTGCCGAAGCCGTCAATAGCGGGCTTGCCGTCGGAACCCCCGGGCTGGTGCGCATGCTGGAGCTGGCCCACAGGCGACATGGTCGTTTGCGGTGGGCGCGTCTGTTCGAGCCGGCGATCCGATTGGCGGAGCAGGGCTTTCCTGTCTCACCGCGGCTGAATGCGCAAATTGCGGGTAATCGTGATTTGTACGATCAGCCGGCGGCGAGAGCGTATTTCTATCCCGATGACAAGCCTGCGGCCGTCGGGCATCTGCTGAAGAACCCGGCGCTGGCGCAGGTGCTGACCCGCGTCGCCCAACAGGGGCCAACGGCGTTTTATCAGGGCGAGATAGCGAACGATATCGTTGCCGCTGTGCGAGCGCACGCCAGAGCGGGCGATCTGAGCGTGGAGGATCTCGCGCGCTACCGGGCCGTGGAGCGTGAGCCAGTGTGCAGCCCTTATCGTGCGCTGCGTTTGTGCGGGATGGGCCCGCCGTCATCAGGCGGTATCGCCGTGCTGCAAATGCTGGCCATGCTGGAACAGCACCGGGTGGAAGAGATGATGCCGCTATCGCTGGAGGCGCTGCATTACTTTGCCGAGGCGGGCCGGCTGGCATTCGCAGATCGCGACCTGTATCTCGCTGATCCGGCGTTTGTTCCTGTCCCGGTGAAGGCACTGCTCGATCCCGCGTATGTGCAGGCGCGCGGTGCGCAAATCGATAGCCGGATTAGCATGGGCACGGCCTTGCCCGGCGACCCGGTGGGCTTTCTTGAGCGTCGTGGGCAGGGCAATGCGCCCGACCTTCCATCGACGACGCATCTGGTCGCCGTCGATCGCGAAGGCAATGGCGTGTCGATGACGAGCACGATCGAATCTGAATTTGGCAGCAAGATTTTTGTGCGTGGATTTTTGCTGAACAATCAGCTAACCGATTTCTCACTCTCGCCGCGCGACGCGCAGGGTAGGCTAGTGGCCAATCGTATCGAGCCCGGCAAGCGGCCGCGCAGCTCCATGGCACCGATGATCGCGACTTCCGGCGGTCAGCTCTATTTGCTGGCGGGATCGCCCGGCGGCAGTGCGATCATCAATTTCGTCGCCAAGACACTGGTCGGCGTGCTCGACTGGAGGATGGATGTGCAGCAGGCAATTGCGCATCCGAACATGGGCAGCCGCAATCGCGATATCGAACTCGAACGTGGCACGGCGCTGGAGAGCTTTGCGAACTCGCTGCGTGATAGGGGGCATCGGGTCAGCGTGATGTCCATGCCCAGCGGTGTACAGGCCATTGTCCGGGATCGCGACGGTTGGTCTGGTGGAGCCGACCCGAGGCGGGAAGGTCTCGCCGCAGGAGAGTGAGTAATCGAAAGGCTGTCAGATCTCGATCTTGGTGCCCAGCTCCACCACCCGGTTGGGCGGGATCTTGAAGAAATCAGATGGCTTTGCAGCGTTCTGCATCATCCAAGCGAACAGCCGCTCGCGCCAGATGGCCATGCCTGGCAGGTTGCTGGGCACCACGGTATCGCGCGCGAGGAAGAATGAGGTATCGGCGAGATCCAGCTTCATGCCATGCTGCTGCTCCCGTGCACGGAGCGTATCACATAGACGTTACTGCCCAGTTCACTCACCGTCAAACGCTCTTCGTCACGCACATAAGGGACATCCCAAATCGACAGTTTCAGGAAGATCACGCGCTCGTGCAGCACGCGGTTGTGTTTCAGGTTGTGCAGCAACGCCACAGGCACGAAATCGATGTGCGCGGTCAGGAACACGGCGGTGCCTTCGACCCGATGCGGTGGGTGTGCGAGTAGCGCCGACACAAAATCCGACAGTCGTATCGAATCTGCGACTACGCGCTCGCGAAGCAGCCGGCGGCCTTTGTACCAGGTGGTCAGCATCACGAAGCAGATCGCACCCAGTCCCAGCGGATACCATCCGCCATCTTTTACTTTGATCAGATTGGCGGTCCAGAACGAAAAATCCAACACGAAAAACATTGCTACCAGCAGCACAACGAACACGGGTTTGATTTTCCATTCGTTGTACATCACCACCGACAGCATGCTGGTGGTGATCAGCATCGTAGTGGTCACAGAGATGCCGTATGCTGCTGCTAGGTTGCCAGACTCTCTGAACTGGATCACCGTAAAAATGACCAGCACCAGCAGCACCCAATTCACCATCGGCATGTAGATTTGGCCGCGCTCGGTCTCCGAGGTGTGAAGGATCTGCATGCGTGGCAGAAACCCGAGCAAAATGCCCTGATTCGCCAGCGAAAACGCACCAGAGATAACGGCCTGCGACGCGATCACGGTCGCGGCAGTGGCGAGCACGACCATGGGCCACAGCAGAAACTCGGGCACCATGAGAAAGAAAGGGTTCTCGGCAGCCTGCGGGTTGCTGAGCAGGAGCGCGCCCTGACCAAAATAATTTGCGAGCAGAGCGGGCAAGGTGACCAGTAGCCAGGCCAGCCGCACCGGCTTGCGTCCAAAATGGCCCATATCCAGATACAGTGCCTCGACACCGGTGACGGCCAGCACCACCGATCCCATCACGATATAGGCCTGCAGCGCGTGCTCGTGAATGAAGGCCGCTGCGTAATACGGCGAGACAGCCTTCAGGATCATCGGGTTCTGCCAAATGTTGATGATGCCGAACACTGCCAGCGCCGAGAACCAGACCAGCATGATGGGACCGAACCAGCGCCCCACGGCTGCCGTACCGTAGCTTTGCACATAGAACAGCAGGATCACGATCACTAGCGTGATCGGTATGACATAGCGTTTGAGGTCGGGCGTGATCACCTCCAGTCCCTCGACCGCGGATAACACCGAGATCGCCGGCGTGATCACTGATTCGCCCAGCAGCATGCAGGCACCTAGCGCGCCCAGCATCAGCAGACCGGTCGTGATCTTGTGCCGATCGGATCGCGTTGCGCGCATCGCCAGCGCCATCAGCGACAGCACGCCGCCCTCGCCATTGTTGTCCGCTCTCAGAACGAACACGACATACTTGACCGTCACAATCAGAATCAGTGACCAGACGATCATCGAGATGATGCCCATCACCGCACCCTCGGAAAAAGGAATGCCATGCTCGGGACTGAAGCATTCTTTCAGAGCGTACAAAGGGCTGGTGCCGATGTCGCCGAATACAACGCCGATGGCCGCTAGCACCAGGACGGGCACCGGGGCGTGAGCGTGGCTGCCCATGCCGGTCACATTGACCGGACGCATGATCGATGACTGAGAGAATTCTGGATTACTGATTGACACGTTCGTTCCTGTTACGCGGTTAGCACACCCGAGCGAGAACAAGGCGCCTGTAGTCTGACGACATTCTCACGTTGGTTGGTGTGCGTCTTGTGTTGAGGCTGCACTAGGGCAGGGGTCGGCTGATCACTGCTGCACCGCGCAGTTTACCCACGCTATAGCCAGTGGCTTGGTCTTGCGGATACTCTGTCCGGATTTTTTCTGCCAGCGTGGCTGGAATGTCCGATGCTGTCCCGTGGCAGGTCACGCACATGGCTTGCACGGTGATGGCTTTTGCGTAGTGAAGCTCACGCTTGCCGTTACCGGCATCCACCACGCTCCAGTATTCCATGGTGGCAGGTGACTCGGCCTGTGACAGTCGCGCCTCAAATTGCGCGAGTGCTTCTTTTTGCCATGGGTTCGGCGTACCCATCGCCGGATTTCGTACTCGGGTGCCGACGCGCGTCATCTGCGCACCATGCTTTGCAGAGAGCGCTTTGGCAATGGCAGGCGACGCTTCTTTGCACACGCTGACCGCCGCCTCCGGCCCCTCGGCCGACAGCGACGCTTTCAGCTTTTGGCCCAGCTGAGTCAGCAGCTCATTAGCCATGGCGCGCGTCGATTGCACAGCCGCCTCATCCAGTCCGGCGGGCGGCGAGGCCGTCTGCGCTTCGGCGCCAGCAGCGAAAGTGATCGTCGCGGCGGTGAACAGACAGACGGCAGTTCGGTTGATCATCATGATGAGCTCCTTATCCAGGGATGTGCTTATCCGAATCGGTTTGAATGTATTTGAAGGTGATTTAATCAATTCAATTGGGTCAATTCAGCGGCAGTGCAGATCCGGGCCTGAGGCATCAACCCGTAACAGCACATAGAGCCTGTTGCGCGCGACGGGTGTCGTATGTTTGAGCGCGTCGACTCCTGCTGCGTAGTCGGCTGGCACGATCACCCAGCTGACGGGCTGCCGGCACAGAAAGGCGGTCATCTGGGTCACATCGACCAGCACCTGCTGCCCGAGCGCCGGTCTGAATCGTGACGCGTCGGCCAGCTCTTTGGGCCAGCTGTCTTTCGTGATCGGCTCATTCCACTCGCTTATCACGGGGACAGGGTCGCGCAGCCCGGCATAAAACGGTACGTCGAAGCGATAGGTGCGCACAAAGACCAGCGGCTCACCATCCTTTGCGTTTTGTCGGTAGGCCGCTGCCAGCGGCGCGCTCGAGCTATCGTCAGCCTGGGTGAAAGCGATGACTCCGCCGATGCACAGGCCGCCCGCGAGCAACAGCAGCGCGATTCGCCAGCGATTGCTGATGGAAAAAGCGCTCACGAAAGCCTCGGCAATCAACGCCGACAGCGGTGGCACCACGGGCAGCACGTAGCCCACCAGCTTGGATGAGGGGATAGAAAAGAAAACCGTGATCAGCACGACCCATGTCCATAACAGCAGCCGAATGGCCTTGGTGGTGTCGTCTGGCAATGCACCCGCGTTCGAGCGATCAACACGCCAGCGCGCCAGCAGCCATGGCGCCCATGGGAGCGAGCTCAAGCACAGCACGGCGGGAAAGAACCAGAGCGGTTGCGGGTTGTTGAACCCGCCCTGCGAGAAGCGTTGAAAGTGCTGATACACAAAAAAGTAGTGCAAGAAGTCCGGAAACTGCCGCTGCATCAGCAAGAACCATGGCGCGCCTACCACTAGAAACAGTAGCGGACCGGGCCACCAGAACAATCGGATCATCTGGCGCCAGCGTCCGCTCAGCAGCATCCAGAAAAAGATCACACCGCCGGGCAGAACAATACCGATCAGACCTTTGCTCAGCAGACCCAGCGCAGCGGCCACCCAGCCGCCGGCCAGTTGCCAGCGCCAGCCACGACCCGCCTGCATCGACAAGGCGGCATCGGCGGCGAGAGCGATCGCTGCGCTGATGAAGCCCGCGACCAGCATGTCATGATTAGCGTACTGCGCGCCGCCGTAAAAGATCGGCGTGGTGGCCAGCACGGGCAGATACCAACGCGCCAGCCGCTCGGGCATCCAGCGGCGCAGGAGCAGATAGACACTGCCCGCGCACAGCATCGCGCCGAGCAGCGAGGCGAGCCGGGCCGCCCACTCGACATTGCCAAATGCCGACAGCGACAGTGCCGTAATCCAGTAGAACAGCGGTGGCTTGTGGAAGTAGGGAAGTCCGTTGAGCGTCGGCGTCAGCCAGTCGCCCGAGCGCGCCATCTCCAAGGCAACGCCGACATAGCGGCCCTCATCGGGCATGCCTAACGGACGCATCCAGACCGTGGAGAATAGCCAAAGTGCGAGTATCAGCCCGAGGGCGAGCGATTCACGCTGGACGGAAGTCGCGGAGACCCACCCGGATTGCGTCAAGCCGGAGTCGGGTAGTTGGCGGGAGGAGGGCATCGGAGGAGACAGGATGGCTAGGGCCGACAGGGTGACCGCAGCCACACACAGCGAACTGATTAACGCGCGCATTATACGCGCTTGCATTGAGCGGCTGCCTCGCCTGATCTTGTAGGGCTGTTACTGCTGCCGCAACGGAACAGCCGCTATTTTTTGTCGAAAAATTGTTCTTCAGAATTATGACCGCCGTGCCACCGCTGTCGCGGATCATGAAATCCCGTGTTTTCTGTGCTCGCCCAGTGTTTGCTGCGCATAGTGGCGGTCACTTGCCTTCGCGTCCGTGGGATAATCTGCCGTCGCTCACTTATCTCATTCATTCCTTCGGCGTCGCTCATGAAAACATCACGACCAAGCAGCGATGGCTACGACCCGGGTCGCTTGCTGGCTGCGCTACGCATGAACCTCGAACGGCGATCAGATAACGGCCTGGCACGTTCGCTTGAGGTTCCCGGACAACTGATACAGAAGGTTCGCAACGGTGAGATTCCTGTCACCCCCGAGCTGCTGATCCGCATGGAAGAAGTCAGTGGCTGGAGCGCTCGCCAGTTGCGCGACATGATGGGAGACCGACGCGCGAAGTTCCGTTTCGAGCAAGTGAGGAATTCTCCGGTGGGCGAGATGATCTCCGAGATCTATGCGCTCGCTGACGCAAAAAAAGCACTTTAAGCCAGCAGCAGCATCGCTGCGCATCTTCCAAAACTGGCAAGTCCTGCCGCCACAATCATTACTTCAGAAAATGCAAATTGCCGGGCCCGCGCGGCTGGCACAGAATGCGCGCTTTGCAATCTGAACCCTGCGCGCCATGAATCAGCCGCTGCCGCCTCTGGATCTTGACCATTTGCGTCAATGGACAGGCCGGTCCGAGACTCGTGAAGACCTGATGCATACCGCCATCGTGAACGCGATGGCGGCGACGCTTGATCGTGATGATCACTATCGCGACGGCGACGCGCTCCCTCATCTCTGGCACTGGTTATTTTTCTGGGCGGTCAGCCCAGCCTCTGCCCTCGGGCCGGATGGTCATCCCAAGCGTGGCGGTTTCCTGCCGCCGGTCGCGCTGCCACGTCGCATGTGGGCGGGCGGGCGGTTGAGCTTTGCCGCGCCGCTGCCCGTCGGGGCGGCGGCAACGCGCGTATCACGCATCAAGGACGTCAGCGCCAAGACTGGCAGCAGCGGCCGTCTGGCGTTCGTGACCGTTGAGCACGAGATCAGCGCTGGCGACCGGCTCGCCGTGCGCGAAGAACATGACATCGTCTACCGTGACCATCCTCAGCCTGGCGCAGCCCCTGCCACGCCCAAACCCGCACCCACAGACGCGCAATGGTCAAAGACCATCACACCAGACCCGGTGCTGCTATTTCGGTATTCGGCGCTGACCTTCAATGGACACAGAATTCATTACGACCGGAGCTATGTGACCGAGATCGAAGCTTATCCGGGCCTGATCGTGCACGGTCCGTTGATCGCGACCATGCTGATGGACTTGGTGCGGCGCGAACTGCCCGAGCGTAAAGTGGCAGAATTCAGCTTCCGCGCTGTCAGCCCGGTGTTCGACATCGATACCTTCAGCGTTAACGGCAAGCTGGTGGACGATGGCCGAGTGCAGCTCTGGGCAGCGAATGCCCGAGGCGAGCTGTGCTTGCAGGCCGAGGCGACGCTGGCCTGAGGGGACTCTCTGGTGACCCAAAAAAATCAAATACAGGAAATCCTATGCGCCCGTTGGATGGCATCACGGTAATTACTCTTGAACACGCGATCGCAGCGCCTTTCTGCACACGCCAGCTGGCCGACCTTGGCGCGCGCGTGATCAAGATCGAGCGTCCCGGTGTCGGCGATTTCGCACGCGCCTACGATGAGCGCGTGCATGGCATGGCCTCGCATTTTGTCTGGACCAATCGCTCCAAAGAAAGCCTGACACTCGATGTGAAGCATGACGAAGCCAAAGTGATTCTGAGTCGCTTGCTGGCCGATGCCGATGTGCTGGTGCAGAATCTCGCGCCCGGCGCAGCAGCACGTCTTGGCATGTCTTACGACGCGCTACACGAGAAGTTCCCGCAATTGATTGTCTGCGATATATCCGGCTATGGCGCTGATGGTCCGTACCGCGACAAAAAGGCCTACGATTTGCTGATTCAGAGCGAATCAGGTTTTTTGTCCGTGACCGGTACGCACGATGAACCATCAAAAGCGGGCTGCTCGGTGGCCGATATCGCTGCCGGCATGTATGCGTATACAAACATCCTCGCGGCGCTGATACAACGTGGCCGTACCGGCAAGGGCTGTCGCATCGATGTGTCCATGCTGGAGAGTATGGTCGAATGGATGAGCTTTCCCCTGTACTACGCGTTCGATGGCGCACCGCCGCCGGTGCGCGCTGGCGCATCGCATGCAACGATTTATCCTTACGGACCTTTTCCGGCTGGCGATGGCAAAACCGTGATGCTCGGTCTGCAAAACGAGCGCGAATGGGTCGTGTTCTGCGAACAGGTGCTGCAACAGCCTGAGCTGGCCACTGATGCGCGCTTTGCATCGAACACGCTGCGCAGCGCGGCACGCAAGGAACTGTACGGCATCATTCGCGATACCTTCGCCTCGATGACTGCAGAGCAGGTGACAGAGCGCCTGGAAAAAGCGCAGATTGCGAATGCGCGACTGAATGACATGCAAGACTTGTGGGAGCATGCGCAGCTTAGAGCGCGGCAGCGCTGGGCCGAGGTGGCGTCGCCAGTCGGCAAGCTTCCGGCATTGCTCCCGCCCGGCGCCAGCAACGGATGGGAAGCGAGGATGGATGCGATTCCAGCGCTCGGAGAGCACACCGACGCGATTCTTTCAACGCTCGGTTATGCCGCTGACAAGATCGCTTCGCTCAAACAAGAAAAGGCGATCTGAGCGCCTTGGAGACTTCCATGCCCACCAAATCGGCCGCGCCCATTTCCTACCTGTTCGTGCCCGCGACGCGTCCCGAACGCTTCGACAAGGCGCTGGCGACCGGTGCGGACCGCGTGATCATTGACCTCGAAGATGCGGTCGCGCCCGCTGACAAAGATACGGCGCGCAATGCGCTGACGAGTTGGCTTGACATTGGCAAGCCGGTGGCGGTGCGCATCAACAGCTCGGACACCGAGTGGTTCGCGCGCGATCTGGCCTTGTGCGGACACGCCAACGTTGCCGAAGTCATCCTGCCCAAGTCGGGCGATGTGGCTGATGTGAAGCGTGTGACGGCCGCTGGCGCGAGAGCGGTCAAGCTTTTGATCGAGAGCGCCCAGGGCATTGCCAACCTGACTGAACTCGCTGCCTGCGACAAGGTATCGCGACTGATCTTTGGCACCATCGACTTCTGCGTTGATATGGGCATCGAGAATGATGATCGTGAGCTCGACTACTTCCGCTCTCAGCTGGTGCTGGTATCGAGGCTGGTCGGGCTGGCGGCGCCGGTCGATGGCGTGACCACCGCGATCGACGATGCGGCTGTCCTGTCCGCCGACATCTTGCGCGGCAAGCGCTTCGGTTTTGGTGCGAAGCTCTGCATCCACCCCAAACAGGTCGCGACCGTGAATGCGAGCTATCTGCCGCAAGCCGACGAGATCGCTTGGGCGACCCGCGTGATCGACGCGGCCGGCGCGTCAGACGGTGCAGCCGTACAGGTCGATGGCAAGATGGTCGACAAGCCAGTGCTGATCAAGGCAGAGCGGATCTTGTCGCTGGCGAAGCGGGTGGGGTGAGGAGCGCTGCTCAGTACCGGTTCGAGACGCAGGCGAGAAGACACGGGATCCCGGCTTGCCCTGAGAGGACAGTGGCAGAACCCGCAGCCTCTCCCTCGTCATCCTGGCGCATGGCGGGATCCAGTCACGTTCGTGTTTTGTCTTGCAACGCTATGGACCTTGCTCCTGAGGGCAAGACTTAACAGCCTGTTTTTTAAGATCTTTTTTCCTAGGTCCCGGACCTCAGCAGCGACTCGCTTGTGCTGGTCTCTGCAGTCATGTATTCTGTATACAGAAGACAGAACTGATCAACCGCGTCCGTGCTTGCCCCTATTTCCCCCATCGCCGTCGCCCCTGACCTCGCCGAGCAGGCCTACCAGGCCATTCTCGATGCGATCTGCGACGGCCGTTTCAAGGCTGGCCAACGCATCACGCAGGAGGCGCTGGCTGAGAGCCTCTCGGTGTCCCGACAGCCCGTCTTGCAGGCCCTGCTGCTGCTCAAGCGTGACGGTCTAGTGATCGATGCCGGCGGGCGCGGCGTGATGGTCGCGACGCTGACGGTGGATCACATCGCCAATCTGTATCAGGTGCGCTCGGTGCTGGATGGACTAGCCGCACGCGAGGCAGCGCGCCGTCGTGCGCGACTCTCGCCCAAGCTCGTCACTGGCGGTCGCGATGCCTCACGCGGCAAAGACCTGAGCAGCATGATCGAGGCTGATTTAGCCTTCCATCGCGCAATTTATGAAGCAGCGGGTAATCCGGTACTGGTGCAAAGCGCCGAGCGGCATTGGAGCCATATTCGCCGCATCATGGGCGCGACGCTGAGCCAAGTCGGCGCGCGCGCGGCGATCTGGGATGAGCATGAGCGCATGCTGCAAGCCATACTCGAGGGCGATGACAGCGCCGCGCAGCAGCTGGCACTGCATCACTGCGAGAACGCAGGGCGCACGCTGGTGGCGCGAGTCAGCAGCCTGGCTGAACAGGACAAGCAGCCTGCCTGACACAAGCAGGCCTAACAACGAAACGAACGAAACAACTACCAGAACAACGGAAATAATCAAAGGAGATCGAGATGAAACTCACTCAACAACAACTGGAGCAGTTCGACCGCGACGGCTATCTATTCTTCCCTTCGCATTTCACACCGGAAGAAGTAAAAAAACTTACCGATGAAGTGCCACGCCTGTATGCGCAGGATCGCCCTGAGAACATCCGCGAAAAAGGCAAGACCTCGGTCCGCACAAACTTCGCGGCGCACATGTACAGCGCACCGTTCGCCAGGCTTGCGCGTCATCCGCGCATGATTGCGCCGGTCGAGCAGCTGTTCGAGGAAAAGCTCTACATGCATCAATTTAAGATCAACGGCAAGATGGCCTTTGATGGCGATGTCTGGCAGTGGCATCAGGATTACGGCACTTGGTTGAATGATGATGCGATGCCCGACGCGCGCGCGATGAATGTCGCGATCTTTCTCGACGAGGTGAATGAATTCAACGGTCCGCTGATGTTCATCCCCGGCAGCCACAAAATGGGCGCGCTGGAAGCGGGGCACGACACCTCGACCACCAGCTACCCGCTGTGGACCATCAGTAATGACAACATTCGCACCTTGGTCGATAAGGGCGGCATCGTCGCGCCCAAGGGGCCGGCTGGTTCAATGATCATGTTCCATGGCTGTTTGGTGCATGCGTCATCGCCCAATCTCTCGCCATGGAACCGTGTCTCGGTCTATCTGAGCCTGTGCGCCGTGTCGAATCATATCCGCCGCTTCAAGCGTCCCGGCTACATCGCACATCGCCAGTTCGATGCGATCGAGTGTCTGCCTGACGATTGCCTGCTCAAGGATTACCCGGTTGATCTGCCCTGGAAAGAGGGCACCCCGGCCTCCGAGCTGTACGGCATCCCTGACGGTCAGGCTGCCTGAGGCCATCATGAATCTTTACGCAAAACTGCAGCGGCTGGCTGCAGACGGCAAGCCTTTGCGCGTCGGCATGATTGGCGCCGGCAAGTTCGGTTCGATGTACCTGTCGCAAGTACCGCGTACACCCGGCATTCACATGGTGGGTATTGCGGACTTGTCACCGGATCGCGCAAAAGCGGCGTTGCGCAACGTGGGCTGGAAGGATGATTTTTTTGCTGCCAGCTCACTAGAGCAGGCAGCGAAGCAGGGCAATACCGCGATCATCGACAACGGCATGGCGCTGATTACCTCGCCCTATGTCGACATCATCATCGATGCCACCGGCAATCCCGCGATCGGTATTGCGCATGTGCTGGCCTGCTGCGAGCACAAGAAGCATATCGTGATGGTGAATGTCGAAGCCGACGCGCTGGCTGGGCCATTGTTGAAGCGTCGTGCTGATGAGGCAGGTATCGTTTATACGCTCGCGTATGGTGATCAGCCCGCGCTGATCTGCGAGATGGTCGACTGGGCACGCGCTGCCGGTTTTTCAGTTGTCGCTGCGGGGAAGGGCACGAAATACCTGCCCAGCTATCACGCCTCCACACCAGAAACGGTCTGGCAGCATTACGGTTTAACGCCAGAGGATGCGAAGCGCGGCGGCATGAATGCGCAAATGTTCAACAGCTTCCTCGACGGTACCAAGAGCGCGATTGAAATGGCGTCGGTCGCGAATGCGACGGGTTTGTCCGCACCGCACGGATTGCGCTTTCCACCCGTTGGGGTCGATGATCTTGCCCGCATCCTGAAACCGCAATCGGACGGCGGCATTCTTGATGTGCGCGGACAGGTCGAGGTCATTTCCAGTGTCGAGCGCGACGTTCGGCCCGTATTCCGTGACTTGCGCTGGGGGGTCTATGTGACCTTTGCCGCCGACAGCGACTATGTCGCGCGATGCTTCAAGGAATACGGTTTGCTCACCGATCCTAGCGGACAGTACTCCTCGATGTACAAGCCCTATCACCTGATCGGCCTGGAACTGGGCATCAGTGTGGCCTCAGTCGGTGTGCGCCATGAAGCGACCGGCGCGCCAGTCTGCTGGAACGGCGATGTGGTTGCCACTGCGAAGCGCGATCTGGCGGCTGGCGAGATGCTCGATGGCGAGGGCGGATTTACAGTCTATGGGAAGCTGTTACCCGCGAAGGAATCACTGGCACTGGGTGGTCTTCCGCTGGGGCTGGCACATGGCGTGAAGCTCGTGCGCGCAGTCACAGCGGGCGCTGTGGTCGGCTGGAATGACGTCGCCTTTGATGCCAACTCGCCGGCAGTCAAATTCCGGCGCGAGATGGAGCAAGTGTTCGGCTAGTTCAGATGGTCGAGGCCAGCGGCTTGTCGATATCCAGTTCCAGCCGCGCGGCGATTGCGCGCATCTCGGCAGCCGTTTTGGAGCTGGCGAACACTTCGCACAGCGCGGTGTATGCGATCCATTTTGCATCGACCTCGAACAAATCCCGCAAGCGCGCACGCGTATCGCTGCGCCCGAAGCCGTCTGTGCCCAGCGTCACATAGCGCGCGGGCACGAAGGCGCGGATGCTCTCTGGTACCGCACGCACATAGTCGGATACCGCAATGACGGGCGCATTACTGTCGCCTAGCTGCCGAGTGACCCAGGCTTCGCTGCTGGTTTGTTGCAAGCGACGCTCACGTTCACAGGCGATGCCATCACGCGCGAGCTCGGAGAAGCTAGTGACGCTCCAAACCTCGGTACGCACCGAGAAAATGCCCTCCAGCAGATCGGCAGCGGCCATCGCTTCTTTCAGCAAAGGGCCTGCGCCGAGCAACCTGACTTGCGGCTGCTGACAGGGTGATACGCAATACATGCCGCGTAATATGCCCTCGCGCAGTCCTTCCATCGACTCGGGCATGCTTGGCTGTGCTTCATTCTCGTTGGTCACAGTCACGTAATAAAAAACATCCTCATTGCGTGCCAGCATGCGCTGCATGCCTTCGTCGATGATCACGGCTAGCTCATACGCATAAGCCGGATCGTACGACACGCAGTTCGGTACCGTGGCCGCTACCAGATGGCTGCTGCCATCTTGATGCTGCAATCCCTCGCCACCAAGGGTGGTGCGGCCTGATGTGGCGCCGATCAAGAAGCCGCGTGCGCGCTGGTCGGCGGCCGCCCAGATCAGGTCGCCGATGCGCTGAAAACCGAACATCGAGTAGTAGATGTAAAAGGGCAGCATAGGCAGCCCGTGCACCGAGTAGCTGGTGGCCGCTGCGGTCCATGACGAAATTGCGCCAGCCTCGCTGATACCCTCTTCAAGAATCTGGCCATCCTTGGCTTCGCGATATGAAAGTATCGAGCCGATGTCTTCCGGTTCGTACAGCTGTCCCTGCGCCGAATAGATGCCGACCTGACGAAAGAGGTTGGCCATACCAAAGGTACGCGCTTCATCGGCGACGATGGGCACCACATGCTTGCCGAGATGCTCGTCTTTCAGCAGATTGCCCATCATCCGCACCAGCGCCATCGTGGTCGACATTTCCTTGCCGCCGGCATCAAGTGCGAACTGCGCATGCGCCGCCAGCGAGGGCACCTCCAGCGTACTGCCCGTGGTGATCCGCTTCGGCACATAACCGCCGAGCGCGGCGCGGCGCTCCTGCAAGTGACGCATCTCGGGGCTGTCAGGCGAAGGTTTGTAAAACTCCAGCTGATCGACCTGTTCGTCGCTCAGCGGCAGCTTGAAGCGGTCGCGGAATTCGAGCAGGTCTTGCAGCTCGAGCTTCTTTTGCTGGTGGGTGGTCATCTTGCCTTGACCGGCGGTCCCCATGCCAAAGCCTTTTTTGGTTTGCGCAAGGATCACGGTGGGTCCCCCGCGATGATGATGCGCGGCGTGGTAGGCGGCAAAAATCTTGCGCAGATCATGACCGCCACGTCTTAGCCGGTCGATCTCTTCATCGGTCAGGGTTGCGCCAATCGCCTGCAGCGCAGGGTTTTGTCCGAAGAAGTGCTCGCGGTTGAATGCCCCATCATGAGCGGCAAAGGTCTGCAGCTGACCATCGACCGTGCGGTTGAGTGCATCCACCAGCTCGCCAGTGATATCTCGCGCAAACAGTGGGTCCCAGTCCGACCCCCACAATAGTTTGATCACATTCCAGCCGGCGCCGCCAAAAATGGTTTCGAGCTCATCGACGATATGCCCATTGCCGCGCACGGGACCGTCCAGACGTTGCAGATTGCAGTTGATGACGAACACCAGATTGTCAAGCTTTTCGCGCGAGGCCAGCGACAGCGCGGCAAGCGACTCCGGCTCATCCATCTCGCCATCACCGAACACGCCCCACACCTTGCGCGGCTGCGGTTCCATCAGGCCGCGATGCTCGAGGTAGCGCATGAATCGCGCCTGATAGATCGCGCTGATCGGACCGATGCCCATCGAGCCAGTCGGGAATTGCCAGAATGTCGGCATCAACCAGGGATGCGGATATGAAGACAAGCCCTGATGTCCGAGCGACTTCGCCGTGATCTCCTGCCGATAATGTCCGAGATCATCCTCGGTCAGACGGCCTTCGAGAAACGCGCGAGCATAGATACCCGGCGCGGAATGAGGCTGGAAGTAGATCAGATCGCCGTCGAAATCGCCGCTGCGCGCACGGAAGAAATGATTGAAGCCGACTTCGAACAGATCGGCCGCAGATGCATAGCTGGCGATATGTCCGCCCAGTTCGCCATGCGCGCGATTGGCACGCACCACCATCGCCAGCGCATTCCAGCGCAGGATGCTGGCGATGCGCTCTTCCATGTCCACCGCATCTGAACCGCCGGGATAGGGCGGTTCTTCCGTCGCGCGAATGGTGTTCACATAGGGCGTAATGCGTGCAGCGCGCCAGTTGAGGCCGCGCTCGCGAGCAGCCGAGGCGAGTTGCGAGAGCAGGAAGCGAGCACGCTCAGGGCCAGAGGTATCAAGAACGGATTGGAGGGCGGCGATCCATTCTGCGGTTTCCTGCTCGTCGATATCGATGTGACGTACCAGGTGGTCCGGAGTGCTCATGTCCATGGCGCGAAGTAGGGAAGATGAATGCCATAACGTTACGACAATTGGGGCGGCAGATGCTGCTGAAAAACTTCGCCTGAATCATATTTTGCAGCATAAAATGCTTGATAAAGTTATTTTAGGGAACCTTTATGTTTGAAAATCTCGATAAAACAGATCTGAAGCTGCTGAAATGGCTGCAGCAGGATGCCAGCCTGACTAATGTGGAGTTGGCCGCCAAGGTCAGCCTTTCGCCTTCGCCGACACTGTCGCGCGTGAAAAAACTGGAGAACGATGGCGTGATCTCGAAGTACGTTGCGCTGGTTGATCCGCATGCGCTGGGGCTGAAGGTGAACGTATTCGTCCGCGTGTCGCTGGAGAAGCAGGAAGCCGCAGCACTGGAACGTTTTGAGAAAGCCGTCAGTCATTTCGACGAAGTCATGGAGGTCTATCTGATGACCGGCGATGAGGACTACCTGCTGCGCATCGTCGTCCCCGATCTGCAGGCGCTGGAGCGGTTCATCCTTGAGAACCTCACCCGTATCCCCGGTATCAAGAACATCAAATCGAGCTTCGCTTTGAAGCAGGTGAAGTACAAGACCGCGTTGCCCATCAGTGGTAGTTTGCGCTGAAGCAGCAGGACTTACTGAATTTTTGCGACGTGCCACTCGCGTTGTTGAGCCTCAAGATAAACCATGGATACGAGGTCAGAATCGCATCGACTTCAACACTCGCATGAGGAACGTATGGAACAAGAGAAAGTGCAGATGATGCAGCGCTATGACCCGGATCAGCTGCTGGCTTCACTGATCGGTAAACTGAACCTGAAGAACGATGCCGCGCTTTCAAGGGCGCTGGAGGTCTCGCCGCCGGTGATCAGCAAGATACGCCATCGCCGTTTACCAGTGACGGCATCGCTGCTGATACGCATGCATGAAGTCAGCGCGCTGTCGATCGCCGAGCTGCGGCAGCTGATGGGCGACCGCCGTGGAAAATTCAGAATCAGTGACAAGCATTTCAAACCTAAAACTGCTATCTGACCATCGTCGTGTAACTCGGGGCGCGATCGCAGCAATACCGCGCCCTCGCTGCTGCGCCAAAACGGAAGGAAAACAAGTTGCGCAACCCACCCATTGATATTCAGATGGTTGAATGGTATGCGTTGCAGCTTGCAGGCCCCTGCTTGCCCGACGTTGATTTGCCCGCGGCTTGACTGTTGTGGATGCCCGTACACCGATCAGGCTCTGATCGCTTTGGTCATTCCAGAACCCCTATCTCTCTCGGCTAGCCGCCTCTCGCGCTGCAAGTCGATGTTCATTCCCATGGTCGTCGGCGATCAAGCTACCCAAGCTGGTTTCCGTAAAAATCAACAACATACCTAGTGCACTGAATAGTGCATCGTTTACAAATAAAACCAAATAGGTGAGTTGTATATTGCACCATCAGCCAAAGATTTCCCGCACAGAGGCCACTCTCAAGTAGAGCTTGATAAGGGGCATAAATGAATATTCCTACAAATCCGGCGACCAGGAGAGACGATATCCCGGCGGCAGCTCCGCCTGGCACGGAGGTCCCAGCAGTTGGCAATGCGGGTGGCCGCCGCTCAGGCCATGGAGCTTATCTGCCCAACGATGATTTGGGTGTTCTTGGCAACATGTTAGTTAAAGGAGTCTTCGGTCTTGTGAACATGTACCAAGGCAGCAAAATTTCAATTCCGGAA
Organism: Oxalobacteraceae bacterium; assembly: GCA_010024875.1. GTDB lineage: Bacteria > Pseudomonadota > Gammaproteobacteria > Burkholderiales > Burkholderiaceae_D > Pernthalerella. The sequence continues at coordinate 692 of RGFZ01000011.1, read as the reverse complement.
TTGGGTAAGCAACCCGGCATGCTTGCTCTGTTAAGCAGAATAGATAAAAAACAGATGGACGAAGCGCTCACCGTGATGGCTGGTTTATCGTCAGAAAAAATTAGTGGATTCATAGACGCATTCAAGCTCGGGGCGAATAATATTGCCGAAAATCGTGCTTATTTTCATGGCCACCGCGTCAATCCGTTTTCGGGTGTGATTGATGCGCTCGGAAGTGCTGTAGTTGGTCTATTTGGTTCTGCAATATTTTATCAAGGATCCCCCGCAACAGTTGCCTCGGATCGATTGTTAAATACGGCGAAATCTCTTTTTAAAAACCCAAAAATTGCATCAGCAATACCTCATCCGGCAAAATTAATCAGTCTGTTTTTTGGTATGCAAATGAGTAAAATTGCCTCGCGTTATGCCCAAGGTTATGAATTTCAAAAGTATGACGGAGCAAAGACACATTCTGGAAAATATCTCGCTATGTTTTCACCAATTATCATAGCTGGGCTTGCTACAGTTGGGGCGTTCATTGGATCGACTGATCTAAAGGAAAAGCTCGCAGATGCTCTATTTAACAGAGGGCAGAGCGAAGAATTTTATGATATATGCGTCAACACTGAATCCCTGAATCCCGGGGCTGGAGTTCTTAAGGCCTTGGAGAAACATCAGTTCGCATATCAAAAGTTTCTATCAGGATCGCTATA
>RGFZ01000002.1 GCA_010024875.1 Oxalobacteraceae bacterium | reverse complement strand
AAACAGCGGCGCAAAAATGAACAAGCCCCACATGCCGTAAATAATACTGGGCACTCCGGCCAGCAATTCCACGGCGGTGCCCAGCGGGCGCTTGAGCCAGACCGGACAAATCTCCGTGAGAAACAGCGCGATGCCAAAACTGACAGGCACGGCAAACAATAGTGCGATCAGGGAGGTGATCAGGGTGCCGGCGATGGCGATCAGCGCGCCGTATTCCTCATTCACCGGATCCCATTCGATGCGAGTGATAAAACCGGGACCGAAATGCTCAAACGCCGGCCATGCACCGAAGATCAGTGAGATAACGATTCCCATCAGTGTGGCCAGCACCAGCGCGGCGAAGCTGAAGGTGAGCGCGTGGAAGAGCGAGTCCTGCCACTTGGCTGCACTGGCGGCGTGCGTCAGGCCGGGCTGCGCGGGATGCATGGCCGGACTCTTGGGAATGCTGGCGCTCATAGTCGGCAAAGCCTCGGCTCGGGTGGGCATCGGGGAGGTATTCACGCTGGCAATATATCCAGCGAATATGACAAGCAGGTTACAGCACTTGCCGGCCTGTCATAAATTTTAATATTGATAATTTTTGACGACTGGACGCCAACCGGCGAACCAAGCGAAGCTACAAGCCTACCAGCTGGTGGACCAGCCCACCATTGATGCGGATGGATTGCAGTTCGCGCCCGACTTGCGGCTCCAGACCACCCGTAAGCGAGTCCTGACCAGGGCCATCACTGCGCGCCGCAATCTTCCCTTGATCCAGTGAGGGTGCAGCGCTGGCCAGCATCGGCCTGCCTGCGCGTGGATCAGATCGCAAGCTCAGGTATTCCTGCGCGGATAGCCTTGCGCCGTGATGCGCTGCCAGACTTTTTCTTTGTCTTCGTCCGACATGAATACCCATTCGGCAACCTCGACCACAGTGCGTCCACATCCCCGACATATATCGTCGAAAGTAGTCGAGCAGACAGCGACGCAAGGGGTATCTGGGCGTCCTGGAGAAGCAGGATTCATGGTCGGGCAGAAGGCAGCGAAAATTACGAGGAAAAAAATACGGCGGCCCGAGAGCCGCCGAGCGTGTCAATCATAGAGACATTCAGACAATGCGCTGCGCAGGGTCCAGCAGACAAGCATCCGGGCTGGCTTCAAGCTGCGCCGATTCTTTTGCATTGCCAACCTTCATCTCGTCCGGCAATGGCACGCCATTCTTAACGGCAGTCATCTCAGCAAGAATGGAGATGGCGATTTCAGAGGGTGTCTTGCTGCCGATGTAGATGCCGATCGGACCGTGCAATTTGTCGAGTTGCTCGGTCGTCAGATCGAAGTCCAGCAGGCGTTCGCGGCGCTTGCGGTCATTCGAGCGCGAGCCGATCGCACCGACATAAAAAGCCTCGGATTTCAGCGCTTCCATCAGCGCGAGATCGTCAAGCTTGGGGTCATGCGTGAGTGCTACGACCGCGCTACGGCTATCAAGCCTCATCTCCATCACGAGATCATCTGGCATCGCGTGCACGACTTGCACGCCATCGACATGCCAGCCCTCGCGATATTCTTCGCGAGGATCACATACGGTGACCGCGTAATCCATACCAACCGCGATCTGCGCGAGGAAGCGCGACAATTGTCCGGCACCGATGATCAGCAGCCTCCAGCGCGGCCCATGAATGGTCGTCATCGCGGTTTCAGAGACTTGCAGGCTCATGCCGGGTTTTGCGGGGCCGAGCGTTACAGCACCGCTGTGCAGATCAAGGCGACGCGACACCAGCTCACCGGTACCCAGTCGATCGATCAACTCAGGCACCATGCTCTGTGCAGATAACGGCTCGATCACCAACTGAATGGTGCCGCCACAGGGCAGACCGAAGCGATGCGCCTCATCGGCCGTGATGCCGTAGGTGACCACCTCGGGTTTGGTACGGTTCAATCCCTCGCGACGCGCGCGATCAATTAGATCATCTTCGATGCAGCCGCCAGATACTGATCCGACCACATGCCCATCCTCGCAGATGCCGAGCGTCGCACCTTCCGGGCGCGGGCTCGATCCCCAGGTCTTGGTGATCGTGACGAGTTCGCATTGTTTGCCAGCGGCGAGCCAGTCGGCGCAGGTCTTGAGTACTTCCAGATCAATACTGTCCATAGCGACAAATTTTCACAGAAAAAAAACTTCAGGCCCTGTGCGAGCGGCATCGAGCGGATGCGCTTGCCAGAGGCTGCGAAGATCGCGTTGGCAACCGCCGGTCCGATCAACGATGTCGAAGGCTCGCCCACACCGCCCGGCTTCTCGGAGCTGTCCACCAGCGTGATATCAATCACTGGCGACTGGTTCTGACGAATCGGGGGGAAGTCGTTGAAGTTCGACTGCTGAACGCGGCCATTAGCCACGGTGTTCTGGGTGTACAGAGCACCCGACAGGCCGTAGATGACGCCCGACTCCAGCTGCTGACGAACGATCTCCGGGTTCACCATACGGCCCTGGTCGGAAGCGATCCAGACCTTGTGAACCTTGACGTTACCCTCGGAGACCGATACCTCGGCCACTTGAGCCATGTAGGTGCCGTAGCCTTCCATGATCGCAATACCCAGACCGCGGCCCTTGGGCAGCTTGCGGCCCCAGCCAGCTTTCTCGGCAGCGATCTTCAGCACGTTGGCGATGCGCGGCTCGTTGCTCACCATGTTCATGCGGAACTGCAGCGGATCTTTGCCTGCAGCCAGCGCCAGCTCATCGATGAACGATTCGTTGGCGAAGCAGTTCATAGTGTGCGACACAGCGCGCAGATAACCGACGCGGAAGCCAGTGTCATGGATGATCACGTCGTGCTGGGTGTTCGGCACGGCGTACAGCGGCACCGATGCTTCGACCATGAACGGATCGAGCGTGTTCTTCGGCAGACCGAATGCACGCTGAGTGATCGACTGCGAGGTCAGCTGGAACTTCATGCCGACGACGTTGCCCGATGCGTCGAGGCCAGCCTCGAGGCGATTGAGGCCCATCGGACGGTAGAAGTCGTGCTTCATGTCGTCTTCACGATTCCACAGCACCTTGACCGGACGGCCGACTGCCTTCGAGACCTGAACGGCCTGCGAGATGAAGTCGAGCTCGATACGACGGCCGAAACCGCCACCCAGATAGGTGGTGCGAACGGTGATGTTCTCAGGCTTGATGCCCAGAACCGCAGCTGCCGTGCCCTGTGCGCCTTGCTGGAACTGCGTCGGTCCGATCAGTTCGCACTTGTCACCACTCACGTTGGCGATCATGTTCATCGGCTCAAGCGGCTGGTGAGCCATCAGGCCGGTGGTGTAGCTGGCCTTCACGACTTTCGATGAACCGGCGATGGCACCGGCGGCGTCACCGACGTCCGGGCGAATCTTGATTGGCTTGATCTCTTTGTCGGCGGCCTTGATGGCTGCCCACATGCCTGCGGTCGAGAGCGAGGCGCCTGCGCCATCATCCCACTGCACTTTCAGGCCCTTCTTGCGGGCGTTGAATGCGTGCCAGTAAGTGTCAGCCACAACGGCCACGCCATCGCTGATCTGCACGACATCGATAACGCCAGGCATGCTCTTGGCTTTGGCGGCGTCGAAGCTGACAGGCTTGCCACCGATGACCGGTGTCTGCTCGATGGAGGCGTAGACCATGCCAGGCACCTTGGCGTCGATACCGAACTCAGCCGTGCCATTGACCTTCGCCGGTGTATCCAGACGGTTCAGCGGTTTGCCGACGATACGGAACTGCGAAGGGTCCTTCAGCTGAACGTCTTTCGGCACCGGCAGTGCGGAAGCTGCAGCGGCCAGCTCGCCGTAAGTAGCACGCTTGCCACCACCCGAGACGACGCCGTTGGAGGCAGTCAGGGAGGAAGCATCCACGCCCCATTTGGCAGCAGCTGCCTGGACCAGCATGGTGCGCACTTGGGCGCCGCCGACGCGCAACTTTTCCCACGCGTCACGAATGGCGGTGGAACCACCGGTGATCTGTGCACCGAGCAGGCCGTTCACGTACGCAGGATTCGCAGGCGCAGTCGCAACCTGGACGGAGTTCACGTCGACGTTCAGTTCCTCTGCGATTAGCATCGGGAGCGAAGTGTGAACGCCCTGACCCATTTCGGACATGTGGGACAGCAGGGTGATGGTGTTGTCATCTGCAATGTGCACCCAGACGTTCGGGGTGTGCAGCGAGCCAGCAGCCTGTGCTTCTTGGCCGCCGAAGCCCGGCACATACATGCTGAGCACGGCCACGCCAGATGCGGCTGCGGACGTTTTCAGAAAATCGCGACGATTCGTTGTCATTTTGTTTGTCTCCTCTACCTTAAGCGCGGCGCATTTCGGCAGCAGCGTCTTTGATCGCAGCACGAATGCGGTTGTAAGTACCGCAGCGGCACAGATTTCCGCTCATCGCGTTGTCGATGTCAGCATCGCTCGGGTTCTTGTTCTTCGACAGCAGAGCTGCAGCGCTCATGAGCTGACCGGACTGGCAGTAGCCGCACTGAGGAACCTGGTGCTTGACCCAGGCCTTCTGCAGCGGATGCGAGCTGTCTGCGGACAGCGACTCGACGGTGGCAACCTTCTTGCCAGCGACAGCCGATACCGGCGTCTGGCAGGAACGGATCGGCGTGCCGTTCAGGTGTACGGTGCATGCACCACACAGTGCCGCGCCGCAGCCGAACTTGGTGCCGGTCAGGCCCACTTCATCGCGGATCACCCACAGCAGTGGGGTATCCGGCTCGGCCTGGACGGATACCGTCGAGCCGTTCAGATTAAAACTGATTGCCATGTTTTACTCTCCTCTTTCACTTGGTTTCACTGCAACTTGAGCCAATGATTACTAATCATTTTTTTAAACAGATTGACATTGTTCTCATGCCTTACGTCGCTGATCTGCATTTTCCCGTAGGGTTGGAACTGCAGGGCGCGTTCACTCCGCGTCGGTATTAAATGCCTGAAAAACGTTGATTTTTCAGGCTGAAAATTTACGCTTGTGTCTATATAGCACCGTTATTTCGCAAAATCAAGAAAGCCAATTTCTGCGTTTGTTGGTACTTCATCAACATTATTCACATCATAAAAAATTCCTGCATTTTTTTGAATTTTTCTTTGCATGGTGCGTCGCAAAAATTCTTTCTTGCATCTTTTAGAGATTCACTTAAGCCTTTGTTATTTCAGGGCTTGTCAAAAAATTACCGCCAACGAGATATACATAAACACAACATGAAAAATAATTCATGATCGAAAGCTTATGAAGCTTCAGCTTACGACGGTCTCGTCAGTCCGTGTATCACCCTCCGTATCTACCCAGCTGATCACAATCTTGTCGCCCACTTTGCCACCTTTGAACTTGAACGAAAAATAAGGGTCGCGCGCGACTGACCCACCAAAATTCACATGGAGCACTGGGCGGCCATTGCAGGTGCCGCGCACTGTCTGGATGAAGTGCGGAAGTATCAAGCGGCCATCCGTGCCCCATGACAAGCGGCTGAGCATGCGGTGCTTCATCAGCACCTTGACTTCGACGAACTGATCATTCTTGACGGCGCGAACGCGCATTGGCTCACCCAAGGCAGCCTCCTATCATCACGGTGATGTCCCTGAGCGAATAAAACCATTTACCGCCCGAGCGCGCGACGGCGACGAGGTTTGATGTTTCGGCCACCTTGATCCGGACGGAGTAAGAAGGATCGTTATCCGGCATTACGTGGAAACCAACGCACACAGGATTCGGATTAAGGTCAGCCAGCAACGCGATGAAATCCGTGTTGGGGATTTTACTCGTCAGCGTGACCGGAACATTGGTGCCATTCTCGGCAAGCTCCGGGGCTTCGATAATCAATTCGCCAGACTTGGCAAGGAACAGCCCGGGCACCTTACCCCGCTCGACCACCGTGCGCGGCGTGTTCGGCGTGGTGGTGTCACCATTCATTGCGATCACGAAAGCTTCCAGGCTCTTGGCGGAGTACACCGCACCGTTCCAGTCAGAGCCCCAGGGAATATTGTCAGCGGATCGGGTGATGCCTGCATCGTCTGCATCATCCTCGGCGAACACATCGGACGGCCTCAGAAGTCCGGCACCAAAGGCGAGCGCAAGCGCGGAAGCAATGCGCATGGCGTCACGCCGGCTCTGTTGCACGTCTTGTCTCCCTGAATGATTTTTTACATCGAAATCGAGGCCGCATTGTGCCACCTAAATCGCCAAGACGCAGGCGCGCCTACTTCCGGCCACCGGTATCTACGCCGCGCACCGGCCCCCAGGCGCGATTCTGATCGGCAAGATTGCCGTTCAGCCCTCTGCCTGCGGGCGGCAAAACGACGAGCGAGGCGTCATCCACCTTACATGCGCTCATGCATGCCTCGCTGAGCACGTCTGGTTTGCCGCCGATGTCGCGCATGCCGTGGTTCAGCGTCATGCCGGCACGGTTCGGCATTTTGCCCTGCACATCGCGAATAGTTTTGTCGGTGAGCGTGAAATCTGCGGGCACAATATCGGCCAGATTCAGCAAGTAAGCGGTAACAGCGTAGACTTCATTCACTGACAGACTTTTTGGTGCGTCATATGGCATCGCACGGCGAATGTAATCCCACAAAGTCGATACCGTAGCCAGCTTCATCATCGTGGTTTTCGCATTCTCGGTCGCGGCAATCAGCCCGGCGGCGCGGCCACTGGCAATATCCTCTCGCGTCGTACCGCCCACTAGCGGCGGGAACGCTGCCGGTGATTCACCAAACGCGCCGTGACAGTTCGCGCATTTGGTCTCCCAGAGTCTCATGCCCTGTGCGACGCTGCCAGAACCGGGCGGCAGACCACGAAAATCGGGGCGCACATCGATATCCCATGCTGCGACCTCTGCGACGGTCGCACGGCGGCCTGTATTCGGATAGGTCTCTGCCGTAACAGTGGCGCTTGCCATCATCGCGCCGAGCACGAGAAACAACAGCGCAGATTTAAGAGATCTGGACATTGACCACCTCGCCTGCAGCTTCGACTCGCCACGACTGGATTGCATTGTTGTGATACACCGAGCGCGTGCCGCGCACTGCGCGCAGCTCGGCCATCTTTGGCTGCACATAGCCGGTCTCATCGATTGCACGTGATTGCAGTATCGCCGGCTTGCCATCCCACACCCAATCGATATTGAAGCGCGTCAGACATTTCGGCAGTACCGGAGATTCGAGTCGTGCGGTCTTCCACTGCTTGCCGCCGTCGACCGAGACATCTACCCGCGCGATCTTGCCGCGCCCTGACCACGCCAGTCCGGTGATGTTGTAGAAGCCCTTGTCCATTAGCCGCTGCCCGCCGGAGGGGGTGGTGATCACTGATTTGCATTCCTGAATCAGCGAGTACTGGCGAGACAGGCCATCGGGCATGAGGTCCGTGTACTGCGTGGATTCTTCACGTGTCGCATAAGGCGCATCGCCGACGTCGAGGCGCCGTAGCCATTTCACCCAGCACACGCCCTGAGCGCCCGGCACCACCAAACGCAAGGGGTAACCGTTCTCGGGGCGCAGCATCTCGCCATTCATGCCCCACGCAACGATCGCGTCATCCAACGCGCGCTCGATCGGAATCGTTCGCGTCAGGCTGGCGCCATCGGCGCCTTCTGCGAGAATAAATTTCGCGTTTTTCTTGTCGATGCCACAATCCTCCAGCAGCAGCGACAGTGGCACGCCAGTGAATTCGCAGCAAGAAAGCATGCCGTGCGTGTACTGCACCGAGGGCACTGCGGGCGATGCCCAGTCCATCGCCGTGTTCGCGCCGCATTCGATGAAATGCATTCGGGACACGGAGGGCAATCGCATCAAGTCGCCGACCGTGTAGACCTTCGGTGTCGACACGAGTCCGTGGATCATCAGCCGGTGGGACGAAGGATCGATATCATGCCAGCCCGCGTGATGGCGCTCGAAGTGCAGGCCGCTGGGAGTGATGATGCCGAACAGCCCCTGTAATGGCGTAAACGCGATACTACTTTCGCGCCGGCGTGTAAGCCCGGGAGATTCGCGTCGCTGCAGGTTGGCTTCGTGTTTGGATGGCTGGCCATACGGCAGATGCGTCACCGGGTTACCGAGGCTAGTGCTGTGCTTCGGTAGCTTCAGTATCGCGGGATCGCCCTCGCCGCCGGGATGATCTGCCGCAGCCAGCGCGCTACCGGACACCAGCGCTGCACTGGCAGCGGCGAAGCTCTTCCGTAGAAACCGGCGTCGGCTGGCATCCAGTCCGTTCAAGCGGATGTCGTCGATCAGCGCATCGGGAATGAAGTTTTCCGGCGCAGGCTGTATGCGTCCGAATTTTCCACGCAGGCTCATCGTCTTGGCTCCGCGTCAGCCGCCTTTGCACACCAGGCGCATCAGCGTCTGCTCGTGCGTACCCGCTGCGGGCGGCCCCCATGGCCCCGGTTTATACGCGACATGAACCAGATTGCTGTTACCCATGCCATCCTTGTGCCTGAGGTGCATCTGATCGCGCTTGATACCCTTCTCGCAGTCGTATTCGATCTGACCTTTCATGGACAGGTACGGCGTGCCGTCATAATCCTGAGCGATCGTATAGTCGAGCAAGTGCCATAGCAGGATGGTGCCAACACCAGACGGCTGGAGTGTCTCCTTGTCGATATACAGCGCATATTCCTTGGATGGATGCTCGATGCGGCTCCAGTCAGCATGCGCAGCGGCCGACATGGCGAGGGCGGCGAGCATCAGTGAAATTTTTTTCATCAGGGTCAGGCTCCGGGGATTTAATTCATGAGTCAGACAGAGCGACGCAGTATATCAGCCGAAAAATTTGCGGTTACAATCGCGGTGCGCGGCTGACTCAGCGCATCGGCTACCCCTGTGCCTGCCTCCTGCTCGCGATCCACTTCGTTCCGGACTCCGGCTTTTCCTTACTGCGCGCGGCGTCATTCCGCAGGAGATAGCAGATGAATCACAACACATCGACCGCGCCCTTGCTCGGGCCCGCAGTACTTGCATGGGCGCTGTGCTCTGCAAGCGCCGCACTCGCCGTCGACCAGCAAACCCTGTACACCCAAAGCCTCGCCGCTACGTGCGCCAACTGTCACGGCACCCTGGGCAAGGGTGTACCGGAAGGATCCTTGCCCGGGCTCGCCGGCCTGAAGGCGGACTACATCGAAGCGCAAATGAAGGCGTTCAAATCCGGTGAGCGACAAGCAACGATCATGCACCAGCTCGCCAAGGGCTATTCCGACGAACAGATCCGGTTGCTGGCGACGTATTTCGCCGGCCAGAGACCTTGAGGAGCGTTAGCATGGACCGCAGAGATTTGCTAAAGGCCGGCGCTGCGCTGGCTCTGCTTTCCGGCCCCGTATCCGCGTTCGCCATGCGCGGCGCGAAGGTGGTGGTGATCGGCGGCGGCTATGGCGGCGCGACCGCTGCCAAATACATCCGCCTGTTATCCGGCCACACATTGGATGTGACACTGGTCGAACCGGACAAGGAGTTCATCTCTTGTCCACTGTCCAACCTCGTTCTTGGCGGTAGCCGAAAGCTGGCCGACATCAGCCGCCCCTACTCGACGCTGAGCAATAACCACGGCATCAACATGGTGCACGATCTGGCGGCATCGATTGACACGAAAGCGCGCATCATCAAGCTGGCCAGCGGCAGTACGCTCAGCTATGACAAGCTGGTGCTCTCGCCCGGCATCGACCTGAACATGGCCAGCATCGAAGGACTCGCCGACGCACAGGCCTCCGGTCAGATACTGCAGGCATGGAGAGCCGGCCCCGAGACGCTGGCGCTGCGCCGTCAGCTCGAGGCGATGCCGGATGGTGGCGTGTATGCGATCACGATCCCGGAAGCACCTTTCCGCTGCCCGCCCGGCCCGTACGAACGCGCGTGTCAGGTTGCCTGGTATCTCAAGAACTTTAAACCGAAGAGCAAGGTGCTGGTACTCGATGCCAACCAGGATGTGGTGTCCAAGCCCGCGCTTTTCAAAAAAGTCTGGGAAGAGCAGTACAAGGGCATCGTCGAATACCGGAACCAGCACAAGGCTATTGCGGTGTCGCCAAAAGACGGACTGATCAAATTCGATGTGCAGGAAGATGTGAACGCGAACGTGATCAACGCGCTACCCCAGATGCGCGCCGGCAAGATCGCGCTGCAAACGGGTCTGGCAAACATGGCGAATAATCGCTGGTGCGGCGTGAATTATCAGAGCTTCGAATCTTCCGTCGCAAAAGATGTATTCGTGATCGGCGATGCAATACAAGTTGCGCAGCTGATGCCCAAGAGCGGACACATGGCAAACAATCACGCCAAAGTCGCCGCAGCTGCCGTAGTCGCACAACTCAGTGGTCTGGAGATCAATCCGGCGCCGATGCTGACCAACACCTGTTACAGCTATGTCGATGACCGCAACGTGATTCACGTCGCCAGCGTGCATGAGTATGTGGCCGCCGAGCAGACCTTCAAGGTCGTGCAGGGATCGGGCGGTTTGTCCAGCGGCCCGACCGAGCTCGAAGGCCGTCATGCGAATACCTGGGCGCGCAGCATCTGGGCTGACATGCTGGAGTAATCGGATGACACTGATTCGCTGCGCTGCCGTGCTGGCGGCGCTCATGATGTTGAGCGCGCTCGCTGCGGATAAATCGACCGACCGGCCGATGGCTATCGACAACGGTGGGCGCATGGAATTTGTCCATGCAGTACGTGCGGGCACGCTGAGCAAGGAACAGAAAGCGGCACTTGAAGCACGGCTGCAGGCAGAGTGCGCGCATCCAACCAATCCGATCACACAAGGCATGATAGAGACACGCGGGCCCGGCAAATGCATGGCCTTTGTTCGCAACCAATGCTCGTGCACCGATTGCGAGATGCCAACGTATTGCTTTCCTGCCGAGATCAACAGGTAATGACCGATCAAGCCGCCTCGCCCGCATCACTACCTGCTGGCGCGCAGATTGACTGGTACTTCGACTTCATTTCACCGTTCGCTTATCTGCAGTGGCAGCGCCTGCGCCGTGAAGCACCCTCGCTGCTCATCCATCCGCATCCTGTGCTGTTCGCCGGCTTGCTCAAACACTGGGACAACAAAGGTCCGGTCGAAATACCACCGAAACGCAGCTGGACGTATGCGCATTGCCTTTGGATTGCGCACCGACATCATATTCCGATGCGACTGCCCTCCCGGCATCCTTTCAATCCATTGCCACTGCTGCGCTTGTCAATCGCTCTGAACAACTCTGCAGATGTGGTGGACCGGCTGTTCCGTTTTGTCTGGCAAGAGGGTCATTTGCCTGACGAGAGCGCACACTGGGAGTCGCTAGTCGACGAGCTATGCATTAGCGACGAGGCGCTGCGTTCGAATGAAATCAAAGCGCATCTGATTGCCAATGGCGAAGCCGCGATCGCGGCCGGTGTCTTTGGCGTACCGACCGCCTTGGTCAATACCCAGTGTTTCTGGGGCGTGGATGCGACCGATATGCTGATCGCCTTTCTGAAAAACGATGCGTTTTTTTCATCTGCAGAATGGCAAAGCGCACACTCGCTGCCCGAGGGTGCTCAACGCCGCTGAAAAATCCCCCGTCACACCCGCGCACAGCGGAGGAGAGTGATATTGCGCAGGGTGACGGGGTCGCTACAGTAAAGTTGTGCTGATCAGAATGCGTACTTCATACCCACTTGTAATGTACGGGGCATACCAACTTGTATTCCGCGCGTACGGTCGACGATGTAAGTAGCGTCGCCCAGATTTTTTCCTGCGATGAAAAAATTCGCTTGCCCTATCATGTAATTAAGTACCGCATTCCAGATACCGTAAGCATCAATCAATCCTTTCTGGCCATCGGCGCTAGGCGACACCTGGTTATCAAAGCTCGCATATTGCTGACTTACATGAACGTACTCAACGCGCGCGTTCCAGAATTGCGGGGCCCGGTAGCCTAGGGTCAGCGTCAGGAGATGTTCAGGCGCGTAGGGCAAACGCTTGCCGGACTGATTGACAACTGCTGTTGTTGATGTCGGACTGTTGAACGCAGATCTCTGCTCTGCTGTCGGCAGCCAAGTCAGTGCAATGCGCGCGAACACATTGCCATCCACTGCGCTCGTCAGCCTATCTGCCTGCCCGGCCAGTTCCAAGCCTTGGAACAGCGCCTTACCTTCCGAGTAAGCTGTGGAGCCCCCCGCGATGCTACCAACCTGCACCAGATTGCTGAAATCATTACGAAATACTGCCACGTCGAAGCGAATATCCTTGCTTGGTGAGGACCGCAGTCCCAGTTCAGCATTGATACTGCTCTCGGCGTTGAGATTCACCGTGCCACCGCTGCTGTTGATTGCATCTTCGACGCGCGGCGGGCTAAAGCCCTTGTGTACGCCACCGTACAGCTGTGAGCTGCCGTCCAACTCGTATGTCGCGCCCACACCAGGCACGAATTCAGTGAAGCTCGTGTTGCCTGATGTTGGCGTTGCCGAGGTACTGGTAACGAACAGATTCCGCTCGTAGTTGATCTGCTCAACGCGCAGGATGGGCGTGACTGCAAGACGCTCATTGAACTGTGTGCGGTTCGACGCAAATGCCGATATCGCCTGCGTACGGCGTTCCTGATTCTCGATCACGCTCATCGCCGTGCTGCTGACGTAGTTCGTATAAGACGAATAACGCTCCTGCCGGCGCTTCTGTATTTCTGACTGCAGCTTCACTCCGACCTCGAGATCATGCTGCAGCCCGAAAATTGCATGCTTCTGGAACAAACGGCTGTCGATGCCCAGGGTGGTGTAAGCGCGAAGGCGCCCGTCCACCTGGCAGTTAGTAAGATTCACAGGGCGGCAATCCGTCGAGGCAGACGCCTGTCGCCACCAGTCACGATCAAAGTAGGCACCGTAGACGCTGGTGAGCAAGCGACGGTCGGCATTCAGTCTCCACTCATGCGTAGCAGATAGACCCGTGCGGTTGGCATCGAAATGATCATTACGGAATGGGTTCTGGCGCGGATTAGCTGCATATTCGGCCTGAGTCAATCCGGAGTAGGTCAGCTGAGAGTGTTCGCGAAAATGACTCGCGCGTAGTGTGATGTTCTGCTCATCATTCAGACGCCCGACCCATTTGAAATTCAGGTCATCCAGCCGACTGTGCATGTTCTCGCGCGCGCCGTCGGATTCCTTGTGATACAGGTCGACCATCGCGCCATTCCCGGTGGCCATCAGGTGGCTATTCATATAGCCGCGCGAGCCAGCAGCAAAACCGACAAAACCTGCTCGCTCCTGTTGCGGCATCGGCGTGATGTAGTTGACCACCCCGCCCGCTGTCTGAGGACCGAAGCGTATGACCTGACTACCTTTGCTGATTTCAATCGCGTCATAGCGATCGATCGGCGGATGGTAGTAGCTCGCATTATCTCCGTACGGCGCGAAAGACAGCGGCAGTCCATCTTCCAGCAGCAAGGTCTTAGTCGAGCGGGTCGGATTCTGTCCGCGCATGCCGATGTTGGGTCGTAATCCCACGCCCTCTTCATCGCGTACATGTACCCCTGGCACCTTGCGCAGGGCTTCATTCACATTGAAGACTCGGCTTTCTTCCAACGTCGCTGCATCAATCACCTGCGCTGACCCAGGACTGTGGCTAACGCTGTTCGCGGTGCCGATCACATCCACGCGTGGAAGAGTGCGTTCTGCAGTTTCTTCAGCACCGGTCTGCGCCGCAGTCTGAGCACATAGCGCGCTTGCCGCCAATGCCAGAATGGTCAGCCCTGCCGGTCCGACCGAATTGCGTGAGGCGCTCGAACTACCCATGAAAACTTACCCCTCCTAAAAGTTGCAGTGACTTGTAGAAACATGATTAATGCGAATCATTCTCGTTTATGTTTGCACCATAAGGCAAGTTTTTCTTGCAGTAAACTGACAAGCCGAAGGGTTTTTCCTCCTTGAACTGATTTCGCCCAAATTCAATTTATTTAATGAAATCAATTATTTAATTCAATTCTATGGCAACGATCCACAGACTTTTCCACGAAAACTGTGGACAGGCTGCGAGCTCGACTATTTAATAAGCGGAAACATTTTTGGATCCCATGCCGCCGATCACCCCTCCCTCACCGCCATCACCGCAAGTCTCGCCATTTCGCAGCTTGTGCACGGATTGCGGCATCTCCCGCTCGGAGGACCCGAAACGCTGCGGCCGTGCCTGTCAGTTCATTCGCCCCGACTACCCGACGCTAGAAATGCAGGCGCATGGAAGAAGCCGACAAGCGGCACGCGAGCATGAGGCGCACTTCGGCGTATTGCAGGGGATGCACAGGGCGACGCTGAAGACACCCTCGCAGGGCGCACAGTGGACAGGGATCACGACCCGACTAGCAGAGCGTCTGCTGGAAACCGGCACAGTCGATGGCGTGCTGACGGTCAAACCGGATGCGGCTGACAAATGGAAACCCGAGCCCGTGCTGGTCACTCGCGCGTCGGATCTTGCGCAATGTCGTGGCATGCGTATGGGCTATGCGCCACTGCTGTCGTTACTGGAGCCAGCCATTCGCAACGGCGTGAAGCGGCTGGCCGTCATCGGTATTCCTTGTCAGGTATACGCGTTGCGCGCGCTGGAGCGCGAGCTTGGCCTAGAGCAGTTGTTCGTGATCGGCACGCCGTGTTCGGACAACACGACCACCGAGAATTTTCATCGCTTTCTGTCGCTACTCGAACCAGCACCGGAACGCATCACCTATCTGGAATTTCGTGCCGACTATCACGTCGAGATTCGCTATGACGACGGGCGTCGCCGCGCAATCCCTTTTTTGCAGCTGCCTCTGTCGGATTTACCCCCAGATTTTTTTCCGCTGACCTGCAAGACTTGCGTCGACTACACGAATACTCTGGCCGACATCACCGTGGGTTACATGGGCGGAGAAGGTCAACAGTGGCTCTTGGTGCGCAATGTGCGTGGGCAACAGATGCTGGATTTGCTGGGCGACGAAATCACCCTCAGCCAGCCGGGCAGCGCTGGCCGACGCGCTGGCGCGGTGCGCGGCTTTTTGCAGAACACTCTGCGCGCTGCCGGCGGCCTGCCACTGCGAAAAATGCCTCAATGGCTGCGCCCTGTGGTGGGCTGGCTCATGCCGCGCATTGGTCCTCGCGGACTGGAATTCGCGCGGGCACGCGTGGAAATGAAAGCCATCGAAACCGTGGTGCATTTGCGGCGCGAACAGCCAGCGCGCATGAAATCGATGGTGCCCGCCCATGTGTGGCCACTGGTCCACCCCTACGGACTGACCCCCTCAGAGAGCGAGATGGACACCACCAACCAAGACTGAGCCAACATGCTGACTTTGCACTTAGGTTCAGCGCAAAAAATAAAAATTCTGGCTAAGATATTGTCGAATGTAAAAAAGAAATGGTTCCGTAGACATCCGTCTGAGGCACTTTTCGCAGCAACATGAAAGTTACCAGGATCTTCAGGCTCTGCAGCGTCATCCCGCTCTGGCTGGTCATGACGCTGACCGCGTGCAACAACGGCCCAAAAACTTACGAAGCGTGCCTGTTAAATGCCTCACGCAACGCAAAAAACTATCGCCAGTTTCAGGTGATGTCGGAAGATTGCCGCGATAAATTCAAAGTCAGATTTCAATAACAAGGCGCCACATAAGCCCACGTTTCATGGGGAGCCTTACTTCGCCTTAAGCCGTCGCTAGCGCGACGCATTCAGCAGCTATGCTCATCGAGCGCAATCGAAGCTCGGGGTCATAAACATCACAGGTCAGAATGAGCTCGTCGGCACCCGTGGCCTGCTGCAATTGCATCAAACCTTCTCTCACTGTTTCCGGACCGCCGATCACGGCCGCACCCAAAAAACCGGCGATACCCTGCCGCTCGTCCGCAGACAAGTGATCCATGAAATCTCGCTCGGGCGGCTGCAATGGCCGACGGTCGCCAGTTAGTATGCCCAGCACGCGCCGGAAGACGCTGCTGGCGAGATACTCTGCTTCTTCATCCGTGGGCGCAGCGACCAGCGGCACACCGATCATCAGGTAAGGTTTGTCGAGTACGTCAGAAGGCTGGAAACGATTTCGGTACAGATTCGCCGCTTGCATCAAGAAACGCGGTGCAAAATGCGACGCAAATGCAAATGGCAGACCTCGTTCAGCCGCCAGCGAAGCGGAAAACAAGCTCGAGCCCAGCAGCCAGATAGGGACTTGGGTGCCCGCACCCGGCATCGCCACCACGCGCTGACCCCGTACTGTGGGTGCGAGCAGACCCTGCAGCTCGGCGACATCGCGCGGAAAATCTTCCTCGGTTTCGACGCGGTCGCGGCGCAGCGCGCGCATCGTCACGGGATCGGTGCCGGGCGCACGGCCCAGACCCAGATCAATCCGGCCCGGATACAACTCGGCCAGTGTGCCGAATGCCTCGGCCACGGTCAGCGGCGCATGGTTGGGCAGCATGATGCCACCCGAGCCCACTCGTATCCGGTGCGTACCGCTGGCGATATGTCCGACGAGAACCGCAGTGGCCGAGCTGGCAATGCCTTGCAGGTTGTGATGTTCTGCGACCCAATAGCGAGTAAAGCCCAATGACTCGGCATGCTGCGCCGTGCGCTGCGCCTGCCAGAGCGCATCGGCAATGCTGGCGCCCTCGCGCACGGGCACGAGGTCCAGCATGGAAAGTTGGAATGTCGGTTCTGTCTCCATGCGGCCTATTGTAGTGCGAGTTGCTGCCGCAGTCGTTCAGTCCATCGGGGCCGACACAGATCGGTCGCTGACATGGCCTGAGCTGATGCTGCCCCTACCGACCCAAGGTCTTTCGGTACACTCTCGACTGAGTACCCCGTTCTGACCCTACGCTATGCACCCAAATAAAAAAAACTCTCTCTCTGCACTGACTGCGCTGGCCGTATTGCTCACTTTGCTGAGCTCCCACTCCGCCAGCGCACAGCAGTGCGACAACCTGATCAAGATGGATGGTCTGTTCACCAAGGCACGCACTGAATGCCCATTTGGGTATTATGCTTGGCGCTTCCAGCAGGACTCTCAGGCGTGCATGGAAAAGATCGGCAAAGGCGCGTCGAGAGAACTGTTCATCAAAGGCCAGCAGACTTTCGAGAGCAAATCAAAGGAGATGGGCAAGGAAGCGCTGTGCCAGAAGCTGCTCAGGGACTTTCCAATGACAGTCAAGCGCTAGGCCGATGCGCCGCAAGCGCGGTGCCGGCTCAAAGCCCGGTGATCTCGACCCTTTGCCCTAAGAGCGGGACACTCGCGTCCCAGCGCAGCTCCCGTCCGATACGAATGCGCAGCGCCTCCGCAGCGTTTGCTTCGCCGTGATTGATGAACACATGGCGCGGTGCCTTCGGCGCTGTTTTCATCCAGTCGATTAGCTGAGCGGCATCGGCATGCGCGGACATGCCGGCCAGAGAAATGACTTCGGCATTGATGCGCACGTCCTCACCAAAAATACGCACGGAGCGTTCACCCGCCACCAGCCGCGCGCCGCGTGTTCCGCCAGCCTGATATCCGGCAAAAACGATACTGTTGCGATGATCGGGGCCCAGTGCGCGCAAATGATGCAATACTCGTCCACCGGTCGCCATGCCACTGGCCGAGATGATGATTGCCGGATAGCGTTGCTGATCTAGTTCGCGCGACTCTTGCACCGTGCGACAGATCTTCGCGATGTGTGACATGCCCTTGCAATCGTCCACCGAAAGCCGGTGTTCGCGCCGATGGCGCTGATAGATATGCATGGAATCGATCGCCATCGGGCTGTCGAGAAACACGGGTAAATCGGGGATGCGTCCTGCGCGCTTCAACAGAAAAATCTCGTACAGCAGATTCTGCGCACGCCCCACCGCAAAGGATGGTACGAGGACAATTCCCCCACGCGCCGCCGTCCGGGTGATCACCTCGGCCAATTCCGCACCGCCATCGTAGGATTCATGCAGGCGATCACCATAGGTCGATTCCACCACCAGATAATCCGCATGCTCGATCGGCTCGGGGGGCTGCATCACCAGATCATCGGGTCTGCCAACATCCCCTGAGAACAACAGACTGCCGCGTGCCGTGCGAAGCTCCGCCGAGCAGGCACCGAGAATGTGGCCAGAGGGACGCAGTCTTATGTTGATTGGACCGACCTTCACCACCTGCCCCGGCTCCACCGGCCTGAAAAATTTCAGCGCATGGCGCGCGTCTTCCTCGGTGTAAAGCGGTAGCGCGGGGGTATGACGGGATGATTTATGACGGTTCGCAAAATTTGCATCATCCTCCTGCAGGTGCCCGCTGTCCGGTAACAGCAAACCACACAGTTCCGTGGTGGCGGCGGTCGCGTAAATTGGTCCTTTGAAACCATTGCGGATCAATAGCGGCAGAGCGCCGCTATGATCGAGATGCGCATGCGTGAGCACGACTGCATCCAGAGTGCGCGGATCAAAAGGCCAGCCCTCCCAGTTCATCAGACGCAGGTTCTTAAATCCCTGAAACAAGCCGCAGTCGATCAGTAGGCGCTTGCCTTGATGCTCGATCAGGGTTTTGGAGCCAGTGACCGTACCAGCGGCGCCGAGAAAACTGAGTTTCATTGGATGATCACCTAATTGGCAGCATGCCGTAATGTATTGCGAGGATCAAAGGTGAAGATACGCCATCACACCTAACACCAAACCAAAACCGGCGAGACCATACATGGCCAGTTCCATCACTCGACGTCGCGTCAGCAGGGCAATGGCTGCTAGCGCAATCGACACCTGAATTGCCGTGGTTGCCTGCGCCCAACGATGATGCTGGTGCATCTGCTGCTCGGATTTCTCATCCCAGTCAGTCGATTCCTTCTCCAGCGCCTCGGCCTTGGCCTTGATCTCGCCTTTCTCTGTCTTGTAGCGCTCGATCGATTCGGCATAGCGCTGACGGCGCTCGGGCTGTGAGACGACATCCAGCGACAGCTCAGCGAGATTTTGCTTGCTGCTCTTAGCCTGATAGTAATTCCATTGATTAGAGGCTTCAGTCTTTTTGATCGCCGCGTTATTCTTGAACAGCGCGGCATTAGCCTGTGTGTATCCTCCCATGTAGGAGAACAGCGCACCGACTGTGGCGAGTAATGCAGTCGCAACCGCCATGCTGGTCGAGCCGTTATGAGACGCGTGCTCAACCTCGTGGTCATGAGGGCCATGGACGTGAAATCCGGATTCAGACATGCTAGCTCCTTTGTGTTGCGCCCCTCGGCCAGCCAAACTCACGCCGTCCGACTAAGCTGACAATGAATGATACCAAGCAACAGGATACCGGACCGTTTCCTGCCGGACTCTCTTCTGCCACAGCGGCGCAACGTCTGCAAACCGAAGGTCTGAACGAACTTGGCCAGCGCCAGCGCCGAGCGCTGTTCGGGATCGTGCGCGATGTGCTCAAAGAGCCGATGTTCTTGTTGCTGCTGGTCGCGGGCGGCATTTATCTGATCATGGGTGACCGCGGCGAAGCGCTGACCTTGCTAGGCTTTGTGCTGATCATCATGAGTGTGACCGTGCTGCAGGAGCGGCGCACCGACAATGCCCTTGCGGCGTTACGGGATCTTTCCAGCCCCCGCGCGTTGGTCATGCGCGACGGCCGCGAGGTGCGCATTGCCGGGCGCGAGCTGGTACGAGAGGACTGCCTGTTGCTGGCCGAAGGTGACCGCGTACCAGCTGACGCCAGATTGCTCAGCGCACACGAGCTGGCCACTGATGAGTCCATGCTCACCGGCGAGTCGGTTGCCGTCAGCAAGGCGACGGGAGATACCATGTACGCGGGCACACTCGTCGTCGCGGGACAGGGCATGGCCATCGTGACTGCAACCGGCCAGCACACCGAGATGGGCCGCATCGGCCAGTCGCTGGAAGAGATCAGCCTGCAGACATCGCCGCTGCGCGAAGAAATGAACCGCCTTACTCAGCGCCTGGCGGTGATTGGTGTGCTCTTGTCGCTGCTACTGATTGCCCTATTCTGGTGGTTGCGTAGCGGCCTACTAGAGGGCGTGCTCGCCGGGATAGGACTAGCCATGGCGCTGCTGCCACAGGAATTTGCAGTGATCATGATCGTGTTCTTTGCACTGGCGGCACGACGGCTGGCTGCCGCACAGGTGCTCACGCGTAGGCTGCATGCGATCGAGTCACTGGGCGAGACTACGGTACTGTGTGTGGACAAGACCGGCACGCTCACGCAAAACCGTATGCAGGTCGCCGCGCTGTCTATTCCCGGGCAGCGACTGATGCTGGATGCGACCACGCCTACACGACTTCCCGAAAACTTCCATGAACTAATCGATTATGCCGTACTGGCCAGCGAGAGCCAGCCGCACGATCCCATGGAAAAGGCTTTCCATCAGCTATCCGGCATGCGCTCTCCCAGGACCGACAGTGACCCTGATCTGCGGGTGCTGGCAAGAGAATACGAGCTCACTCCCGGGCTGCTAGCGATGAGCCATGTGTGGCGCTCTTCACAAGCCCATGACATCGTCGCAGCGAAAGGCGCACCCGAGGCTGTCGCCCTCCTCTGCCAGTTGAGCAACGAACAACAGCGTCAGGCAATGCAGGAAGCGGAGTCGCTGGCCGGCTTGGGACTCAGGGTAATCGCCGTGGCCAAAGCCCTGCACCCCGCGACTCAACCCTGGCCCGATCATCAGCGTGAGTTTCAGTTTGAATGGTTAGGGCTGGCCGCGCTGGCCGATCCCTTGAGGCTCGAAGTACCAGATGCCATGGCCCAGTGCATGCGTGCCGGCATACGCGTGGTGATGATTACGGGAGATCATCCGCAAACGGCAGCTGCCATCGCCCGGCATCGTGTCAAGCCGGAGCAAAAACTGGCACTGGTGGAAGCACTCAAAGCACAGCAGGAAGTGGTTGCCATGACCGGTGACGGGGTGAATGATGCGCCTGCGCTCAAGGCAGCGCACATAGGCATCGCGATGGGACAACGCGGTACCGATGTCGCCCGTGAAGCAGCATCATTGGTGCTTCTACATGATGATTTTGCGTCCATTATCGAGGCGATACGCATGGGCCGGCGCACCTACGCGAATATGCGTCAGGCGATGGTCTACACGCTCGCGGTCCATGTACCCATCGCTGGACTGGCGATGCTGCCGGTATTGTTCGGGCTGCCGCTGCTGCTCACCCCGCTGCATATCGCCTTTCTTGAGCTGGTGATTGATCCCGCCTGCTCATTGGTGTTCGAAGCAGAGGCAGGACCTGCCGATCTGATGTCGAGTCCCCCCCGCAGTACGCGCGAAACATTGCTCTCTCGCAGACAAGTGCTGCACAGTCTGGTGTACGGAAGCCTGACCACGCTGGTGGTATTTCTGCTTTATCAGCAGATGCTTGGACTGTTCGATCACGGCATCGCACGCGCAGTGGCCTTCGTGATGCTGGTGACTGCGAATGCGGCGCTGATCTTGCCCGCACGCCAAGCAGACCGAAGCGGAAAGAAAATGCTCTCTCAGGTGACACCGACTACCTTGTGGGTGGTGGCCGTTACCGCAACCGCCCTGTGGCTGGTCACCTGCTGGGCACCGCTGGCCGCAGCTTTTCGGTTCGAGAGCTTGTCAACGATGCAGTGGATGACTGGGGTGGCCGGTGGACTGGTGATGCTGCCTGTCTTCGAGCTAACCAAGTACCTGATCCAGCCAGTAACTCCCCGTTGATCAATCTCCAGCGGATCGAGAAGTCTGGTAGTCCGCAATGGTCTGCATGACTCGATGGGTCAGTTCATCCGGGTTATCGCTTTTCGCGAGCTTGTCCTGCATCAGACGTACTCCCGTGGCTTTCAGCAGCAGGCTCTGCTGAGCAACAAGGATTCTGAATTGCTCGGCAGCGAACTCGGGGTGGGCGTTTGCATCTAGCATCAGCTGACCGAAACTCAGCTCCTGCTCGGTCATCGATTTGTCAAACTCTGCCTTGGCCTCGGCCAGCAGACGATTGAATTCCTGATCCGAGAGATGCAAGCGCTCTGCCTCGGCAACGATCTCTTCTTTTTCTTTAAGATTAATTGCGCCATCCGCGTAAGCTTTTTCCAGCAAATGTCTGAAAGATTCGCGATCTATACGCAACTGGTCGGTGAACGCTGAGGCGAGTAGACCGGCAGGAATCGCGAAAATGCCTATACCCACCAGCGCCAGCACCACGGTCAGCGCCCGGCCCATCGGCGTGACCGGAGAGATATCACCGTAGCCCACGGAGGCTAATGTGACGACCGCCCAGCTGGCTGCGCATCATGCTCGAACAAGTAACCCAGACTGGCTGTCAGAACCACCAGCAACAGCATCACGAACACCGATGCCAGAATAATCTGCCACTCACGCCCGATGACCTTGAGCAGTGTCGTCGTCGCCGAGGTGTAGCGCGTCAGTTTCAGCATGCGCAGTAATCGGAACACTCGCAGGAAGCGTAGATCAAGATCGAACGGCAGGAAACGCTCCAGCAGAAATGGCAGAATCGTCAGCAGATCGATGATCGCCTGGCCGCTGCGAACATGCGCCCACCGTGGCAGATAACGATCACGAAAATCCGGATTCTCGGGCGCTGTATAGACTCGCGCCAGATACTCGACCGTAAAGATCGTAAAAGCGATCACATCAATCCAGGCGAACTGTGCGGCAAACAAATGTTGGATGGAATCCACGCTCTCGAGCACCACACAAACGATAGACAGCGCAATCCAGAAGACGATGAAATTATCGACGAAGATGTGCAAGCGGCCAGAGTGCCCGGTCGGCTCCAACAGCGCATATACCTTGGCGCGAAAGGATCTGCCGGCGTTCAAGGATTGGAACTCGGTCCATGCCGGCACCAATTCGCGCGACAGCTTAAAGATACGCATCAGCCGCAAGAGTCGCAGCACGCGCAGCATCTCGACATCGACGGTGAAGAAATGGGAAAAATAAAAAGGAAGAATCGCGACCAGATCGACCAAGGCATAAAAGCTGAATGCGTAACGCAGGCGCGGAAAACGGTGGTCACTGAACTCGGGATGTACGGGTGCGGTGTACAGACGGAGCAGGTACTCGACCGAGAATATCGCGACCGTGATCACATCAAACCAGTGGAATGACTGCGCGTAGGGAAGATAGATCTCGGGTATGTGCTCAAGCACGATAGCCGCGACACTGATCAGAATCAGCAGGGCAATCGCACGCTCAACCTGACGATGAAATCCCGGCGCGAAATCATGATCAAACAGCCAGCGATAGACGAACGTCATTACGCCTTCTGCCGAGTGTCGCACCAAAGGTCTTGCTGCAGCATGAGAAATGTCGGTCATATCCTCTGTCTCCCCCTGATAAGTGCAGCCGCTCCGCGTGCCGCCACCCGACCTTCATCGGTCGGTACGACCCAGATTTCAACGCTGCTGTCAGGCTGAGGAGTTGCTATGTTTTGCATAGTGGCAATTATGCATTCCCAATCACAATTTCTGATGAGTAAACCTGAGGTTTACATGGAAAAAGTGACTACGCTCAATTTTTTTGGAGGGGAATGATGGATGCCGAATTGACAATTAGAAGGACACCTTGCTCGCGCTACCCAACATCGGCAGTGTCAGCGTGCTGATGGATCCCGGCCGGCGTAGGGATGACGTTTTTCGCGGTATCCGTTGTCTGACGCATCATTTCGGCACCCGCCGGAATCCCTCCATGACCTGGCAATCAGACAGTCGGTGGGGCCGCACCGAAAGCGAGACCCGGATGACAAGAGCAGATAGCCCACCCCTCCCTTCAGGTTCCACAGCCCCTGTCGATACATAGAGGAGTTAATGTTTTTCTCGCCGGACGCATCGCATGTATTAGCAAGTCAGCATGCACGATGAACCGGCATAGCGCCTTTCGGGCCATCTTATGAAGCTGAGAATCCTGCTGCTGGTCTGTCTGGTCGTGCTGCTGAGCGGCTGCGAGACGACCTATTATCTGAACGGCGACAAGTATGTCGGCGATATAAAGAAAAGCAATCGCCATGGCTGGGGCAGGTATTACTACGCTAACGGTGATGTCTACGAGGGTCCATTCCGGAATAACAAATTCAACGGACGTGGCACGGTCACCTTTGCGAATGGCACCCAGCTGATCGCAGAATTCACTGACAACCGCCCCGCACCCACCGGGACCTTGCTATACGCCAACGGTGACCGCTATGACGGTGAACTGCGTCATGGCAAGGCGAGCGGACAAGGCGTGTACACCTTTGCCGATGGCAGCCGGTACACGGGTCCGATGAAAAACGATCTGCCGCACGGACGAGGCACGATTTCTTACGCGAATGGCGACCGCTATATCGGCGAGTTGTACCAGGGCAGGTATCACGGGCTAGGTCGCAAGTCCTTCGGCGAAGACCGTGTGCCGCTGGAGGGTCGCTGGGATTCTGGCAGTTTCGTCAGGCCAGAGCGCATTCGCTGAACCGACCAGCGACGTCAGATGACAGGGCGCGCGGAGGAGTGATGATCGACGAGCCGCCAGCCCTGAAACGTTTTGCGCCAGACCATGGAAAAACGCGCGGATAAATCTCTCTCTCGCCCCTGCTCGATCACACGAAAAAGATAAGCGCCCGAGTTCACCGCGACATCACCTATGACGCGCACATGCTGCTGCTCCAGCTGAACACGCGGCAGCGCGCCAGGCACGCAAGCCCGGGCAAAATAATCGCGTATCGCCTGCTGCCCGGTCAGCAACTCTGTTGCGACGGTACCCCAGAGTACGGCATCCTCCATATACAAACTGACAATGGCAGTCGGGTCGCCCTGATTGAAGGCGCGAGCCCAATGCTCGGTCGCCTCTCTGACTTCATGAAGCGTATCGATAGAATCCCATCCGATAGGCGAGTGAGTACTTGCGGTCGATGTCATGTCAGCCTCTGTGAGGATTTTCATGGTTCTTCTTGTGGGGCCAGTTTTCCTTGCCGCAAATACAAGACTCTGATTGCTATAAAAGAATGATGGTCCGCGTCATAAAACATCGCTGAATCCTCCGAGTGCTTGCCGAATAAGCGTCATATACTGTACATTTGTACAGTATTTTATATTAGCCGTCCTGCCACACCAGAAAAACAGAGGCGGCCTACGGAGGTGAGCCATGTTGCCAAAGCCAATCTGCAGTCGCAGCGAATACGAATGCGCGCTGCGCGAGATGGAAGTCTATTTCGAAAGCGAACCCGTCGCCGGCAGCGCAGACGCCCAACGCTTCGACACGCTGTTGCGGATGGTAGAAGATTTCGAGGCTGCGCATTACGTCATCGAATGCCCGGGTTGTGGCGAACCACGTCTTGAGTTGCATTCTGATCGTCTGCCCGCCGCCACCGATCCCTCGTCAATCCCGGATCAGGTACTGGCCGAGTTCTGCCCGGGCTGCGCATCGCACCTGAACGAGCAATCGTGGCAGTCCCTGACAACTCCGCCAAGCGGCCGGGCCACCTCCGAGTCGCAAGACAAGAGCCCCGGATAAAGTTCACCGGGCTTCTGTCGATATCTTCAATACGGTAGCAGCACGAGCATGGTGCGCGCTGTAATCCCTTTTATTCACACGCCGTGAAGTCAACACTATTTAGCCATCATGAACATCATTGCGACCGAGGACATCGAATTGCTGCTCGCCCTGAATCATGGGCAGAGCAACGCTGTGTCTCGGATCAGCGAGAAGCAGCGCCACAAAATGATCAGCATGGGCTTCATACGCTACACGCGCGGCGGCTATATGATCACCGAACTAGGTGAGCGTATGGCGACATCGCTGAAGATGGCAGTCGGCTAAACGCCGTCGATTCACGGCTGTACCGGCAAATCCTGCCGACGTCCCCACTCATCCCACGATCCGTCATACACCCGCCAGTCATCTTTGCCGCACAAGTGAAGGCCCAGTGCCAGAATGCACGCGGTCAGCCCTGAGCCACACGTGGCAGTCACCGGTTTGTCCCAACGAATACCCGCCTTGTCGAAGCGCTCGCGTAATTCAGCCGCCGACAGCAATTTACGCGACTCTGCCTCGAGCAGATCGGCCCAATAGAGATTCAGGCTATTCGGTATGTGCCCCGCTCGCGTACCCGGGTAACGATCTTGCTCAGTCCCGGCGAAGCGCCCCGGCGTACGCGCATCAATCACTTGGGAGGCTTCACTGCCCGAAGCTTCCAATACTTGAGGCCATAGCGCGAGCAAATCGCGCTCTGACGTCACGTCAAAGTCGGCCGGCGAGCATTCCAGCGCACCCGCCTGTACCGGCAAACCTCGCATCTTCCAGTACTTCAGGCCGCCATCGAGCACCGATACCCTGTCGTAACCGTACTGGCGAAACAGCCACCAGACGCGCGCCGCACTGTAGAGCCCGGGCGTGTCATAGGCAACCACGTGGGTGTCATTGCCAATACCCAGCTTGCTTACCTCACGAGCGAACACTTCTCTTGGCGGAAATTTGCGCGGCAAGGGATTGACCGGATCAGCAATCACGTTCAGATCGAAAAATCCCGCACCGGGAATATGCTCCTGCAGATACTCTGCCTTTGCATCGCGACCCGTATCAGGAAGATGCACCGTTGCATCGACAATGCGCACCGAGGGATTATCAAGATGCGCTGCCAGCCATTCGGCGCTGACCACCGGCCCGAAATACGTCATTTCTGTTTCTGCGATGGCTCGAGTCCATTTAGCGTCGCCACAAAATCGGCCAGCATCGGCACATAACGCTGCGCCTGCCCCGCCGCTTCCATGCCAGCGAAAGAATTCTTCACCATGGACTGAATCGGATGCAGCGCACCGATCTCGGTAGCTAAGCTGGACAGATAGCGCATGTCTTTATGCGCATTGCTGATCGTGAAACGATGTGCGCTCTCATCGCCTTCCATCGTCCACTTCATAAAGGTGTCATAAAATCCGTTGCGCATCCGGCTGCTGCCGATCACTGCGTGGAACTGCTCTTTCGACAACCCGGCCTTGCGCGCGATACCAAGGGCTTCCGAGAACAATGCCGCATACCCCATCGCGATGAAGTTATTGATGAGCTTCATCTTATGGCCCAGCCCAACGGCACCGAGATGCACCACATTACCCGCCCAGCAGTCGAGTACCGGCTTGACCTTCGCAAAGGTCTCAGGATCTGCACCCACCATGGTGTCCAGCGTGCCTGCCTCGGCTTCGTTCGGGGTTCTGCCCAGAGGCGCATCGATGAACGTCATGCCATGGGATCGTGCCGCCTCGGCCAGCGCCATCGTGGAGACCGGGTTCGAGGTCGAGCAATCAATGATAATCAGCCCCTTGCGCCCCGATGCGAAGATACCGTCCGGACCATGCATCACAGCCTCGACCTGAGGCGACGCGGTCACGCATAGGTGAACGATATCGCACTGCGTTGCCAGCTCGCGAGGGGTCTTTGCCTCTGTGGCACCCAACTGCTTCAGCCGTTCAATGGGTTCGCGGTTCTTGTGACCCATGATGACCAAAGGGTAGCCTTTGCTGACGATATTCTTCGCCATGCCCGCGCCCATGAGACCAACACCAATAAAGCCAATGACGGGATTTGCCATACTTGTCTCCTTATTTGTAGGTATTCTTGTCGGCACATTATCAACCAGCGCGGCTGATTAACGCCAGCCTATCGACGTTAATAAATTTAAAACATCGTCATGTGCGCGGGCATAAAGAAATTCAGGGTAGTCTTGTCGGCCGTGCAGTAATACGAATGGTTAATCGTTAATCGGGGTGACTCGTGATCGAACTGGGCTTGTTTGGGATAGGCGTGGCATCTTTGGCGTTATCGCTATTGCTGCTCTCGCGCTTTATCGCCGTCTGGTGGTCTCTTCTGCTGCTGATATCAACGCCCGTGTGGATCTACCTGGCGCTGACACTAGGCGTCGAGTTGGACGAACAGCACAGCACCAAGCGGGTTGATGATATGGAGCGCAAGCTGGAGCAGATCGCAGAAGAACACAAAGCCTTCCGCGAGCAGACCGAAAAAGATGAAAAAGAATTTGAAGAAAAACAGCGACTGCAATCTGAAGCCTGGAAAAAAGAACTCGACGCTGCCGGTACAAAACAAGACTGACCATGAAAAACCCGACGTCCCGCGCGCTGCTCAACGCCGCAAGCCTGACCACACTACTTGCAACACTACTCACCGCCCCCCTTGCTTACGCCGAATGGTCTCTACTGACCACAACAGAAAAGCGCGATTTGTTCTACGTGGATTTTGACACCATCCGCTACGGCAAGTATCCGACGGCCTGGTTTTTGCTGGACTTTGGCAAGCGCACTCCGGAAGATGCGATGTCAGCCAAATTTCTGGTCGAGGCCGACTGCCGCAGCCGCAAAACCCGGCTGATACAGCAGATTTATCATAGCTCCAATACCGGCCGAGGCGGCATCGTCAAGCAGGAAAGCGCACCAACCGAATGGGATAAACCCTGGCCGAATACGCCGAGCGAAGAAATGATGAAGTTTCTTTGCCGGATGAGGTAGTTGACGCGACTTATCCCCATGCTTTTTGCAAATATCGAGAGAGAATGATTGTCACATATTTGAAACTAGTGATGACCAGAGATTGGTGAATGCTTTTAGTATGTTTGTCGCAGCCTCATAAAAATAGTTATACCGCTGTGTCAGCGCATTAACGTAAGTCGTTTGCTCGGAACTTCTTTGGGTGATACGGACAACTTTGTCAGAGTATTGTGAAAGAATTTCACTTTTCTGAAGGTTCGTGAGATCTTTTACGCCGACTTTAGGTGGATCAACTTTAATAAGATCATATTTAATACCTAAAGAATCTTCATATTTCCTGATGTACCAATAACTACCATCATTTTTTTTCACAACTGATCCGACATTTGATGAAAGTGTTTTTTCATCAAACAATGAAATTTGACTTTCAGGTTTATCATAATAGTAGTATTCGCCTGTATCTAATTTAAACTGAAGAAAATAATCCGTCGGAGCTAAAGATATTTCCATAGTGACTACTGGCTGTTGTGATGAGTTTTCACCACCAGATGGGTTCGAATTCAATTCGGAAGGAACTGGCACTAACTGAGTCTTATCCACCAATGGTAAAGATTTGTTTATCTGATTTGCATAAGAAAGCTGGGCATTAACATAATCTATATCCGCCTGAGACTGGGGAACCCACATCGGTTTTATATTGCTTACCTCGTACTCAGCCCCCTTCCAATATACAAAAGGTTTAGTTGTATCAAACCCACCCTCAGGTTTCAGTTTGAAAAAAACAGTAAAGTCATTAAAAGCCATGCCAGGAATAATTTGAAACGAAAATCCAGACGAAAATGCATTAATGATTTTATTGTCTTCAGTAGGACCAAATGTGTAAGTACATGAAAAAAATGCATTCCCCGGACTGACAGCATTGATGTTTTTTATAAATTTATCAGCGATACCATATTGATCGAGTAAATTGTTAGCGTTAACAAGTTTATCGATCGGCGTAAGTGATTGATCAGCTAAATTGAATTCACCTCCTCCAACCGCCGCACTCACATCAGTCATGGAGAGATCTAATTTCGGCGTATTCGTAAACCAGCTTTGAAATAGCGACGCGACTTCAGCACTACGATCCCGCACTCTATTTACCGCGCTTGCCAGCTCTGCAGTGACTGTCGCTTGCGTACTGAGATACTTCCCAAATGCAGATCCGAGAAAAGCAAGCTGACCCACCGCAAGGTTTGCAAGAACAATCTCCTCGGGTTTATCGTAATTCGTTCCCTGAAGTTCCCAAGACTTGTTTATCCCATTAGTAATAACGATATTTTCAGACATAGTATCAATTCAAAAATTGGCAACGCTGATACTGCCAGATAATTTTCTGTGGGTAATCAAATCAATTTTTTGCCGCAAATACACCGACTATCCGACAATTGCCCTCAGGCATCGCCCAAGGACAGCAAGTTTTGCGCGCAAAAAATAGGATTTCAGCGGTTTGAATGAGTGGTCAGACTTCGCCAAGTGTTCCATACCGTGACTCGCGCTGATAGCTGAACCCACCTGCGCGTTCGAGGTGGCTTAAAACTTACCGGAAAACGGTCACGATAAATTGGAAGCGACCAGTCACGGGGAAGTTGAAATACGCACAAGCCAGCTTGCTTGAACAGCAGGGCCAGGGTACGTCACCCGCATTAACGTAGGAAACTACTGAGCTGTGGCCTGTAACACTTGCACCACGGGTCTCTCCCCGCATGCACGGAGAACCCTTAAGCTATCAATAGCCAATAGCGAAAACAGTATGTTTAATGTCCAGCAAACATGCTGGACATTTTTATTTCAATGGCAGAATTAATGGGGCTGTGTGTCATTCACTGAAGAACGTGCACGCATTTTTACTGACAGCATTTGCAACGCAGGCGTCGAGGGCAGCCAGTCCTTGTCACCAAATCGGAACTGCATATAGTCATACAACACGATGGCACATATTGCATCCAACTTGGGAGGAACGGCAACGGGGTCGCTGGGTGTCATGTCACCGGCAAACTCCTCTAGGCGCTGCAAGGCCTCAACCATCGTCCGGCGGCGGCGCAAACCTACGGGTGTCTCATCAAAGGGTGCCGGAGCCGTCACTTTGCGCGTAATAATGGTATGCACCGATGCTTCGATTGCACCGATTGCAATACCGGCCCGTGACATGATGGCTCTAACCTCAGCCGGTGTTTCACCAATCAGGCAGGGCCACTGCGGTGCTTTCCTGGTCGCTTCAAGCCATTGAATAATCAGCAGGCTTTCGCTCAATGGTGTGCCATCATCCAGCACCAGTGTCGGTACACGAGTGGCGGCGTTGGCCGAGCGCAGACGTGCATCATCTGCCCAGGGGTCTACGATGGTTCGCTCGATCTGTAGCCCTTTCTCTATCATCGCGATTTCTGCAATGCGCACAAATGGCGAAGTCGTATTTGCCAAAAACTGCATAATTTTCTCCGATGTTATTTTTTATTAGCAAAAAGTAGTATTAACGCAAAATCTGATGCTCAGCATACCCGCGACTGAAATCTCGCTGCCACCACGGATCAATACATGATGTGACCACCATCGACGACAATAGTCTGGCCACTGACAAAGCCCGACAGATCACTGAGGAGATACAACGCTGTGCCAACCAAATCATCAGGACGCTGCTCTCTGGAGATTGCTCTGGCTTTCAGAAAGCTTTGCTGCCACTCGACTGGTCGATTTTGCGTGGCGCCTGTGATGACGAAGCCTGGCGCAATCACATTACAACGCACGCCATCTTTACCGCATTCTTTAGCTAATCCTTTTGTCATAGCGAGCACAGCACCTTTGGTGGCTACGTAATGAAGGTAACCCGGCTGTCCTGCGACGGCGACGACTGACGCAATATTAACGATCGAACCTCTCTTGCGCTCACGCATGGCTGGCATCACAGCCTTGCAGCAAAGCCATACGCCTTTTACATTGACCTGAAAGATGCGATCCCACTCATCCACGCCAAGCTCTTCGAAAGGCGTCAGTTTGACCTCCCGAAAATAGGCAGCATTATTAATCAATCCATCGATTCTGCCGGACGCCTTGAGCGCGGTCTCGGTCATTGCGTTAATGGACGCCTCATCACTGACATCAACCCTCGCATAAGTAGCACGGCCACCCATCGACCTGATCAAATCCATCGTCTCATCAGCCGCGTGAATGGGTAATACTGGTTTAATGCTTGCCGCTATGATGCTCGGAATGCTGATGTCCCTTGCTTGCTTCACCGCCTGACACTGCTGGCGCCGCTGTGCAGCGACTGCTGCCTGCACATTCGTCCACCTGCAAGTTGCGCGCGACTTTGTCTCGTACCGTCCCGGACAAATCAATTTCTACTGTCCAGACACCCGGCATCTGAAGCTCCAGTACCGCTTTGTACTCGCCCGGGTTGCCCGTCGGCGCCGCTTTCACAGGCCTGATCGTATGAGCCATGGGCATCGAGGGCATCAGTGCACCCAAGGTCATCTGAATATTGTTCAGCGTTGTTCCATCGCGCCGCTGAACTTTGACGAGGCACTCGAGCATAGGGCCGGTCCCGAAAGAAAGACATGTCAACTCGACCCGGGGCCGTCCGGACTCTGCGGCGACAGACTGAGGCAGAAGCAAAAAGACGACGACTACAGCACTGACCCAAGCTGCCAAAAAAATTCGCAAACGTGTCATCATGATTGACTATCCCTTTAACATCTCAACTTTTCAGGTTCATTGGGTACGGGGCGCGCGCTGAGTCGCACGCACCAATCGCTTCATTGATGCCACCAGCAACAGCACCGCCGATTCATCCAGAAGACCCCGCGGACGCCACCGCAACAACAGCGCAACCAGGCCTCCGAACACCACCATCCGCCAGCCCTGGAACCAGCGCGTGGCATCCAGCAGCCCAAGGTCAAGCAATACCCCCAGTAACGGACCGAGCGCGGTTCCCAGTCCTCCTAGCAGCGCATAACCCACGGCATGCACTCCGAGCATGGGATCAAACAGCGCAGGCTCAATGTAAGTGACCCGGTGTGCATACAACCCTCCACCCAGCCCCGCTATTCCGCCAGCGAGTGCGGCTGCAAACTGGCGAATGCGGACTACGTCAATGCCTTGCGAAGCCGCCAGCGCGTCGTCCTGCCCGGTCATGCGCAGCGCCATGCCTAATCGGAGCCGCTCGAGCGTCATCAGCAGACCTAACACCAAGATCAGCACTGCGACCGTCAACGCGAGATACTCGCCCGGAGCCACATCGTTCTCCAGAGACCAGCGGATATCACGAAACCCTTCGATACCGGCAGGTCCGACTGGACCGTCCTCAGCAGGGCGCTGCCAAGTCCACCAGCCAAGTGTGATCCGCGCCATCTCACCAAAAGCCAGCGTGGCGACCGCATAATGAAGACCGGCGAGCTGCATGGTGGGTAGCGCCAGAAGCCAAGAAAACAGCGCACCAACGCTCATTCCTGCAGCCAGCGCTAGCGTCAGCGGCGCATGAAACATGACGGACAGCACAGCAGATGCATAGGCACCCAATCCGAAAAAGGCTTGCTGCGCGAATGAAATCCGACCAACCAGCAACAAAAGGTAAGCAGAGAGCGCAAGCAAGGACATGATGGCGATGTCGCTGAATAATCCTGTCAGGTAAGCACCCGAGCCATCACCCATGCCGAGCATGAGATGCGCAAGCCTTTCATGCAGCGCATCGACCAGAGAACCTTCTGCGCTTGCCAGAGAGGCAGAAGATTCTGCGGGCCTGTCATTCATGGCCGTATGCCCCGCGATACCCAATGAGGTCCTTGCGAACCCACCGGCCACACCAGCACCATCAGCAACAACGCATAGCTTGCAAACTCTCTACCCTGAGCGCCGAGCAGAGATTGCGCAAACGACTCCACAACCCCGAGAAGCAATCCACCCCGCAGCACGCCACGCACCGAGCCCAGTCCACCCAGCATAGCGGCCACTAAACCTTTAAACAGCAGCCACATGCCAAACATCGGCGTCACCTGGCCTTCGAGCGACAGTACTGCGAACGCGGCTATTCCTGACAAGGCACAAGCGACCGCAAAGCCGACTGTCTGCAGCCATGGCACCGGCATCCCTGCCAGGTGCGCTGCGATGCGATGGTCAGCAGCTGCACGCCATGAGAGACCTGTGCGTGTTCGCTGAAGCCATAGCGCCATGCCCAGCGTGAGAGCTACCGAGAGTATCGTCAGCGCCAGTCGGTCAGAACGGATCGTTAACTCTCCGATCTCCCAGACCTCGCCGACCGACAACGACGGAAAGGCATTCAGATGCCGTGGAAGCAGGTTAACTGCCAGCTGTTCAAGCTGCATCCAGATCGCGAAACTCGACGCCAGCGCAGTCATTTCACGGCTGTTACTAAACGATTGATTGTCCGGCGTGCTGATCGTGTGCGGCACCTCGCCGAATCGTCGAGCAAAACACAGCTGTTCTACATAGTAGCCAATCAAAATGGCTGACATCACGACGGCCAAGGCGACGAGCCATGCTGAGATCTGATAGCGCGCATGTAACCAGGCGCCGAAATAAGCGGCCAGCATCGCAGTGGCGCCGTAGGCTAAATTCAATTTGCGCAAACAGCCAAATGTCAGTGACAGTCCCAGTCCGAGCAGTGCGTAAACTCCGCCATCCAGGAGTCCGTCGAGCACAAGCTGCAGCGCGTCTAGCATGGGGTCAGGCCCGGCTGTTTCAGGTCTTGCGCTGCTGTCCGAGATAAGCGCGCTGGATCACATCGTCCTCTGCCAGTTCCCCTGGATCTCCCGAGAAACTCACGCGCCCTTGCTCCATCAGATAGAAATGTTGAGCCACTTTGAGCGCCATGTGCGCGTTCTGCTCCACCAAGAATATGCTCACGCCTTCGCTGTGAAGCTGCCCAATAATCGAAAAAATCTCTGCGACTACCAAAGGTGCCAGGCCGACTGATGGTTCATCCATAAGCAGCAGACGCGGACGTGACATCAGTGCACGAGCGACGGCCAGCATTTGCTGCTCGCCGCCCGAGAGCGTCCCAGCTAGCTGGGATTCGCGTTCTTTCAGCCGAGCGAAACGCGTGAACATGGCATCGATGTCACTGCGAATGCCATTCGAATCGCGCCGCCGATACGCACCAGCCATCAGGTTTTCTCGCACCGTGAGCGCTGGAAAAACAAGCCGGTTCTCAGGGACCAGAGCCATGCCACGCGAAACGATTTCAGCCGGCGTCTTGCCGATGAGTTCCTCACCTTCGAATTTCACAGAGCCGCGCTGTGGCTTGAGTATCCCGGAGAGCGTCAGCATCAGGGTGGATTTGCCCGCGCCATTAGGTCCCAGCAGGCAAGTCACCTGCCCTGCTTTCGCTGACAGAGAAACTCCTTTAAGCGCTTCGATCTTGCCGTAGGACGTGGCCAGGTCAGTTATTTCCAACATGATGATGAGGGTTTTAAACGTATTTCAAGTTGAAGGAATGCAGCCGCAAGATCATGCGGTCGCGGTCTCATCGGCTCCCAGATAGGCTGCACGAACTTGTGCGTCCTGCTGTACCTGCGTCGGTGTGCCCTCTGCGATCTTGCGACCGAAGTTCAGAACGGTCACCCGGTCACACACACCCATGACCAGTTCCATATGGTGCTCGATCAGCAAAATAGTGCGGCCTCGGTCGCGCAAACTGCGAATGCGCGCATCAAGGTCGTCGATCTCTTCAGCGTTCATGCCCGCAGCAGGTTCGTCGAGCAGCAGCAGTTCGGCATTTGTAGCAGCGGCACGAATCAACTCTAGACGGCGCTGCTCACCAAAAGCTAGCTGACTAGCCAGCATGTCGCGCTTATGAGCGAGATCAGCGAATTCAAGTAATTCCTCGGCCTGCTCACGCGCTGCCGCAGCACCAGACAGCCAGCGCTCCCGAAAACCTGCCCAGCCGTTTTCACGCACGACGCGCGCTGCCCACAGGTTTTGCCACACGGTGAGATTTCCGAAGAGGCGAATGTTCTGAAAAGTACGTGCAATACCAAGCTGTGAGCGCTGATGAGGATCAAGCTGCGAAATATCTTGCCCCTTGAATTGCAAGGATCCCGAGGTCGGCGCATACACACCAGTGATCAGATTCACCGTTGTTTCGGACCGATCAGTCCAAGGATCTCTCCTTGGTTGACGATGAGGTCGAACTCGTCAAGTGCTTTGACGCCACCAAAATGGCGGCTGAGTGTCCTGAGTTCCAGCATGGAGCGCAGCCTCCGTATTTTTTGTATGACCGTGGCACCCGATTATTTGGCACCAGCGTGGCCTTTGTCGACAATGTTGAGTCTCAGCGAGCGTGTCAGCAGACCATTCGGGCGAACCAGCATGACCACCACGATCAGCACACCAAACAGTAGGCTTCGCCAGTCGCCGAGGAAGCGCAGGCCTTCGAGCAGAAAACCCTGAATGAAAATCACCGCGAGTAACGTGCCCGCCAGACTCGAGAGACCACCGAGAATGGGATACGCGATAGCAAACGTGGCCAGCAAGATGCCGAAATTGCCGTGCTCAATGTGCGTCGCATAGTGAGCATAGACACCACCCGCCAGGCCGGCGATCGCACCACCCAGACCGAAAGCCGATACCTTCGCCGCTGTCAGATTGATGCCTACACTCTGAGCGGCAAGTTCATCCTCGCCAATCGCACGCCACAGCGTCCCGACACGAGAGCGATCGAGAAGCCAGAGCAGCAACAGAACTGCGGACACCAAGGCCCAGATCAGCACATTGACTTCAAGCGTGCTCCAGCCGTTGCTCGGAAAGTAGCGTATGCCGCCAAAGCCCAGACTGCCATCGGGACCAGCCAGCCCCTGAGGCGTCTCGACACGGTACTTCAGGTTGAAAAAGACAAGACGAACGATCTCGCTGAATGCCGTCGTGGCCACCACCAGCATCAAACCTTTGACGCGCAGTGCAGGAAAACCGACCGCAATCGCCACCAGACAGGCGACAGTCGCTCCCATACCCAAAGCCAGTGCCAATGGCCAGTGCCAGACGGCCGTCATCATACCCGCCACATAGGCACCGATGGCAAAGAAGCCCCCCTGCGCCAGGCTCACCTGTCCCGTATGAAGCACGCACCATGCAGACAGACCCAGCAAGGTGTGAATCCCGATGATCTGTGCTAATCCAAGGTAGAAATCCATGTGATCTCGCGAGTCGTTTAATCCCGGCCACCGGGAACAGCAAACAGCCCACCCGGTCGGAACACCAAAAACACAAACAGCAACAGCATCACATAGATGTCACGCTCGCTAACGCCGCGCAAGAACTGAAAAAGATTCTCGCAGGCGCCCACGATCAGGCCTGCCACGATCGCTCCGGGAATGCTTCCCAGACCACCGATCACAGTCACGACCAAGCCTTTGATCGTCAATGGCAGCGCAAGCAAGGGTGACAGCACACCGACTGCTGCTCCCGTCATGGCGCCTGCGGTCCCGCCCAGCAGACCGGCGATGACGAAGGTGCTGACATTGGTGCTGGCGATGCCCATGCCACAAAGCTGAGCGGCAACCGGCTGCTGCGCCACAGCCCGTGTTGCCAGACCAAGACGCGTTCGCTTCAGCAGCTGTATGAGCGCCACCATGACCATGCAGCCAAGCACAAAAACAAACAGCAGATCGCCACGAACAAAAAACGAGCCCAGCTCAATGTTCGCATTCTGGAACATCGCCGGAAAATTCAGTGGCATGCCATGCGTAATATGCGAAATGAACTCTTCAATCGCCAGCAGCATGCCCACCGTAGACAGTAGCGTGGCTCGGGGATTGTTGATTGGCAGGAAGCGAAAACACACCAGATAGACCAGCCACCCGAGCACACCTCCCATCAGTGCTGCCGCCATGTACACGACGGGGGTTGGCACGATGTTCACAACCACCAGGCTCAGATAGGCAGCCGCCACCGATGTCGCGGCATACGACAGGTTGATCTTGTGCATCACGCCAAAGATCAATGTAAAGCCGATCCCGATGAGTGCATAGGTCGCACCGAAAAGCAGTCCGTCAATGACGGACTGCGTGAGATCGATCAGATCCAGTAAGTCCATGCGGCGCCAAAAAAAAAGTTGTAAAGGCGGCCGGGGAACCCGGCCGCACTAGGACACTAACTACCCGACCGCTTACTGGTTAGGCGTGTGCGCGACGACCCAGTGGCCGCCTTTGGCTTGCACGAAAAGATAAGGCTTGATGGCTTCGCGGTCTTCGGTACGTCCGACTTTACCGATCAGGCCCTGAGATTGTTTCATGCCAGCGAGGCCATCACGAATCTTCTGACGATCAGCTTGTACCGTCTCCGGACGACCCATGACCTTTTGCTTCTCGATGATTTCTTTCAGTGTGAAGATGTTCTCGAAGGCTGCCGCGTTGTGCAGGTCCATGTTGTACTTGGGATTGACGGCCTGCACAGCTGCCGCCGCTTTCTTGGCTTCGTCAGTGACTGGCGCAAAACTGGTCGGGATCACCAGTCCTTCGGCCTGCTGTGCGCAGCCGTTGAGGGTCTCCATGCTGGATGATGAAGTCAGACCGATCAACAGCTTGGGCTTAACGTTCTGGCGCGCCATTTCTTTCAGCACACCACAGGTGGTGAACGGGTGAGCCGAGATCGCAACGACATCGACATTGGCGCGCTTGATTTCACGCACTTGGTTGGAGAAGTTAATGTCATTGAGCAGCCATTCGCTCTGCCCTTTGACTTCGAGTCCATTCGCGCCTGCCTGGGCTTTGATGACATTGAATGTGGCGTTGCTGTGCGCGAAGTCTTTTTCTACGCCACCCCAGAAGGTTTTGTAATCGGGCCACGTCGTCTTGACCCATTCGAACACTGACTTGTACATGTTCGCTTCGCTAGGGACGTTTCGGAACGCCCACTGGGACATTGCCGCGAGACCGCCTTTGGCTGCCACATCGGTATACATCGGGAACTGCACACCCGAGTCCGACGCATCGCCGACTTTCTTTTGAAGGATACCGAACACCGGCTCGGCCACATTCGAGCAGGTCGGACCGACTGCCACGATGGCATCGTTCTGAGAGGCGATTCTCCGCAGTGCATTGATGCCCTCTTCTGGATTGCAGCGATCGTCGAGATATTCGATCACCAGCTTGGCTTTTGAACCATCGCCGAGCGTCACGCCACCCGACTTGTTAATGATGGCGGCTGCTGCCTGCATGGCTGCCTCGCTCTGCTGGCCGAATATGCCAACCACGCCGCTCTTGGCACCGATGCCATAAATCTTGAGCGTCTTTTCCTGTGCCTGGACCGATCCTGCTGCGGCCAGCATCAGAAAAGCACTAAGTAATTTATTTTTATTGTTGAACTTGGGCTGCATGTCTTGTCTCCCGATGTCATGGGCTCGATGATGAAGCCCAGGCGCCAAAATTTTTTACGGTTATTTATTTTTTTACTATTCGTACTCAATATAGCAACGAACATGGGAGGCACTCTGAATTCAGAATTCATCCACCTCGGAAAGATAGAGGGAACAACCCTGCAGCGTCAAGAAAAAACTTCGCTGAGCACCGAGCCATCATTCACCGGTCAGCGGACGGATCAATGCGCTCGAGCTCGTATCAAAAACAAAACATTGTGACCTGCCCTCAAGTTAATTCGGGGGTAAAACGAGACCGATTCACTGGACAATTTGACTTAGTCTTGGGAGATTCTACCTCGTGACTGACTTCAATATTGCAGTAACAGCAATTACCCGTTGTATTGATTGGCGCGGGCTCACCCATCTTGTCTCGTCTGACGGGTGACTCAACAACATATGCTGAGATTATTCAGTTTCCCTGGTGTTGGCCAAGTGGCTGAACTAGATGCGGTTAGGGCAGTAAATGAGCCTGTTCGAAACGCTGGTGAATCAATCGAACCCGATGCACTACATGAAATTTATTGACTAACTCAGGGCGATGGAGTGATGGCGTCCATGCTTTGTTGCTGACAGTAGATATTGTTACACCGAATGTTTGTAACTAGTTGAGTATCTCGACCGACTTCTGGAGTGGCCTGCCGAGCCCGTCGATGTTCCAGCACACCACCATGTCAAAGTGGCTGAGTATGGCGTCTCTCATGAGCGCGCGTAGCGCAAGGCGATCATTGCGAGTCTCTGCGCTTGAGATGTCGCTGCCTGTATGCTCTTGAACGATGGCGTAGGCAAGTCGTTCATACAGACTGCGGAGTTGGATGAGTTGATCGTCTACGATCTATTTGTCGGTAGAGCCACGGACGTGGATTACGATTCGTTTGGTCGTTGTTCGTCGATAGAGATGCTTTCGGTTTAATGAAAAGCACTGGTACGACATGACGCTGGAGCCCACTCCCTGCTGGTCAACCCATGTGGTGAATACATGTGTTGAACAAGTTATGCGCGATCGACGCACGCTCTTGGATATACAGAGCTGTTGAAGCTAACGTTAGTACTTGG
The DNA here is from genome assembly GCA_010024875.1 of Oxalobacteraceae bacterium. Lineage (GTDB taxonomy): Bacteria > Pseudomonadota > Gammaproteobacteria > Burkholderiales > Burkholderiaceae_D > Pernthalerella. Next base: position 63,796 of record RGFZ01000002.1, on the reverse strand, counting down.
CGGAGAGGGTGGGATTCGAACCCACGGTACGCTTGCACGTACGCCTGATTTCGAGTCAGGTACATTCGACCACTCTGCCACCTCTCCGGGGTCGAAAACAAAACGGGCGTTTCCGAAAGCTCGCGATTGTAGCAGAAGTCTCACCCTACGAGTAAGTCCCGACCTTTCAGAAGCAGTGCAGGGTCGTCAAGTTCAGGGTTTGAGCACTTTCAGGCCGCCCATATAAGACCAAAGTGCCTCGGGGACGATGATGCTGCCGTCTGACTGCTGGTAATTCTCCAGAATGGCCACTAGCGTGCGCCCTACCGCGAGGCCAGAGCCATTTAAGGTGTGCAGCAGTTCGGGCTTGCCCTGCGCATGACGGAATCGCGCCTGCATGCGGCGGGCCTGGAAGGCTTCGCAGTTGGAAACTGAGGAGATCTCTCGGTAGGTATTCTGCGCAGGTAGCCAGACCTCGAGGTCGTATGTCTTCGCCGATCCGAAGCCCATGTCACCCGTGCACAGAGTAATCACGCGGTACGGCAACCCGAGTTTCTTGAGAATGTTCTCTGCGTGGCTGCACATTTCTTCCAGCTGCTGGTACGAGTGCTCCGGGCTGGCTATTTGCACCATCTCGACCTTGTCGAACTGGTGCTGGCGGATCATGCCGCGCGTGTCGCGACCATAGCTGCCTGCTTCTGAACGGAAGCATGGCGAATGCGCAACCAGTCGCATCGGTAGCTGATCGGCGTTGATGATTTCATCACGGACGAAATTGGTCAGCGTGACTTCGGCCGTGGGAATCAGGTACAACGATTCGCCCTCACCTTCCTGCCCACCCTTCTTCACGGCGAACAGATCGGCCTCAAATTTGGGCAGCTGACCGGTACCGCGCAGAGTATCGCTGCTGACGATGTAAGGCGTGTAGCACTCGGTGTAGCCGTGCTCGCTGGTGTGGATGTCGAGCATGAACTGAGCGATGGCGCGGTGCAGCCGGGCAATGCCGCTCTTCATGACGGTGAAGCGTGCGCCGGACAGTTTGGCCCCTGTGTCAAAGTCCAGGCCCAGCGGTGCGCCAAGATCGACGTGGTCCTTGACCTCAAAGTCGAACTGGCGGGGTGTGCCGACCTTGCGCACTTCGACATTGCCAGTCTCATCATGACCCGCCGGGACCGACTCGTGCGGGATATTAGGTATCGCCAACATGAATTCAGACAGCTTGGCCTGCACGACATCGAGCTGATCGGCTGAGGACTTGAGCTCATCACCAATACCTGCCACCTCCGCCATGACAGCGCTCGCGTCCTCACCCTTGCCTTTCAGGATGCCGATCTGCTTGGACAAACTGTTGCGCTTGGACTGCAGCTCCTCAGTGCGTGTCTGTATGGCCTTGCGTTCGGCTTCCAGCGCATTGAAGGCGGCAACGTCGAGTTTGAATTTGCGCTGAGCCAGACGGGCGGCGATGGCGTCGATGTCCTTGCGGAGGAGTTGGATGTCGATCATGATGGGTTGGCTGACTTGGGCTTGCTTGGCAAAGCTGAGATTGTATCAAGGGCGTCTGCCATGCTTGCCTAAACTGAGAAGGCCGTCTATCGGGGTCTCGGCACTTGGTAATCTGCGAACCGTCTGGCAGCCGAAACATTCTTCACGGTTCGGTCAGACGCTTGAGTGCAAAATTGCGCTTCCTCCAAAATCCTGGCTGAGGTCGCAGATTTCAGCGAATCATTTCTTTTTGTCCCGCTCGCGCGCTTCGACATCCAGCTGCCTCAAAAACGCCAGCTTCTCACCGATCTTGCCTTCCAGCCCACGAGGTGTGGGCTGATACCAGTTAGGCTCCGGTATACCCTCCGGCAGATAAGTCTCGCCGGCGGCATAAGCGTCGGGCTCGTCATGTGCATACCGGTAGAGCTTGCCGTAGCCAAGCTGCCTCATCAGTTGGGTAGGCGCATTGCGCAAATGCTCTGGCACCGGACGGGATGTGTCCTTGGAGACAAAGGCTTTGGCGGCATTGTAGGCCTTGTAGGCAGCGTTCGATTTAGCGGCACAGGCGAGGAAGATCGTCGCCTCAGCCAGCGCCAGTTCGCCTTCGGGTGAACCGAGTCTCTCATAGGTATCTGCGGCATTGAGCGTGAGCTGCAATGCGCGCGGATCAGCGAGGCCAATATCCTCGGTGGCCATGCGAATCAGCCGCCGCGCCAGATAGCGAGGATCGGCGCCACCATCGAGCATCCGCACCAACCAGTAGAGCGCAGCATCCGGGTTGGATCCGCGCACGGACTTATGCAATGCAGATATCTGGTCGTAGAACGCGTCGCCACCTTTGTCAAAGCGACGCAGCGTATCACCGAGGCTCTCTTTGAGCAGTGCTCTATCGATGCTTGTCTGCTTATTCTGAAGTGCTGCGCGTAATGCGATCTCGGCATTGTTCAGCAGCTTTCTGCCATCACCATCGGCACTGGCAACCAATATCTGCTTTGCGTCGTCATCAATGCGAATATCGCTGTCGAGCGAGACCGCGCGATCCACCAGCTGCGACAGATCGTCTTCGCTGAGCGATTTCAGCACATAGACCGCAGCACGCGACAGCAGCGCACTATTGACCTCGAATGAGGGGTTCTCTGTAGTCGCGCCGATAAAGGTGAACAATCCGCTCTCGACATGGGGTAAAAAAGCATCTTGCTGGCTCTTGTTGAATCGATGAACCTCGTCGACGAAGAGTATCGTCTGGCGACCTGAGTTTGCCTGAAAAATTTGTGCGCGCTCGACCGCCTCGCGGATATCCTTCACACCAGATAACACTGCAGACAGCGCAATGAATTCTGAATTGAAGCCCTGCGCCATCAGCCTCGCGAGTGTGGTCTTGCCAACACCCGGCGGCCCCCAAAGAATCATCGAATGTGGCTGGCCCGAAGCGAATGCCACGCGCAAAGGTTTGCCGGGTCCGAGCAGATGCTGCTGGCCGATGACCTCATCAAGGGTGGCCGGACGCAGACGTTCTGCCAGAGGTGTGGTCATGGTGGCGGATGATTACTGTTGCAAGACGTCTGCCCCCTTGGGCATCACAAACTTGAACTGCCCGCTCGGCAGTACAGGATTTTTTTCGAATTTGTTAAAGGACAGTATTGACACCTGCCCAAAACTATCGCGCAACTCCATCGCGACGGGTACACCATCCCTGAGGCCAATACCGATTTTCTCGAACTGCGTATCCTTTGCCTTGGGTATCGCTTGCAGCCATTCAATCCCATCTCGGGCACCTGCTTCAGACAGGGTGAAATTCTTCTCCAAGTCATTACTGCCGAACAGTATTGCTGCCGGGGAGGAGCCAATCGCGTTACCCAGTGTCCTGATCGTGACCTGATTCAGGTCTTTGTCGTAAATGTAGAGTTTCTCGCCATCTGCTTGCAGCACTTGTTCATAAGGCTTCTGGTAAGACCAGATGAATTTCCCAGGACGTGCAAACAGAAAATTTCCGGATGAGGGAGCTGAGGTATGCAGCTTGCCGCTTTCTTCTTTCACCATGCGCTGGGTGAATTCGCCGCGGGCGCTCTTGGTGGCAGCAACAAAAGTGCGGAACTGCTCCAGCGCAGAGGCATCCACCCATAACGGCAGGCATAACAACAGCGGTAAGAGATAGGTTGGCTTCACGTCAAACTCTGGCGGAGGTTTACTCAGGATTGCTAGTCGGCACGAGAATGTCGCGATTACCATTCGATTGCATCGCCGAGACGATGCCACTCTGCTCCATCTGTTCAAGCAGGCGCGCCGCACGATTGTAACCAATGCGCAGATGGCGCTGCACCAGAGAGATCGATGCACGGCGGTTCTTGAGCACGATGGCGACCGCCTGGTCATACATCGGATCGGCTTCTCCGCTCGGCGCGCCAATGACACCGATGTCACCACCGTCTTCTGCCACACCGCCTTCAAGTATGCCTTCGATATAGTTGGGCTCCCCCTGAGATTTCAGATGGTCGACCACGCGGTGCACTTCGTCATCACCGACAAAGGCACCATGCACACGTACCGGCAGACCCGTCCCGGGTGGCAGATACAGCATGTCGCCCATACCTAGCAGTGCTTCGGCTCCCTGTTGATCGAGAATGGTGCGCGAATCAATCTTGGAAGACACTTGAAAGGCGATCCGGGTCGGAATATTGGCCTTGATCAGACCAGTGATCACGTCGACCGACGGACGCTGAGTCGCGAGTATCAGATGGATGCCAGCGGCGCGTGCCTTTTGTGCGATACGAGCGATCAGTTCTTCGACCTTCTTGCCAACCACCATCATCAGATCAGCGAGTTCATCGATGATGATGACGATGGTCGGCAGCTTCTCCAAAGGCTCCGGCGCATCAGGCGTCAGGCTGAATGGGTTGGGTATCTTTTCTTCTTTTTTGTCAGCGTCAATAATCTTTTGGTTGTAACCGGCTAGATTTCGCACGCCCAGCTTGGACATCAGCTTGTAGCGGCGTTCCATCTCATTGACCGCCCAGTTCAGCGCGTGGCCGGCCTGACGCATGTCGGTGACCACGGGCGCCAGCAGATGCGGAATGCCTTCGTAAATCGACAGTTCCAGCATTTTCGGATCGATCAGAATCAGTCGCACCTGATTCGGGTCGGCCTTGTACAGCAGCGAAAGGATGGTCGCGTTGATGCCCACCGATTTACCCGAACCCGTGGTACCGGCGATCAGCAAGTGTGGCATCTTGGCCAGATCGGCCACTACCGGATTACCCGCAATATCTTTGCCCAAACCAATGGTCAGCAGAGAGCCATTGTCGTTGTACACCTTCGAGCCAAGGATCTCGGTCAGGCGTACGATCTGACGCTTGGGATTGGGTAGCTCAAGGCCCATGTAATTCTTGCCGGGAATAGTCTCGACAACACGGATTGATACCAGCGACAGGGCGCGCGCGAGATCACGGGCGAGATTAACGATCTGGCTACCCTTCACGCCGGTTGCCGGCTCGATCTCGTAGCGCGTGACGACCGGGCCAGGGTAGGCCGCGACGACTTTCACTTCCACACCAAAGTCAGAGAGTTTCTTCTCGATCAGACGGCTGACGTATTCCAGTGTCTCGACCGTGACGGTTTCTTGTTCTGCAGGTGGCTCATCAAGCAGCGACAGTGGCGGCAGATTGGTATCGGGCATATCCAGGAAGAGCGATACTTGCTTTTCCTTTTCCACCCGCTCTGACTTGGGCACGTGCACCACCTGCGGCACAATCTGTATCGGGGAGGTAGCCTTGGCCTCGACGATGCGCGCGCGTTCCTGGACGACGACCTCTTCACGCTTGACGGCAGCTTCCTGACCGACCTTTCGGTCCTGACGTTCGGCATACAACTGCACCATCCACTGCGCGAAACTCTCTATTCCACCGCCGAGCCTCTCTGCGACCGCCATCCACGACACATGGAAGCACAGCGAAAAACCCAGACCAAACAGCATCAGCAAAATCAGCGTGCCACCATCAAAGCCAAAGGTTGTCTGAGCGGCTCCACCAACCAGCTCGCCCAGCACACCGCCGGGATCACGAGGCAGCTTCACCTTCAGCGTGTACATGCGCACGTACTCCAGACCGGAGCTACCTAGTATCAGCATCACAAAGCCAGCGGTGCGTATAACCAGTTCGTAGCGATGCCGTTTCTCAGGTTCTTTTTGCAGCAGGAAGCGGTTAGCCAACTGGCGGTAGCTGACCCAGACGCCCGCCATCAACGCAACGCTCCACCACCAGGCAGAGAACCCGAATACGTACAGCATCAAATCGGCCAGCCAGGCACCGGCCGAACCGCCCCAGTTGGTCGGACGAAGCGCGATACCTGCGTGCGACCAGCCGGAATCGGTCGGGGAATAGGTGAATAGCACCAGGGTCAAGTAGGCACAAGCGACGGCCAATACCAACCAGCGGGCCTCAGACAGCAGCCGGATCAGGCGATTCGGCAAGGGATCGGGTGCGGGCTCCGGCGGCGTGCGCGTGTACGAAGAGGTGGTTCTTGTCATGAAATCCAGGGGTTGCTGTAGTTTCTGCAGGCTGCCGCTGCCGCCGGTACCAGACGCTCAGTTCCACTATAATTTCGGGCTTGCGGCGCTGATCGGTGCGGCAATATCGCATGAATCAACCCGAGATGATACTCCCTCCCGGAAGGCTTTTTCCTCTCCGCCAAGCTCCTGCTATCGGTCCAGCCCCAAACATGCTCGTGTACTGATCATTGGTTCCGGCCCTGCCGGCTACAGCGCTGCGGTATATGCCGCGCGCGCCAACCTCAAACCGGTGCTGATTACCGGCGTAGAACAAGGCGGTCAGCTGATGACCACCACCGACGTGGAAAACTGGCCAGGCGACCCCATGGGTGTGCAAGGACCTGAGCTGATGCAGCGGCTGCTGCAGCATGCGGAGCGCTTCAACACCGAAGTCATTTTTGATCATATTCACACCACACACCTGAAAGAAAAGCCGATCCGCCTGGAAGGCGATTCCGGCGTGTACACCTGCGATGCACTGATCATCGCCACCGGCGCATCAGCCCAGTACCTGGGCCTGCCCTCTGAGCAGGCCTTCATGGGCAAGGGCGTGTCGGCGTGCGCAACCTGCGACGGTTTCTTCTACCGGAACCAGGAAGTTGCCGTGGTGGGCGGCGGCAATACGGCGGTGGAAGAAGCGCTCTACCTGTCAAACATCGCCAGCAAAGTCACCGTGATTCATCGACGTGACAAATTCCGCGCCGAGCCCATCCTGATCGACCGTCTGATGGCAAAGACCGAAGAAGGCAAGGTCGCGATCGAGTGGAATCACACGCTCGAGGAAGTCACCGGTGATGACAGCGGCGTGACCGGGCTGGTGATAAAGTCCACCAAAGATGGCCATACCAAACCGCTGACCGTGCACGGGCTATTTGTCGCGATCGGCCACAAGCCGAATACCGGAATTTTTGAAGGCCAGATCGAGATGCGCAATGGTTACATTATCACCCGCAGTGGCCTCGAGGGCATGGCCACAATGACCAGCATTGAAGGCGTATTTGCTGCTGGCGATGTGCAAGACCATGTGTATCGTCAGGCGATCACCAGCGCCGGTACTGGCTGCATGGCCGCGCTGGACGCTCAGCGCTATCTGGAAAGCCAGGAGTAAGGCTCCCGGCGCGACCCCTGCGCAGTTCCTTCCGAAGGAGGCCTGCATGATCAAGGACCTTGCCCAGCTCAAGGCATTGCAGCAAAGGCTCAAGGCGAATGCCGAGGCCGCGAGCAAGGCGGAGCGCGAACGGCGAGAGCAAGAGCGAGAAGCTAATCTGTTCCGACACAGCATGGGCGATGTCACGCCGATCAAGGCAGCGCCTCGCGTCCCCTTGCCCACGCCGCGACCGCTTCCGATTGCGCATCAGCGCATGGCGGACGAGGAAGCCGCGTTGCAAGAATCATTGTCGGATGAGTTCAGCATCGATACCTTGCTCGATGTCGACGAGACGCTGAGCTTCGCTCGCGGTGGCATTGGCCCGGATGTGATGCGTAAATTGCGCGGCGGTGGCTGGGTCATGCAAGACCAGCTGGATCTGCATGGCCTTCGCACCGACCAGGCGCGGGAGGCGCTTGGTCAGTTCATACGCAACTCTGTAAAACGGGGGTTTCGCTGCGTGCGCATCATTCACGGCAAAGGGCTTGGCTCGATGAACAAGAAGCCAGTTCTCAAGAGCAAAGTACGCAACTGGCTGGTGCAGAAAGACGAAGTGATCGCCTTTGTGCAGGCACGCGCTGCAGATGGCGGCAGCGGGGCATTGATGGTGCTGCTGAAGGGGTAGTTCCCCCCTGCTTCGTCATTCCGGCAAAAGCCGGAATCTATGCTTACGCCGGCAGCAGACTTAAACTGCCTCGACGCCGGTCTCGCCAGTACGAATACGAATGACCTGCTCAACCGCCCGAACAAAAATCTTGCCATCACCAATCTTGCCCGTGCGCGCCGCCTTGACGATCGCCTCGACGGCATGTTCGACCACATCTTCGCTAACCACGGCCTCGACTTTCACCTTCGGCAAGAAATCCACCACATACTCGGCGCCACGATACAACTCAGTATGACCTTTCTGGCGGCCGAAGCCCTTGACCTCGGTGACGGTCAGACCAGTGACGCCCACGGCAGCCAGTGCCTCACGGACTTCGTCAAGTTTGAAAGGCTTAATGATGGCGGTGATCTGTTTCACTGAATGCTCCTTGTCTACAAATTTGAACTTTACGCTTTACTTTGCGCTCTGCTTCACTCTTTGAACTTCGAAGTAATCGGATAACGCCAGTCGCGCCCGAACGCACGGTGCGTAACGCGCGGGCCGACCGGAGCCTGCCGGCGCTTGTATTCGTTGATCTTGATCAGCCGCACCACTCGCTCGACATCTTCCTTACGATACCCGGCGGCCAGCAGTTCTGCAACGCCCTGCGCTTCTTCCATATACATTCTCAGGATACCGTCCAGCACCTCATAGGGCGGTAGGGAATCCTGATCGGTCTGGTTGGGCCGCAGTTCCGCCGAGGGCGCGCGAGTCAGGATGCGCTCAGGGATGATATTGCTGATGCTATTTCGGTAACGGCACAGCCGGTAGACCAAGGTCTTGGCGATGTCTTTGATCACCGCGTAGCCGCCCGCCATGTCGCCATACAAAGTGCAATAGCCGGTTGCCATCTCACTCTTGTTGCCGGTGGTGAGCACGATCGCGCCGGTCTTGTTGGAGAGCGCCATCAGCAAGGTACCGCGTATGCGTGCCTGAAGATTCTCCTCCGTAGTGTCTTCGGGCAGACCGGCAAACATCGGAGACAGCGAAGCATTGAATGCATCGAAACAGGCGGCTATCGGTATCTCATCATAACGAACGCCTAGCCTCGACACCATGTCGCGAGAGTCAATCCAAGAAATCTCGGCGGTGTAAGGCGAAGGCATCATGACCGCACGCACCTTGTCGGCGCCCAGCGCATCGACCGCGATTGCCAGCGTCAGCGCAGAATCGACACCACCGGACAGACCAATGATGGCACCTGGAAAACCGTTCTTGCCCACGTAGTCGCGCACGCCCATCACCAGCGCGCAGTAGACCTGGGCATCTGTCGACAACGCCTCGTGCATGGGCTGCGGCTGCGGCTGTCCTGCATCAAATTCGACCACCACGAGGGATTCGTCGAAAGACGGCAGTTGCACACAGACTGTGCCGGCGGCGTTCATGACGAAAGAGGCCCCATCGAATACCAGTTCATCCTGCGCACCCACCAAATTGGCATACACCAGCGCCAACCCCTGAGCGCTGACCTGCTCGCGCATCACATCCAGCCTCAGGTGCTGCTTGTTCATGTGGTATGGCGACGCATTCGGCACCAGCAGCACCTGCGCACCCGCGGCGCGGGCTTTGGCAGGCATCTCGGGGAACCAGGTATCTTCGCAAATGTTGATCGCAAAGCAGGTATCTTTGACCGTGAAGGTACAAACCTCATCTGCAGCGCTGAAATATCGCTTTTCATCAAACACGGTGTAATTCGGCAGCGCGTGTTTACGGTAAGTCGCGATCAGCTGGCCGTTGCACAGAACGGATGCCGCGTTGTAGCTCAGCTCGTCTTCTTGCAGCGGATGCCCGACGATGACGTGCAGATCTTTAAGTTCGGCGAGACTGGCGGCCAGAGCTTCCAACGCCTGCCCCGATTTTGCGTAGAATGAGCGCCGTAGCAGCAGATCTTCGGGCGGGTAGCCAACCAACGATAACTCGGGCGTGAGCACGATGTCCGCCCCAAGGGCAGCAGCCTGCCGCGCCGCGCGGGCGATGCGTTCGCTGTTGCCGGCAAGATCTCCGACCGTGCTGTTGATCTGAGCGATCGCGACATGGACTGCACGCTGGCTTTTCATCGATAAAGTCGCTTCAAAGACGCTTCTGAAAGGGCAATTCTGCAAAACCGGAATTATCGCACGCGCATACTGTCCAGTCTCAGCGAGGCCGGGGCACCAGCTTGGGATGCGCTGATGAGTTCGCAGGCTGGCAGCCGCAATACCTGAGTCTGTGGCAGGACGATGTGCTGCTCGCTGCACTGCCAATGTATGCAAAGTTGCACTCTTATGGTGAATATGTGTTCGACTGGGCATGGGCAGATGCCTACCGACGCAATGGGCTGGAGTACTACCCGAAACTGTTGTCGGCGATACCGTTTACCCCGATTACGGGTAGCCGTTTGCTGGCAACAGATGATCAGGCGCGCGCTGCATTGATTACTGCCTTGCTGGGTGTGCAGGAAGCCAGCCGCCTGTCATCCACGCATATTCTGTATCCCCCTGAAACCGAGGCCCGGTTGCTGCAAGACGCCGGTTTCATGCTGCGTAAAGGTGTGCAGTTTCACTGGCAAAACGATGGCTACGACCACTTCGAGCAGTTCCTGTCAACGCTGGAGCAAAAAAAACGCAAAAACATCCGTGCCGAGCGACGCAAGGTTGCCGAGGCGGGTATCTCAATGCGGCGCCTGCCCGGTACCGATGCGACAGAGGCGGACTGGAAGTTCTTCAAGCGCTGCTATGACCATACCTACCGTGCGCACTACTCGACACCCTATCTGAATCTGGATTTTTTTCTGCGAATCGGCGAAGCGATGCCAGAGAATATTCTTCTCGTCATAGCGGAACGGGAGGGTAAACCAATTGCCTCATCGCTGCTGATTCACGATCAGCAGGCGCTCTACGGTCGCTATTGGGGCGCGGTTGAGCATCACCCTTGCCTGCATTTCGAGACAGCCTACTACCAACCGCTGGAATTCTGCATCGAGCAAAAGATTGCTGCGTTCGAGGGTGGCGCTCAGGGCGAGCACAAAATGGCACGTGGTTTCCTGCCGCAACAGACGTGGTCTGCTCACTGGCTCTCGCATCCTGATTTTTCGGATGCGGTCGAACGCTTTCTCGCGCGCGAAGGCGAAGGCATCAGCGCCTATGTCGATGAGCTCAATGAGCGCAATCCGTTTCGTGCTGCGCAACGATGACGCGATCATGAAAAAGGCGCCGCATGCGGCGCCCTCGGTGGAGAACGACGAATGACAACTCAGAAATTAGGTTTGCTGGCTGCTTTCTTGTAGTTCTCGACACCGCTCATGATCTCGTCACGAGCCTCTTCCGGGCCGTACCAACCATCGACCTTCACCCATTTTCCGGGTTCGAGATCTTTGTAGTGCTCAAAGAAATGCTGTATCTGCTGCAGACGAAGGTCGTTCATATCGCTGGGTTTTTGCCAGTGCGTGTAGATTGGTAGCACTTTGTCCACAGGCACGGCCAGCACCTTCGCATCACCGCCGGATTCGTCCTGCATTTTCAAGACACCAATGGGACGGCAGCGTACAACCACGCCGGGGAGCAACGGGAAAGGCGTAATCACCAGCACATCAACGGGGTCGCCATCGTCTGCGATCGTGTGTGGAACATAACCGTAGTTACACGGGTAATGCATCGACGTACCCATGAAGCGGTCGACGAAAATCGCGCCAGATTCTTTGTCCACTTCATATTTGATCGGATCAGCGTTCATCGGGATCTCGATCACCACATTGAAATCATTCGGCAAGTCACGGCCAGCCGGTACCAGGTTCAAACTCATCTTGACCTCAGGAGTTGTAAATAAAAACCAAAGCCCGAGATTATAGCCCGGCCTGCTTGCCGCTTCCTTACTGCAAGGATCATGACGGACGGATCAGTGCCTGTTTGAAAATCTACTACGCGGTCTGCTGCGTAGTGAGGGCGCACCGACGATAATGTTCTGCTGCGGCCTCGGTTTGATTGAGTGCCTCATGCAGTTGCGCAAGCCGCAGATGAGCCTCCTGACGAATCGCGAGATCGCCGCCCGACAGGGATTGTTCGAGATGTCGCTGCGCCTTGCCCCACAGCTTCTGTCGGAAGCACAGCACGCCCAACGCAAGCGCGATGTCGGTGTCGTTAGGCCGCTCGCGCAACCAGTGCTCGCAATGCTCGATTTGTTTCAACAGCGTCGCAGAACCTTCGGGTGCTGCACATTGGCGATAGGCACGCAGCAACCGCGGATCCCACTGAGCGGCGAGCGCGTTCTCAATGATGGCAGCTGCCTCGATCTGTTGACCGATCTTCATGAAGGCGCTCGCTGCCTGAACCGCCACGACCGCGCTGTGCCGGTCTTCAGTCGGAACCTTTGACCATAACAACTTGAGAGACTCGGGGTCTTCGCTGGCCTTAGGCATGAGTGCCTCGTAGGCCATGTCGCGCAGCCGGCGGGACAGCGTCGGATGCAGCGACTTATGCTTGTCCAGCAGTCGAACCAGCCGCAGTACCTCGGGCCAGTTGCGCGCATTTTGGTGCACCTTGAGCGCGAGCTTGAGAGCTTGCGTGTGACGTATGCCTGCATTGTTCAACGCCTGAAGTGCTTCGAGCGCCACATCCGTTTCTTTAATATCCTCTGCCAGCAATTCGACCGTCGTCATCAGCCGCGCGGTGCGAAGGCTGTCATCGATATGGGCTTTCTCCAGCCAGTCATCGCGACGCGACGGTTGCTGTAAGCGTTGCGCTGCTCGCGCACCGATCAGCGCCGCCAGTCCAGCATGGTCGGGAGAGAGCAATGCGCGCTCGGCCAGTTTCTCCGAACGACCAAAACGCCCCTCCAGAAAGCTTTGCAGCGCCTCATTCAGAGCGCGACCTGACTCACGCAGCTGCCGTGTGGCGCGATATTGTTCGACCCGGCGCGGCATTGCCAGCGTCGCCCTGATAGCAGTCACAATAGCCAGCAGCAGCGCAAAGACGAGGACCAGCAGCACGATGAAGAAATTCAGCGAGAGATCAACGCGATAGGGCGGATAAAACAGCACCACATTGCCCGGATTGAAGCGCGCCATGACGGCCAGGCCGATGGCGGATGCAAACAGAATCAGTAGCCAGATGAAGAAACGCATATCCGCCCGCCGGTTCAGGGCCGCGAACGCGATTGACGCACGGCAGCGAGGCTGTGTGACAGCGTAGGCATGTCGATATTCAGCACGCTGTCCTGCAACTGCCGGATGATTTCATGCGCTGCCTGGGTCTGCCTTGCACGCGTATCGAAATAGCGCAGCAGCGCGCGATCAGCTTCCAGCAGATCGCTGCGGAAGGCAGAGTCATTGCGCGATAACAGTGCCATGCGCGCATTCAGCAAGCGAAGCTTGAGGTTCTCGCGCGCGAAGAATGCTTCCTCCGGAGAGAGCAGCAGCGCTTCAGGGTTGTTCACCGAGCGCACTCGCACCAATTGACGAATCTCATTCCACAGCTCGCTGCTCCAAGCCGTCCAGCGCTGCAATAACGCAGTGCGCCAGTCATCTACCGCGCTGGATTTGGCGTCCCTGCCCTCTTTGCCAGAATCCTTGATGGCATCTTTGGAGAGTTTTGATTTCGGCGAGGGTGCGACGACAAATGGCTTTTCATCAGACAGTAATGGAATCAGATCCACCTGCCCGATCAGCGCATCGATGCGCACCGCAATACCGGTCAGATCGACGCTCGGCAAGCTCTTGAGATTATCGACGTCGCGCGCAATCGCACGCCGCACGGCAATAAATTGAGGGCGATCAGCTCGAGACAGTCGTGCATCAGCATTTTGTAAGGCGATCAGCGCACCACGCACATTGCCGGCCAGTTGCAACTGCTGGCTGGCCGTTGACAGTACTTGCTCAACCTCGGCCAGCGCCCAATCGTCGCGATTTTTTGCCAGATCTTGGTATAGCTGCTCCAGCGCCAGCTGCTGGCCTTGCGACTCGACCTGCTTGGCTTCCAGCACCGCCACCTTGCCTTGGAGCGCCTTGACCTCATCGTCGACGCGATTGGCGATCAGCTTGGTCTGGGTGTTCAGGTTTTCGCCGGACTGCAGCCGCTGGGCAAGTTCACGGCGCAAGTCACTGATATCGGTGCGCGAAGTCCACCACTGCAGGGCCAGCAGAAAGATCAACAGGCCTATGGCCAGCCTCTGCCGCGACTCACGGTTTTCAAGTGATACGGGCATGCGTAGCTGCCATCCGCGCCAGCGGCTGGCTCCCGAAGCGGCAGGCGTGTGAGGGTCGCCTTCCGTGGAAGGTGCGGCCGAGGGGGTCGTCAATACTTCAGGAGGTGCGGGCTCTGCGGGCGCGGCGGGCGCGGCGGCATGAGCGGCGCTCGCCGGGGCTGCGCTTGTCGCCACCGGCTCCGGCGGCGAAACTGACGAAGTTGGAGTGGACGGTTCGCTCATGGACGCGATTGTATCGCGCCGATCAAGGCTTCGTCGCCTGAAACCGTCTGAATCACGACAGCAAATTCGAGCTCGCGAGCAGTTTCAGCGATACGCTCGTGCGGGACAATCAGGCAAGCCTCGCGCAGACGCGCCCAGCCCTTGTCTCCGCACGCCTCGAGTGCGGCAGATTTCAGATAACGCAGCGCCTCCGAGCTGGTGATGACCCAGTCGCAGTCCTCGGCAATCAGGTCTTGCAGCTGCTGGCGGCGTGCCTTGTCCATCACAGGTGAACTACGTCGGTAAGCCGCGATCTGTTCCACGGTCACGCCAGCTTCCCGCAAACGGTCGGCGAGCAGCTCGCGCCCGGTCTCGGCGCGCACGATCAGCACCTTTTTGCCGGCGAGCGAGGGTAAGTCCAACACCTCCACGAGTGTTTCGGAGTCGGTGCGGCGAGTGTCGGCCGGACTGACGACCCGGGCAGTCGCGTCAGTCACGCCGTGCCGTGCCAGCGCCTGCCGGCTGCCATCGCCAACCACTGCAGCGATCACGCCCGCTGGCCATACGGTCAGGTACGCGAAGGCGGCATCGATCGCATTCGGGCTGACGAAGGCCACCATGGCGTAGTCAGTCAGACGGGTAAGCGCGGCTCTCAGCGCGCCCGAATCCGGCAGTGGCTGGATGTCAAGCAGCGGGAAAACACGGGCATCGATGGATTGCGCGGACAGCCGGGCGGCGAGTGGCTCGGCCTGAGCCAGCGGACGGGTAATGACGACGGGCGTCTTCTTCAAGCCTGTTTCACGCCTTACTCGGTCTTGCAAGCAGCGAGAATCGATTGCGCATCCTGCGCCTCCAGCACACGAGCAATCTCCTGGCCCAAGGCCTCGGGTGTCGCTGCCGACCCGCTGATCTCGGCACGGGCGATCCGCTTGCCGTCGGGCGTGGCTACCATCGCGCGTAAGCGCATTGCATCTTTGTTCACAGTGGCGAAGGCCGCCAGCGGTACCTGGCAACTGCCGCCAAAACTGCGCGAAAGCGTGCGTTCGGCGCGTACGGCGAGTTCAGTATCCGTGTGGTTCAGCGGCGCCAGCAAGTCCTGCAGATCGCTGCGACCAGAAGGTATTTCGATGGCCATCGCACCCTGACCCGGCGCGGGAAGGCTGTCATCGGGTTCGATGAAACTGCGAATGCGTTCAGCCATGCCCAGCCGCTTCAGGCCCGCCGCTGCAAGAATGATGGCAGCGTATTCGCCGCGATCGAGCTTGGCCAGACGCGTATCGAGATTACCGCGCAGCGGCTGGATCAGCAGTTGAGGAAAGCGCGCGGCTATCAGAGCCTGACGACGGAGGCTGCTGGTGCCGATAATGGCACCAGCAGGCAGATCGGCAAGGCTCTGGTATTGGTTGGACACGAAGGCATCGCGAGGATCCTCGCGCTCGAGCACGGCAGCCAGCTCGAAACCTTCGGGCAGCTCCATTGGTACATCTTTGAGCGAGTGCACTGCCAAGTCGGCCGCACCCTCTTGCATCGCGACTTCCAGCTCTTTGACGAACAGACCCTTGCCGCCCACCTTGGACAGGGTGCGATCCAGAATCTGATCGCCTCGAGTCGTCATGCCAAGAATCTCTACTGTACTGTGGGGATATAATTGAAGTAAGCGCGCCCGAACCGTTTCAGCCTGCCACATGGCCAGACGGCTCTCACGTGACGCAATGACCAGCTTTCCGGAAAATGATGAGTTCAACGCGGCCTCTCTACTCTTTGTTTCGGGTTAGCTGCGCGTGGTTCGCACAGCTTTCGACCTGCTCGTCATTGCTGAAAAATAATCGTTGAATTCTATCACGCGACCTCTGCGCGACCTGACCAAAATCCGGGTCGCCCCATTCGACGCTGAAAGCACACCACCGCCATGGCCATCAAAAAGAAAGCAGCAGCTCCACCTCAAAGAAAAACTCAGGATAAAGATGCTCCGCTGAGAGAAGACATCCGCCTGCTGGGCCGCTTGCTCGGCGACGTTGTCCGGCATCAGGAAGGCGAAGCGGTGTTCGAGATTGTTGAAACCATTCGGCAAACCGCTGTTCGTTTTCGCCGCGAATCCGATGCGGCCGCCGGCGCGGACCTCGACAAGCTGCTGAAGAAACTGACCCGAGACCAGACCAATTCAGTGGTGAGAGCATTTTCCTATTTTTCTCATCTCGCCAATATCGCTGAAGACCAGCACCACAATCGCCGCCGCCGAGCTCATCTGATCGCCGGTTCGGCGCCGCAACCGGGCAGCGTTGCGGCAACGTTATCCAAACTAGATGCGGCGGGCGTGACTGGAAAAGCGGTGCAATCATTCTTTAATGACGCACTGATCTCGCCCGTGCTCACTGCGCATCCGACCGAAGTTCAGAGAAAAAGTATTCTCGATGCCGGACGCGAGATCGCTCGGCTACTCGCGGCGCGCGACCTTCCCCTAACTGCCTCAGAGAGGAATCGCAATACGCAGTTACTCCACGCAGAAATTACCAAGTTGTGGCAGACGCGCATGCTTCGTTACTCGAAGCTCACGGTCGATGACGAGATCGAAAATGCGTTGTCGTATTACCGGATCACTTTTCTGCGCGAACTTCCGGGTCTGATGGAAGACATCGAACACGAGTTTACGCAGCAATATCCCCACTCCAAGCACCTGTCGATGCAGCCCTTTATTCAGATGGGTAGTTGGATCGGTGGCGATCGCGATGGTAATCCGAACGTGAATGCCTCGACCATGTCGCGCGCGATGTCGCGCCAGTCGACAACAATTCTGGATTTTTATCTCGACGAGGTACATGCGCTGGGCGCTGAACTCTCAATTTCCACGCTACTGGTATCGGTCAGCCCAGAGCTCGAGGCGATGGCGGATGCCTCACCGGATAACTCACCGCATCGTACTGACGAGCCATATCGGCGTGCGCTGATCACGGTGTATGCCCGCCTCGCCGCTACCGCACGTAAACTGGGCGTAACCAACATCTTGCGACAAGAAGTCTCTGCGCTGGCTCCTTACAATCACATCAGCGAATTCACTGCTGATCTGGATGTGATCAGCGATTCGCTGCGCGCAAATCATGGACTGGCGATGACGCGTCCGCGACTGAATACGCTTCGCCGCGCTGCAGATATTTTCGGCTTTCACCTGGCGACGCTCGACATGCGGCAAAGTTCCGATGTACACGATCGGGTGCTGACTGAGTTGTTCCGAGAAGCTGGCGTTTGCGCTGATTACTCCGCATTATCCGAAGAAGACAAGATTGCGCTTTTGTTATCCGAGCTGTCCCAGCCGCGTCTGCTGCGCTCGCCCTACCTAACTTACTCTGACGAAACGGTGTCCGAACTTGCCGTTCTCAAGATGGCGCGTCTTGTGCGTGAACAATTCGGTGCGCGCGCGATTCGCAACTACATCATCTCTCATACAGAAACCGTATCCGACCTGCTGGAAGTTCTGCTACTACAAAAAGAAACCGGCCTCATGCGTATATCTGGGCACGGCGAACCATCACAAGCCCAGCTGATGGTGATTCCGCTGTTCGAGACGATCCCCGACTTGCGGAATGCGCCATCGATCATGGATAGCTGGTTGGGTATGCCATCTGTGCGTGCGCTGGTGCGGCAGCAAAGGGAACTACAGGAAGTCATGCTCGGTTACTCTGATTCGAACAAGGATGGCGGTTTCCTCACCTCGAACTGGGAGCTGTACAAAGCCGAGGTGGCACTGGTCAAAGTGTTTGAGCATCATGGCGTGAAGCTCAGACTATTCCATGGCCGGGGCGGCACGGTGGGCCGTGGCGGTGGACCGAGTCACGAGGCGATTCTGGCGCAACCTGCGGGCACTGTGAACGGCCAGTTCCGGCTGACCGAGCAGGGAGAAATCATCGCCTCCAAATTCTCCAACCCCGAAATCGGTCGTCGCAACCTTGAACTGGTCGTGGCTGCCGTGATCGAGGCCAGCCTGACGCCGCTGCAAACGGACGGCAAGCGGGCGCAGCAGCGTGAAGGGTTCGAGCAAGTGATGGATTCACTGTCAAGTCACGCTTATCGCGCGTATCGCGATCTGGTTTATGAAACACCTGGTTTCACGGATTATTTTTTCTCCGCCACCCCCATCTCCGAGATCGCCGAACTGAACATCGGCTCGCGACCCGCATCGCGTAAATCGACCCGTCGCATTGAAGATCTGCGCGCCATTCCCTGGGGCTTCTCATGGGGACAATGCCGGCTTCTACTGCCGGGCTGGTACGGTTTTGGCAGTGCGGTAGAGGCTTGGCTATCCGATGACAGCAGCGCCGCGAGAGCGAAAAAACTAGCGACCCTGAAAACGATGTTCCGCGACTGGCCGTTTTTCTCTACGCTGTTATCCAACATGGACATGGTGCTATCCAAGACCGACCTTGCCGTGGCATCGCGGTATTCCGGCTTGGTGGCTGACAAGAAGCTGCGCAATGCAATTTTCAAGCGTATTACCGCTGAGCTGGAGTTAAGCACTGAATGCCTGTCGATGATTACAGGCTCGAAAGAGCGGCTGGCAAACAACCCCACGCTGGCACGTTCTATCAAAAACCGTTTCGCCTACCTTGACCCGCTGAATCACTTGCAGGTCGAACTGATCAAACGCCATCGCAGCTGGAAAGAGCAAGGACGCGAGACTGACATTCGCGTACATCGTGGTATCCATTTGTCGATCAATGGTATTGCGGCGGGGCTCAGGAATACCGGCTGATCGACAGCATCCTTGGTGCAGGCGCTCGGACCAAAGGTTTTTCCATGTCCTGGGCCCGAGCTTCCGCTTAGATGTCGGTGTAAAGCCTACTCCGCCAAAAACATCCTCCCAGCGAAAGCTGGGATCCACCTCGCCTACGCCTTCCGCAACGCCATGCCCTGGCCGGCACCAGCGAGGTAAATATCTGCTTCCTCTATAATCGTAGCTAGTCATCGTCTACCCGATCATCATGTCAGACCAATTTTCCAAAAAGGATGAGGCTTGGTCCGCACGCTTCTCCGAGCCGGTTTCCGACCTCGTGAAGCGCTACACCGCCTCTGTGTATTTCGATTACCGTCTTGCTGAAGTCGATATCCTGGGCTCACTCGCCCATGCCGAGATGCTTGCACACCAGAAAATCATCAGCGCGCAAGACTATGACGATATCCAGCGTGGCATGTCGCAGATTCAATCCGAGATCGCCGCCGGCAAATTTGAGTGGCTGCTCGATCTGGAAGATGTTCACCTGAATATCGAGAAGCGTCTGACTGAACTGGTGGGTGATGCCGGCAAGCGGCTTCACACCGGCCGCTCACGCAATGATCAGGTCGCGACCGACATTCGCCTGTACCTGCGCTCGGCAATAGACGATATTGTCGGCTTGCTGAAGCAATTTCAACTGGCACTGCTCGATTTGGCAGAAAAGCACGCAGACACCATCCTGCCGGGATTCACGCACATGCAGGTCGCGCAACCAGTCACCTTTGGTCATCATATGCTTGCCTATGTGGAGATGTTCAATCGCGATACCGAGCGTATGCTGGACTGCCGCAAGCGCGTCAATCGTCTGCCGCTGGGCTCTGCCGCGCTCGCAGGCACCACTTTTCCAATTGACCGCCAACGCGTCGCAAAGACCCTTGGCTTCGATGAAGTGTGTCTGAACTCGCTGGATGCAGTCTCGGATCGGGATTTCGCGATCGAATTCTGCGCCGCCGGTGCGCTGGTCATGACGCATGTCTCGCGATTGTCGGAAGAACTGGTGATCTGGATGAGCCCGCGCCTGGGCTTCATTGACATTGCTGATCGATTTTGTACAGGTTCTTCGATCATGCCGCAGAAAAAAAATCCCGACGTACCAGAGCTTGCGCGTGGCAAGACTGGACGCGTGAATGGCCATCTGATGGCGCTACTGACCCTGATGAAAGGGCAGCCACTTGCCTATAACAAAGATAACCAGGAGGACAAAGAGCCATTGTTCGATACCGTCGACACCCTGATTGATACGTTGCGTATCTTTGCCGATATGGCGGGTGGCATCAGCGTGAAAGCCGAGCCCATGCGCGCGGCCTCCCTGCAAGGCTATGCAACGGCAACTGATCTCGCAGATTATCTGGTGAAGAAGGGCCTGCCATTCCGCGACGCTCACGAAGCAGTGGCTATGGCTGTTCGAGCCTGCGAACAAAAATCCTGCGATCTGAGCGAACTTTCTATCGCTGCACTGCGGGAATTCTCGCCGCTGATCGATAAGGATGTTTACTCTGTGCTGACGCTCGAGGGCTCGGTCGCGGCCCGAAATCATCTCGGCGGCACTGCGCCAAATCAGGTCACTGCGGCGATAAAAAGCGCACGTTTACGCCTGAACTGACCTCTGCCTGAACCCAACCTGACAAAACCATGCACCGCTGCCACAGCTGAGGCTCCGGTGCATTTTTATTCGGGCAATGTTGTGATAAAACGTCTACTCAGTAGCAAAAAAAAGAGATCGGTAAAGCCGTTGCATTGCTGTTGCAGAGCAACATAACAAAGCAATCGCAGCAGCGGCTACATTGTCGTCACGCTTGCCGCCATTCCACCCAGAGCCTGCCGGGGTGGGGTGCCGGCAGTGGCGAAATCCGGCAGAAAAAAGAACTGGGGAGACGCTGATCATTTCTGCGCGCATCGTCCGCGAGGGGCCTGCGCGAGAGGCAAGACGAACACTGGCCGTGCCTGCGTATCGAGTAGGGTGTACCAAGTACCCGCTGCCGATCAGCTGCGCATTCTGCCAGCGGTTTTCTGCAATCGGATGCCTCCCCGGCGTCAACAATTTTCGCGAAAGAAAACCGACCATGTCATCCTTATTGTCCTTCTCCCGCTTCATCGATACGATGAACGAAAAGATCGGCACTACCATCAGCTGGGCATTGCTGGCGGCTGTGCTGATTTGCAGCGGTAATGCGCTCGTTCGTTATGCGATCAATACCAGCTCGAATGCATGGCTGGAGATCCAGTGGTACCTGTTCGGTGCCATCTTTCTGCTGGCCTCTGCCAACACGCTCAAGCGCAATGAGCATGTGCGCATCGATGTCGTGGTAGGCCGGTTCTCCAAGCGCACTCAGGTCTGGATTGATGTGTTTGGCTTCATTTTCTTTCTGCTACCTGCAACGTTGCTGATACTGTACTTCGCAGTACCCTTCGCGATGGAGTCGGTGCGTAATCAAGAAGTATCCAGCAACGCCGGCGGCCTGATTCTGTGGCCCGCGAAGGTGCTGATACCGATTGGCTTTCTACTGCTTACACTGCAAGGACTATCCGAACTGGTCAAGCGCATCGGCTACTTGCAAGGATTGGTCGATGCCAGCGAGTTTGAAAAACAGGCGCCCTCGCCTGCAGAAGAGATCGAGGCGATCAAAGCCGCGAACCAGATCAACTGAACGGATTGAGGCGCCAAAATGATTGAATTCCTGATTGCGAACATGGCCCCTGTCATGTTCGTCACCCTGATTGTTTTCCTGCTGTCTGGCTTCCCTGTGGCTTTTTCGTTGGCCGCCAATGGGCTGCTGTTCGGCCTCATCGGCATCGAAGTCGGCCTGCTGAAGCCTGAGCTTCTTCAGGCGCTACCAAACCGCCTGTTCGGTATCATGGCCAATGACACGCTGCTGGCCATTCCTTTCTTTACCTTCATGGGCCTGATCCTCGAACGCTCTGGCATGGCGGAGGACTTGCTGGATACGATAGGACAGCTGTTCGGCCCGATGCGCGGTGGTATCGCCTATGCAGTGATTTTTGTCGGTGCGCTGCTGGCGGCAACGACTGGCGTGGTTGCTGCGTCAGTGATCTCGATGGGACTCATCTCGCTGCCTGTCATGCTGCGTTATGGCTATGACCGCAAGATTGCCTCTGGCGTTATCGCAGCTTCTGGCACGCTCGCGCAGATCATCCCGCCGTCGCTGGTGCTGATTGTGATGGCTGATCAGCTAGGGCGCTCAGTGGGTGACATGTACCAGGCCGCGTTCTTGCCTGGTCTTACCCTGACGGCGATGTATGCCGGCTACATCATGGTCATGTCGATGATCAGGCCGACCGCGCTACCGGCATTGCCGCCCGAGGCGCGAAATCTTCGCGAAGCAGATGGTTCGAGCGGCATACCCTCTCTGCTTGTGCTGCTTGGTCTTGGCATCGGCGTTGCTTGGGCTTTTGGCAAACTCCACTTGGCAGCGACTACCAAGCTCGCGGCTGACGAGATCGCGGTGTATGCTGGGGTGGTGGGTGTGGTATTGACGTACAGCATTGCTCTCGCCAACAAGAAGCTGAAGCTCGGTCTGTTGTCGATGATGGCGGAAAAAGTTGTGCTGGTACTGGTACCGCCGCTGGCGCTGATCTTCCTTGTACTGGGTACGATCTTCGTGGGCATTGCCACGCCTACCGAGGGTGGTGGTATGGGCGCACTGGGTGCGATGATCCTCGCGTTCGCCAACCGCCGTCTGAGCGGCGACCTCCTCAAGCAAGCGATGAACTCGACCTCTCGCCTCGCCTGCTTTGTGCTGTTCATACTGATCGGCTCCAGCGTGTTCTCGCTGGTATTCCGGGGCATTAATGGTGATCTGTGGGTTGAGCATCTACTGACATCGCTGCCAGGCGGTACTGCGGGCTTCCTGATTGTGGTGAACCTGCTGTTCTTTGGTCTCGCTTTCTTCCTCGATTTCTTCGAGCTGGCGTTCATACTGGTGCCGCTGGTGGGTCCAGTGGCTGACAAGATGGGCATCGACCTGATCTGGTTCGGCGTGCTACTGTCGGTGAACATGCAGACGTCATTCATGCACCCCCCATTCGGTTTCGCGTTATTCTTCCTGCGCTCGGTTGCGCCCAAAGAAGTGAAGACCAGTGAAATCTACTGGGGAGCCGTGCCCTTTGTAGGCCTGCAACTGCTAATGGTTGCGATGATCATCGCTTTCCCCTCGCTCATCTCGGTCGGTAACAAAACTGACATGAAAGAGCAGATCGAGCTGAACATTCAAATGCCTTCGGGTGATGCGGATGCCAGCAGCGAAATGAAAGTCGATTTCAATCTCGACGGTGACAAGGAAGGAAGCTCGGATCTGAAGCTTGACATGGGCGAACCGGACAAAAAGTAAGCCGTATGCCATCTGTAAAAAAGCCAGATCTCGGTCTGGCTTTTTTTATGCCGCAGTACCAACGAGTCCAATGAAAAACCGCTGCCGAAGCAGCGGTTGAATGTAATTACTGAGAAAATACTGCAGTCTGTGGTGCGGCTTATCTACTCTTACCAATCAGGTAAGTCTGTATCTGATTTTCTGCAACCATCGACCATTGATTCTGGTCGCGCTGGAAACGCTGCCAGGGCTCGAAGATTTTTTTGAAATGTGGATTCTTCTGCGATTCTTCGTCAAATACTTCGTGTGCGGCTTTGTAGCAGGCATCCAAAATAGTCTTGGAGAAGTAACGCAGCTTGACGCCCTCTTTCAGCAAGCGCGCCAGCGCAGTCGGATTGCGCGCGTCATACATCGCTTGCATGGTCACATGCGCCTCGTACGAGGCCACCTCGAGCGCAGCCTGGTAATCTTTGGGAAGCTTGTCCCAATCCTTCGCACTGACGTAGAAAGACAACTGCGCGCCGGCCTCCCACCAGCCGGGTGAATAGTAATTAGGTGCGACGCGATTGAAGCCCAGCTTTTCGTCGTCATACGGTCCTATCCATTCGGCGGCATCGATCGTGCCTTTTTCCAGCGCAGGATAGATATCGCCGCCGGCAATCTGCTGAGGAACCACACCCAGCCTCTGCATCACACGACCGGCGAAACCACCAACGCGCATCTTCAGACCAGATAAATCCTTGGGCGTATTTACCTCACGTCGGAACCAGCCGCCCATCTGACAACCCGTGTTTCCGCCCAGCAAATTGATAACACCATATTCACGGAAAAAATCACGTAACAGCTGCTTTCCTCCGCCCTGTTCCATCCATGCAGTTTGCTGACGCGAGGTGAGCCCAAAGGGAATGGCTGTATCAAATGCAAAGGTCGGATCCTTGCCAAAGTAGTAGTACGAGGCCGAATGACCGATCTCTACCGTACCTGCCTGCACGGCATCAAGTACCTGCAATGCAGGAACAATCTCACCTCCGGGAAAAGTACGAATATTGAATTTGCCCTGAGTGAGCTGCGATACACGTTTGGCGAGAATTTCTGCAGCACCAAAAATGGTATCGAGCGATTTCGGAAAGCTTGATGCCAGTCGCCAGTTAATCGTTGGATTGGACTGCGCAATAGCAGGCGCAGCAATGGCGCCGGCAGCGACACCGGCGGCAGCACTCTTGATGAAGTCTCGACGTTGCATGATGAAGTCCCCCTTGTGATTGTGATGTTGAAGCGCGGATCCACAGTGAGGGAATCCGCGCAGGCCTGTACCATCGTTCTTAAAAACTTGCTAATTTTAGGAGGCTGCTTTCGGCGTCAGCAATAGCTCACGGAGAGATGCCTGCGCAATGTTGTTTGCGCGCACTGACTGAAACATTTCTGGCTTATAAAGCAAAATTTCCTGTGGAAACCGCAATAATTTTTCTCGGGAAATGGACGTTGCAGTCGCGCGTCATTCGAAATCAGGAGATTCTTTGGCGCAGAGATTTCATGGATCTAACGGGCTTGACGTGGAGAACTAGACCTCTGCATGATCAATCAAGATAGCTGCGCACGATCAATTTAGCCAAAAACAAAGCCCGGGATCCTCTCGGATTCCCGGGCGGTGGCTGGAGCACTGATTACGATTTACTTGATCAGGAACCGGCGACGGTCATGTTGCCGATCAATATGGATCCTGTCTGCTTGGTACCCCGTATCAAGAGATCATTACCTATCGCAGCAATGTTCTTGAACATGTCGCGCAAATTACCGGCGATAGTGATTTCTTCGACCGGATATTGAATCACACCGTTCTCTACCCAATATCCGGAAGCACCGCGCGAGTAATCGCCCGTTACGTAATTGACGCCCTGCCCCATCAGTTCGGTGACGAGAAGCCCTGAACCCATTTTCTTCAGCAGCCCGCGAAAATCATCCGAAGGCTGGGTGCGTGTCGAAGTCATCATGAGATTGTGCGAGCCACCCGCATTACCGGTCGTTTGCATGCCGAGCTTGCGGGCCGAATAGGTCGAGAGGAAATATCCCTGCAACACCCCATGACGAACGACCTCTCGACGCTGCGTGCGTACGCCCTCCTCATCGAAAGGCGCCGAACCGACACCACCAGGCTGATGCGGGTCTTCGACGATATGAATGTCTGACCCAAAGACTTCCGTACCGAGCGAGTCTGTCAGGAAAGTCGATTTGCGGTAGAGCGCTCCGCCGGAGACCGCCTGCACAAACGAACCTAGCAGTCCAGCAGCGAGCGGCGCCTCGAACAGCACCGGACATTTGCGTGTATCGAGCTTTCGAGCATGAAGACGTGACAACGCACGCTCAGCTGCGTAACGACCGATAGCCTCGGGGTCGGCCAATTTCTTGGGATGACGTTCGGAGGAATACCAGCCGTCGCGCTGCATATTGTTGCCGCGTCCAGCGATGGGCGACACCGATAATGAATGACGCGAATAGGGGTAACCGCCCATAAAACCGCGTGAATTCGCCAGCACAAAATGGGACTGCTGAGCATGGGTATTCGCGCCATCGCTGTTAGTGATGCGCTTGTCTACCGCGAATGCGGCCGATTCGCCACGTACGGCCAGCTCGACGGCGTCTTCTGCAGACAGCAGCCACGGATGGAACAGTTCGAGATCACGCGGCGCTCTCTCCAATACCTCTTCATCGGGCAGACCTGCCGCAGGATCTTCCGCGGTGAAGCGCGCGATATTGTATGCAGCGTCTACCGTGTCCTTGAGCGCCTTCGCCGAGAAATCCGATGTACTTGCGTTACCGCGCCGAATGGCTTTGCCCTTGCCCAAGAATACCGTGACGCCAATGCCCTTGTCTTTGTTCTGCTCAATGGTCTCGACCTTGCCTTTGCGTACCGTGACGGACAGCCCCTGACCTTCGCTGATCTCGACCACAGCATCCGACGCACCCTTGTCTCTGGCGAAGCGCAGCATATCGCTGGCGATTTGTTTCAGCTGATCCTGACTGTAAGTGAAAATAGCTTTGTCCATGGCGGGTTTTACGGGAAGGTAGTCAAAGCAGGTATCATAGCAGCCGTTTACGAATGACATAGGCCGCTCAATATGCCTAACGCCAACCGCGGCTCGGTCGGGTTCCAGTCCAGAGAATTCGAGCAGCAGTACGATCGCCCCTCCAAGTCTCAGCTCAAGCGCGAGATGACCGCCCTGCAAAAACTGGGACAAGTCCTCGTGGATGCGCCCCGCGACCGCGTGCGCAAAGTACCCATGCCCGAGGATGTGATGGAGGCTATTCTCGAATGCCAGCAGATCACTAGCCATGAGGGCCGTCGGCGGCAGTTGCAGTACGTCGGCAAGAAAATGCGCACACTCGCCGATGCCGAAGTCGCCGCTATACAAAAGGTTGTGGACAGCTGGCGCGGCGCATCCAAGGCTGAAGCGGCGGCGCTGCACAGGATAGAACGGCAGCGAGATCGCTTACTGGCAGACGATGAGGCGCTGACCGAATTGCGATCAGAGCATCCTGAACTGGATATCCAGCATCTTCGAACACTGATACGCAATGCACGTAAAGAGCAGGCAGAGACCAAACCGCCGAAGGCCTACCGTGAGATTTTCCAGATCCTGAAGTCGCTGCAAGGCCCGTCATCCGCCACTGATTCCGATGAAAACCATGAAAAAGATGAGGACGAATCCTGACGAACTGATCATCGGTCTGGTATCGATCTCAGACCGCGCCTCCAGCGGCGTTTACGAAGACCAAGGCGTGCCTGCGCTGCGAGACTGGTTCACGCGGGCGCTTGCCAGCCCATGGCAAATGCAGACGCGCTTAATACCCGATGAGCAGCCGCAGATTGAGAAGACCCTGATCGAGCTGGTGGATGAGGTCGGTTGCGATCTGGTGCTGACCACCGGTGGCACTGGCCCCGCACGACGGGATGTGACGCCCGAGGCCACGCTGGTGGTAGGCACTAAAGTGATGCCGGGATTTGGCGAGCAGATGCGGCAGATCAGTCTGCGCTTCGTGCCAACGGCAATTCTCTCGCGCCAGGTCGCAGTAATACGTGAAACAGCAGACCATGCAGCACTGATCATGAATCTACCGGGTCAGCCAAAGTCGATACGCGAAACACTGGAAGGACTCAAGGATGAATCCGGCAATCAGCTCATCGGTGGTATCTTTGCGGCCGTTCCCTATTGCATCGATCTGATCGGTGGCCCATACATCGAGACTCATGAGACGGTGTGCAAGGCCTTCCGCCCCAAATCTGCCATTCGTCAAAAATAATCCCTGCCGCACCCACAAAAAAGAGTCCCTCATGCTTGAGACCGTACAGATCCTCACCGGTGAATCGCCGTCCGCTGCCGTTATCTGGATGCATGGGCTTGGCGCCGACGGCAACGATTTCGTACCCATCGTGCGCGAGCTCGATCTGTCCGGCTGTCCGGCGATACGTTTCGTCTTTCCACACGCAGAGACCATGCCGGTCACGATCAACAATGGTTATGTGATGCGCGCGTGGTATGACATCCTTGGCATGGATCTGGTACGACGTGAAGATGAGGCCGGTCTGCGCAAATCACAAAAACAGATTGAGCAATTGATCGCTCAAGAGAATGAGCGTGGCATTCCAGCGTCAAAGATTGTTCTGGCCGGTTTCTCCCAGGGCTGCGCCATGACGCTACAGACAGGTTTGCGCTACCCAGAAAAACTCGCAGGATTGATCTGCTTGTCTGGCTATCTGCCTCTCGCGACGATGATCAAGGATGAACGCAGTGAGGCCAACCGGCACACACCGATCTTCATGGCACATGGCCGAGGCGATCCCGTCGTTCAGATCAGCCGGGCGGAGGCATCGCGCGATCTATTACAAGAGCTTGGCCATCCAATCCAATGGCATGAGTACATGATGCCGCACTCGGTCTGCGAGGAAGAGATTGACGATATCGGCGCATGGTTGCGTGATCTGCTGACCGCCTAATGCTATCAATGATCCACACTTCCCACGTGTACGATGTCGTGGCGCAGCCTTTTTGATCCTGCTTAAAGCTTGTTTGACTTGCGGCGAACCGGCAACGTAATTGGCCACGTCACGCTGATCATCAAACCCGTGCACTAATGCAGCACTCGTGCACTTCACAGTCTGCCTGAGCGATTTCATCATAGCCGCTCGGAAGGGTCGCGGGCGCCGGATCTATATCCGGTTTTTGACTACATGCTGCGGACTTCGTCCAATCGTCCGGAGCCTGCGATGCACTTTCTGTATAAGCCAGACATGCTACCCTTTCATTTCCTCGACCCGGAATCTGACCAGGCGCTAGATTTCTGTTTGCGCAATCTGCTTTGGAGCGACCCAGAAAAACTGCGTGCCTTCATGGGTCCCGACCCGACACAGAGTCCTTATTTTGCCGAGTTTGGCGAAAGCGGTTTTGAATGTCGGCTGCATAGCAGTGACCCTGAGGTAAAAGAGCTATTCCGCGACTGGCCTGGTTGGGCAAAGTACAAGGTGACCGCCTATGATTTTCTGGACAAGGACCGCGTGATCCGCTATTACCGGGCATTGGAATTCGAAAACCACATACGAAACGCATTACGAGCCTACGTGAGCAGCTTTCCCGATCGTTTGAATGCCATCACCGTTCTATCGAATGAGATTGGGCTGGGCAAATTGTAGTACTGCTGCAGTGCTGGCTTGGTCGTCGTACCATCATGCATCGCTGTCAATTAGATCACTCTCATGAAAAAAACCTTCGATGCTTTAATGCCCGCAGTCGGTTCCACGCTGATGCTCCTGATGATATTCCTTATGTCGCCAGCCCGCGCCAGTACTGACCTGACCTGCACGATCAGTGGCGCGTCCGAAGTCGGCGCTAACGGTGCGCTAGAGGCCTTGGCCGGCAGCAAAAATTACTACGAAACCGTCGCCGGCGCAGAATTCATTGTTCAGCGCGACACCGGCCAGATGATGGGTCGCTTCGTGAATAACGCTGGCTGGAAGATCACCGTGATCGATGCGGGATCGGCCCAGACATCGTACAAAGCGCTGTCCATTCGCAAGGGCGGCAGAGTGCAAAGCCAGTTCTTCGAAGTGCGCGTGCAAGACAAGGGAGAGCGCAAGCCCTTTGTGTTGGTGGCTGCAGAGATTTTACACGGCACCTGCACAATGTAAGTCTCACGATGGGCTGTCGGCTTTTCGCAGCAGCCCTGCCCTTCGATCGTCCTCGCCTTCCGAAAATAAGACCGTCGGTGCAGAGTCAATCTCGGGGATTAACCGTAACACTACACGTGCCGTTCCATCTGCGAATGCCGCTGCGTATCCTTCATCCCCAAATACACCAGCAGCGATAGCGCAATGCAAGCGGTGGCATACCAATAAAACCAACTCTCATGCCCGGCCTGCTTGAAGGCCAGCGCAACGGTATCCACCGAACCGCCAAAGATAGATACGGTCAGTGCGTAAGGCAGGCCTACGCCCAATGCGCGAACTGAGGTCGGAAACAGTTCGGCCTTGATGATGCCGGTGATCGAAGTATAGCCAGAGATGATCAGCCAAGCACCGCTAATCAGAAAGAAAGCCACCCATGGGCTCTTTGTTTGCGATAGCGCTGTCAGCAATGGCACGGTGCAGAGCACACCCATCACGCCGAACCAGATCAGCAGCGGCTTGCGTCCTACGCGGTCAGACAATGCGCCATACACGGGTTGCAGGAGCAACGCGACAATCAGGTAACCCACAACCACGGTGCTCACCTGTGTCTCGTTCAGGCCCACCGACAGCTTCAGGAATTTCTGCATATAGGTTGTGTAGGTATAGAACGCGCTAGTGCCGCCGATCGTAATACCAATCACCAGCAGCAACTCGCGCCAGTGTCGGAACAAGGCTTTCAAAGACCCTGACGAAGGCGCCATATCGACTGCCTCGTTGAAATGATCTGTCTCGTGCATATCGCGCCGCATTAACAGCGCATACAAGGATAGCAGCGCGCCAATCGCAAAAGGTATGCGCCAGCCCCACGCCTTCAGTTCTTCAGGTGTGAGAAATACCTTCTGCAACAGTAGCAGCAGAAGTACTGCTGCGAGCTGACCGCCAATCAGCGTGGTATACCAGACACCGGAGTAAAAACCCCGATGACGAGGGTCCGCCATCTCGGCAAGATAGGTCGCACTGGCACCGTACTCTCCACCCTGGCTCAGGCCTTGAAGCAAACGCGCAACGATCAGTATCACTGCCGCGCCGGCGCCAATCTCTGCATGGGTGGGGCTGACCGCAATCAGCAGCGAACCAAAGCACATTAGCAGCACGGAGTAGAGCAACGCTCGCCGCCGGCCATGGCGATCAGCGATCCAGCCAAACAAAATACCGCCGACTGGACGGATCACAAAGGCAGCAGCGAATACTGCTGCCGCAGAGAGCTGCTGCGTGACCGGATCCGTCGATGGAAAAAACGAGGGCGCGAAGTACAGAGCGAAGGCCGAGTACGCATAGACGTCATACCATTCGATCAGGTTGCCGACCGAGCCAACCAGTATCGCCCTGACCCGAGAAGGGGTTCCCGGCTCGCTGCCCTCGGCATCGCCGACGGAGTGACTTTTTTCAGCAGGCACACTCGCACTGTCCATGGATCTCCGCTCACTTTCTGCCTCACCGCTACCGGCGGGCCTAGTTTGAATTTCATGGCATCATAATCCGCAATAAAGCGTCGTGTCGCACACCTTGCACTGCGCGTTTCGCGCATGAAAACCAGAATGACAACAACCTTGCCCTCTTTCAGTGTTCTTTTTCTCTGCATGGGAAATATCTGCCGCAGCCCGACCGCGCATGGCGTATTTCGCCATCTTGTCAGGCAGCACGGTATGGAACACCAAGTACGCGTCGATTCTGCCGGCACCCATAACTACCACCCTGGTGACCCACCGGATGATCGCAGCCAGCGCCACGCCTCGCGCCGAGGCTATGACCTTGCTGACCTGAGAGCGCGGCAGATCGTGCGTGATGATTTCGCGAATCATGATCTGCTGCTGGCGATGGACTGGGATAATCTGGCGCTGGCCGAACAGTACTGCCCGCAGGAGTACCGAAAAAAACTACGACGGCTGACCGAATTCTGCCGCCGTCATGAGGCTGCTGTCGTACCTGACCCATACTATGGTGGCCACGATGGGTTCGAGCATGTGCTCGACCTGATTGAAGATGCCTGCGAAGGCCTGCTAGACCATGTCCGCAGGCGCATCTCGCTGCATCCCGCTGATATTTCCGGAGAGTCAACATGAGCCGCTCGCTAACAATCGTGATACTGATCTGCCTGATCGTCGTCGCGCTGCTCTTGGGGACCCTGACCGCCACCGGCATACTGCACTGGGGTGATGAACCGAAGCAGAATTTCCAAAGCAAGGGCAAGCTGGAAGTGGTGTGCGAGGTTGAGGTGAGCCGCTTGAACGAGGGGCTGACCCAGCCTTTTGATATAGACAAGATCACGATTCCGGCAGAGTTTGATTTCGAGGAAAAAACCGGCTGGTATACCGGTGAGTTCACGATTTCGAAAAATCGTAAAGGCACGCTGAAAGTGGAAGGGCCGATGCTGGAAATCTACCGGCCTGCGATGTTCAAGCGCTACGGACTGATCGTGCTGGGCGAGCACGTGACGCTCGACCGCACCAATGGTGAGTTCAAGCAGTGGATTGATCTTGATGGCGAGAAGCGGCTGGACCTGATCACCGGACGCTGCAAGCGCACCACCAACGCGCCGTTCTGAATTTCACCAGGTCAGGCCAGGCATGGCGCGGCGCATCGCCTGTGCCAGTCCGTAGAGTCGCGGCAGCCCTGAACGTACGGCATTGCGCGTCCGCACCAGCCACGAGCTGTCGTCGCGATGCAGTATGACTTCCACCTGATTGACAACGATGCTCCTGCGCGATGCTTCCGAGCGCACATTCCACTGATACTGATGCGAGCGCGGAACGTAGTGCGCGGTGAATGAACGACGCGAGTAACGTGCATCTGTGGTCGGCAGACTGCCATGGATGATCATCGAATTCCACATCAGCATGTCGCCTTGTCTCAGCACAGGCGATAGACAATCCAGAGGTCCATGGCGAACAAAATCTGCCATGCGCGCCTTGTACTCGATGCTGTTTGGATCACCCGACTCTCCCGGCACCTTCATCAGGTGACTGCGCGGCAGCACGAAAAAACGGCCTGCCTCGGGGTGAATATCCTCGGCAGCGACCCAGATGCCGATCATCTGGCCCGCCTGACCAGAGTCAATATAGTGTCCGTCGCGATGGGCCCACGTCGTCTGGTTACCATCAAAATACATGGTGTGCACTAGTCGTCCCGCCTCACCGCACACAACCTGTACGGCCTGCTGTATGCGCGGCTGAGTGAGCAAGTCCAGTCCTATGCGGCGAAATTCAGCATATTTTTTCTCGGACATATCCTGCAAATTCATGATCGGGTATTTCATGAAGCCGGTCTCGGTCAGCACATGGCGCTCGTAACGCCCCGATGCATGTCGCTCAAAAAAGCCCAAGTGATCTGGCAGCACCTCACGGCAAAATGCTTTCACACCTGAATCGCACAGCGCGGCGGGAACCGCATTACGCACAACGACATATCCTTCGCGCTCAAACCACTGTCGAAAGGCGACAGGGTTCTCCAGCGCAGGATAAGATTCAGTCTCGCTTGTGCCGCGCGGATGCTGCAGTACCAGCTGCCGTGGCAGTGGTGGTGTGCGCTCGCGCTGCTTTGTCGATTTATTGGCTTTTAACACGTCCACTTCGCGCCTCCGACATTCGCTGATATGCGTTTTGAGCAGTCTAGTGAACGGTACATTGAGAATGCTTGCGAGTCCGCAAGCATTGATCACGAGCCTGTTGCCCGAGTCAGACCGGCCATCAGAACAAGTTTGCGTCTACAATCCCCATCTTTCGCGAAGTACTCCAAGAACAACTACACGCCGCGATGAATCACGACGCTACCGCCACGCCTTTCGAGCACCGTCCTCTGGCGATCGCACTGACCGGCACGCTGTCGCTGGCCGTGGCCATGGGCATAGGGCGCTTCGCCTTTACGCCACTGATGCCGATGATGCTGCATGATGGTGTGCTGGATCTCGACAGTGCTAGCTGGCTGGCCAGCGCGAATTACGTCGGCTATCTGCTGGGTGCGTTGCTGTGCGCGGTTCAGCCCTCACTCTGGAAACGCAAGGGATGGCCGGCATTATCCAGCTCCGTGATGGTGCGTGGAGGCTTGTCCCTGACCTGCGTGTTGACGGCAGCGATGGCGCTGCCGGTGCCGGCGGCCTGGCCGTGGCTGCGTTTTTTTGCGGGACTGGTGACCTCGTTTGCCTTCGTTTTCACCTCTAGTTGGTGTCTTGGCCATCTCTCGCGGCTGCAAGCACCCGCGGCAGGCGGCGTAGTCTACGCCGGGCCTGGCGTCGGCATTGCTAGCAGCGGCCTGCTGGCCGGCCTGATGGTGCAACTGGGTTGGCATGCGACTAGCGGATGGCTGGCATTGGCACTGCTGGCGACAATCATGACAGCAACAGTCTGGCGAGCGTTCGGTACGCCGGATGCGGTGATCGGATCGGTCGCATTGACCGACACGGGGGCGAGCGCATCGGGAAGCTTTACCGAAAAAGCGCTACTCACGCTTGCGTATGGCCTGTCGGGCTTTGGTTACATCATCACCGCGACCTTCTTACCGGTGATTGCGCGCACCGCGCTGCCTGACTCTGCGTGGCCAGATTTTTTCTGGCCGATGCTAGGTATCGGTGTCGCACTGGGTGCACTGCTCGCATCACGCATACCTTCGCATATTGATCAACGCATGCTGTTGGTGATCTGTTATCTAATGCAGTCGGCGGGAGTAGCACTCAGCAACTGGCTTCCTGATCTCGTCGGCTTTGCGATTGGCTCCATCCTGGTGGGTCTACCCTTCACCGCCATTACTTTTTTTGCGATGCAAGTGGGAAGGAAGCTGCATGCTCATGCACCGTCAGCCATCATCGGCTTGTTATCGGCGGCGTTCGGGCTGGGACAGATTGTCGGTCCACCGATGGCCGCTGCGCTGATTGCACGCGCCCCATCGACCGCTGCCGGTTTTTCATGGTCGCTGGATATTGCTGCAATCTCTCTTCTGATCGGCGCGCTGGTGTACTACGGCATGGCGAAGCGCTTTCCTGCCACAGACTGAACAATCAACGGGCTCGCCGATCAGCGCGAGGTGGACGGAGGATCGTTATAAAGCACCGTGATGCTGATGCGGCGGTTGCGGGGATCGGAGGGATCCTTCGGATTGAAAGGCGCGGTATCTGCCACGCCTTCCACCCGCTCAAAACGTGAGGATGGCATCCCGGCCTTTTCCAGCATGCGGCGAGTGGCCTCTGCACGTTCGATGGACAGCGACCAGTTGGTGCGCTCGCTGCCCGCAGTGAAAGGCGTACTGTCGGTATGACCCTTGACCGAAAGTTTGTTGGGCATGGTCGCTACCGACTTCGCGACTTCATTGATCAGCGCCGATGCGCGCGGGCTCATGTTTGCGGTGCCGCTGCCAAACATCGAGAAGTTGGCCTTGTCGATGATCTCCACCCGCAAGCCATCTCGCTCGCGAATGAAATTCACCTGGTTCTGCAAATCAGACAGTTGCGGGTTCTGCTGCAGCTTCGCTTTGATGTCCTGCTCAAGCTGATCAAGCTTCTCACGCTTGGCCTGTTCAGCGATTTGCTGTTTCAATTCTTCGCTGAGGTTTTCGCCGTACTTGGAGGTGCTCGGCTTATCCTTCTCCGAGGAGCCCTGATCTTCGCCGGGGCCCGCTTCGGTGCGAGGCGTCACGCTCTCGATCATCTGAGCCTGTTTCGGCGGTCCGGGAATACCCTCGGGATCGATTACCGAGACCCCGCCCAGCATGCCATTCGCACCAGCAGTCTGCCCGAGGGCTGCTTCGCGGCGGTCCGAAGGCTGGAAGTATTCGGCGATGCCCTGGCGCTGATCTTCCGAGGTCGAACCTAGCAGCCACATCAACAGGAAGAACGCCATCATCGCCGTCATCATGTCGGCCAGCGCGATCTTCCATGCACCACCGTGAGCACCGGCGTGGCCTTCCTCGACAACCTTTTTCCAAACAACAGGCGGTTCACCCGCAGGCGCTTCCGCCGGCGGAGCCTCCGCCGAGGGCGCGCCCTCGGCAGGCTGTTCTTCGGGTTTCTTTTCTTCTTCCGCCATGGTCCTCGGGAATCAGGGCAATAATTCAGTGAATCGGCACAAGTCGCGCCTACTGGAGTCAGGGCGGACAATTACTTTTCTGAAATATAAGCGAAAGCGGGTCAGGTGTCGACTCGCGCGTAGGCAAACGAGGGATGCTTCGTCC
Organism: Oxalobacteraceae bacterium; assembly: GCA_010024875.1. Taxonomy (GTDB): domain Bacteria; phylum Pseudomonadota; class Gammaproteobacteria; order Burkholderiales; family Burkholderiaceae_D; genus Pernthalerella. The sequence goes on along the minus strand of RGFZ01000002.1, from coordinate 28,149 downwards.
GAGCTAGTGGCTGACCTCGAAATTGGCCATCCCCTCCAGCGCCTTCACCATCGCGGAATGATCCCAGCCCTTCCCACCGTGGGCGACGCAAGCCGAGAACAGCTGCTGGGCGGATGCGGTATTGGGCAGGGACAGGCCCAGGCTGCGCGCGGCGGACAGCGCCAGGTTGAGGTCTTTCTGGTGGAGCTCGATTCGAAAGCCCGGATCAAAGGTACGCTTGATCATGCGCTCGCCATGAACCTCAAGAATGCGCGACGAGGCAAAACCGCCCATCAGTGCCTGGCGGACTTTGGCCGGATCGGCGCCGGCACGCGCGGCGAACAGCAGCGCCTCGGCCACAGCCTCGATGTTCAAAGCGACGATGATCTGGTTCGCCACTTTCGCGGTCTGACCATCGCCATGCCCGCCGACCAACGTGATGTTCTTGCCCATCAGCTCGAACAAGGGTTTCACTTTGTCGAAACCGGCGTCGGTGCCACCGATCATGATGGTCAGTGCGGCATTCTTCGCGCCCACCTCCCCGCCGGAGACCGGCGCATCCAGAAACTCACATCCCATGGTCGTAATCCGCTGCGCAAAGTCCTTGGTGGCAAGCGGAGAGATGGAGCTCATGTCGACGACGGTCTTGCCCTTGGTCAGACCTGAGGCGACGCCATTTGCGCCAAAAAGCACCAGCTCGACATCAGGCGTGTCCGGCAGCATCAGAAAAATGATGTCCGCCTGTTGCGCGACCTCGGCGGCATTCATGCACTGTATAGCGCCATCCTGCTGCAAATACTCAGGCGTCTTGCTGCGTGTGTGCGTGAACAGCTGATGTCCAGCCTTGAGCAGGTGATGCGCCATCGGACCCCCCATGATGCCCAGTCCGATAAATCCGAGTTTTTGTTTTGTGCTCATCTGATTGTCTCTCGTGGTAGTGATGATCGGGCCTGAGCAGCCCATTGTCTGCTCACTAGCGGATGCTTACATTATGTCACGAGAGAATTTACGGACATGCGCTCAGGTTATTTCCGCTGAGGAGAATCAGTTCACAGGGCTTGGAGGGACTTCAAGGGGCTTCAAAGCGCATCGAGCTCAGGGTAGCTTCGACAACGCCCGCTAGGCTCGCCGCACACACTAGCAGCCACCCTGGGAGAGTGCTGACTGCGCTGTGATTTACTTGCGCAAGTTAGAGCGCTCAGTTATTTTTCGTGTATCGAGTTTCCTTGTCATAAATGATCAGCTCACTGTATCACTTGATCGGAGGATCTTGAATGAACTGGCAACCTTATATCCGAGCCAGCTGGGAAATCGTGATGGAATGCGAGAGCCGCAGCCAGCTGTTTCTGGATGAAGAGCTTGAGGCATATCTGGTCCACATGATGGCGAGGAATTTCCGCAAACGGGATTTTCCGCCTGAGATCGTGTGCCTCGAATTCAGCCGAGCACGCAGTTCGGAAGACTTTCGCCAGATCGGCGATGGATGTCTGTTTGTCGATGCTTGGGATATACGGCGTGCAAAGTTGGTTAACCGCGATTATTACGAAAAAATGGGTCGGACCGCTTATGTATATGCTGCTTCTGTCGCGCGCCCGATGGACCAACTACTTAATCGCTTGGCGCGAGAATTCAGCTTGCTGAGTCGTGTGCTCAGGGGCGTGAAACCCTCTCATGTCTAAGCACGACCAAATAGACTGCGAGCGCTCATATCCAGCGTCCAGGCGTCATCGCCACTGAGACCGCTCATGCACGAGAGTTCGCTCTCTTGCGCAGCTTCATCAGCCAAGGCTGAACCTTGCCTATAGTGACTTATGCTGTTCACCGCAATCATTCACGCGGTGGCCGGTAATTTGGCCTGAAGGAAGGGAGACAGGATGCGTAATGCGGTCGTAGTGGGCAACAGCCTTCAGATACTGGGTCCGGTAATGCTGGCGATACGCAGCTTCAGTCATGCCAACATCCATGTGATTGGCAACGACAGCACTCGATCCATTCGATGGTCTTTGTTATGCGATCACTGGACGGGACATTCACTCTCTGCGGACGAAGACCTCGAGTTACTGAGTATCCTGCAAAGCATCTGCGCCCGCGAACGTCCCGCAAGGATCATCGCTGCTGATTGCGAGGCAGCGCGCGCGCTCAACCGATTGCGCCCATTCCTGCCGGCTCCACTTGCCCCGATGCCAAGTAGCGACCACCTCACCATGCTGGAGGACAAATGGCAGTTTCATCGACTTTGTCAGCTAAAGGGACTGCCAACGCCGCAGACCCTCCGTTTTGAAAACAAGCAGGCGCTTAGATACGAGGTGCTCACCTCAATACTAGGCACGACATTCGTGATCAAGCCGAGCAATCTGGCAGGTTCACAAGGAGTGCGCATCATACGCAATAAAGCCATGTTCGAATCGGAGATACTGAAATCCGAAGACTATCAATTCAGCCCACTGCTGGTGCAGGAGTACATTCCTGGCGAGGATATCGATATCAGCCTGCTAGCAGTAAAAGGCGAGGTGATGTCGCTCGCTACTCAGCAGGTAGCAGGTTCCGTGGTACGTTTTATTTCACAGCCGCAGATGGAAATGATGGCGACAACGCTCTGCGCCGCCTTGGGCTACGACGGTGTGATGCATATCGATGCCCGAATCGACCGTAGCACAGGCCGTATTTGGCTGATTGAATCGAATCCTCGTTTTTGGGCCTCGCTGACCGCAGCGTTGTGGTGTGGGCTGAATTTTGTGCAAGAGAGTCTGCGTCATGTGCGTGAGACTGAATATGGGGCGGGTCCGCTGCGGCTCGCACAGGGTCGTGCCCACACGCGCTATCCGCTGCTTAGACAGGACAGCCTGCGCTGCCTGCTCTCGCGCGGCTCTCGCGGACGGCTGCTACGGTGGTTGGTTCTGGACCCGTGGCAGATATCGCAGCTCACGCTCGATTTGTCAGGCCTTTTGCTAAGACGCGCTCGTGCAGTGATCCCACGCCTGCGGTGGTTGTCGTCGCCGTGGCGTGAGAAATTCTCGCGGCATAAGGTTTCCAAATGTAATTGACGCTGACACTCTCCAGGCGGCGGCCTAAGGTTCCAGGACGAACAGCCCTCTGAAAGCCCCCTACATCCTGGAGACGCCATGATCGCCCCTTTGCCCCGAACACCCATTTACTCAGTGATGCTGCTGGCTTTTGCTCCCCTGCTTGGTCATGCACAATCTCAGGAAATGGGCCGCGTCATTTCCAGCACGCCTGTGGTCACGCAGGTCGCTGCGCCGCAACAAGTTTGCAACCAAGGCCAGGTCATTACTGCCGCGCCCAAGTCAGGGGCGGGCGCACTGATCGGTGCAATCGCTGGTGGCGCCATAGGCAGCCAGATTGGTGGCGGATCGGGCCGCGCGCTGGCCACGGCCGTCGGCGTGATCGGCGGCGCCATCGCGGGTGACAGCGCGGAGTCTGCGCCTGCCCCGGTCTACCAAACGGTAAACCACTGTACGCAGCAGCTCGCTTATGAGAACCGGATCACTGCTTACAACGTAGTCTATGAATATGCTGGCAAGCAGTACAGCATTCAGCTGCCGAACGATCCCGGGCCTTATGTTCCGCTTCGCATCACCCCAGCAGTTGTCGCGGCGCCTGCAGCGGTGGTCTCCCCTCCCTCCGTTTCCTCTACCGTAATCAGCCCGCCGGTCGTGGTGACTTCCGCTTATCCGGTAGCTTATCCACCGGTGTATTACGCGCCTCCGGTCTACTACGGACAGCCCAACATATCGTTTCAGTGGGGCTATGGCGGTGGCTGGGGCGGGCACCACCACCGGCATTACCACCCCTGGCGCTGATATCACCGTCGGCCAGCCGGCAAATCTCGTTTTTCTCAAGCCGCTTACGGCCAAAGCAGCCGTGGCACCCGTATACTTGCGGTGCCACGGGGTTCGGTCGCTGTGCCGCGCGCAACCCGTGACTCCGATCATCCGCTGAATGCGGTCGATCAGACACCACCCCAAAAAGACAAAAACAATAACGATGAACAATAACAAAAACATCGGCGTCATCGGCGCAGGCTCCATGGGTATGGCCATTGCGCTCAACCTTCAGGACAAAGGCTATCAAGTCGCCATCCGGGACATCCGCTCCGAAATCGAGACCCTTGCCCGTCATAGTGGACTCACCGTGTGTTCCAGCCCTGCGGCTATCGCCGAGCAGGCGGATTTCATCATTGTCATGGTCGTCAATGCGAAGCAAACCACCGAGGTACTGTTTGGTGATCACGGCATCGTAACTGCGAGTGGCGCCGGCAAGACCATACTGCTATGCCCCACCATCGCGCCAGAAGACACGGAAACGATTGCCCAGAAGCTGAAAGCGGCGGGTTTTGATGTCCTCGACGGTCCAGTATCAGGCGGCCCGGTTCGCGCGCGCAATGGCACAATGAGCCTGATGCTCGCCGGCGATGCAAAGGTCATCGCTCGGTACGAGGTCCTGCTCAGTGACATCTCCAGTCGCCTGTTCCGTCTTGGCGAGCGCATCGGTGATGGTGCGCGCTACAAACTCGTCAACAATCTGGTGGCTGGCATGAACCTGATCGCTTCTTCATCAGCGGTAGCGCTGGGTATGAAGATGGGGCTGGATCCACACACACTGGTGTCGCTGATGAGCGCCTCGAGCGGGCAATCGATGATGCTGGAAGATCGCCTGACCCGTGCAATTACGGACGACTACGCACCACGCGCCTATGCATACATTTTGACCAAGGACGTCGCATTGGGGCTGGACATGGCAGAATCCGCAAAAGTCGATATGCCGATGGCCCGGCATGCGCTGGACATATTCACTGCGACACTGGCGCGCGGTTACGATGAGCTGGACGATGCCGCCGTGCTGAAGACCCTGCTCGAATAAAATACACCTCAGACCCTCACAGGTTGTTCCATACCCCCGATAAAAACAAAGGAGACAAGCATGGAAAGACGCAAATTCATCCAGGCCGCCGGCGGCGCAGCGGCGGCGGCAATCGCCGCACCCACGATGGCCGCTGATATGCCCACCCTGAACTGGCGCCTAGCATCCAGTTTCCCGAAATCGATTGACACGTTATATGGCGGCGTCGAATTCTTTGCCAAACGGGTCGGCGAGCTGACCGGCGGCAAATTCACGATCCGCACCTTCCCGGCGGGAGAATTGGTTCCCGGTCTTCAGGTGCTGGATGCGGTGCAAAACGGCACGGTAGAAATGGGACACACCGCGCTCTACTTCTACTTTGGCAAAGATCCCGCATTCACCTTCCATACCTGCGGTCCCTTTGGTCTCAGTTCGCGCCAGCAGATGGCCTGGTATGACGCCGGCGGCGGCCGCGAGCTCTACCAGGAATTCTTCAAGTCGTACGGTATCGTTGATTTCCCTGCCGGGAATACAGGCGGCCAGATGGGTGGCTGGTTCCGCAAAGAGATCAAGAGCGTTGAAGACCTGTCAGGCCTGAAAATGCGTGTCGGCGGCTTTGCCGGACGCATCCTGCAAAAGCTAGGCGTGGTACCGCAGCAAATTGCACCGGGCGACATCTATCCCGCGCTTGAGAAAGGGACGATCGATGCTGCAGAATTCGTTGGTCCGTATGACGATGAAAAACTCGGCTTCGACCGGGTTGCACCTTATTACTACTCCCCTGGATGGTGGGAAACTGGTTCACACCTCTCCATTATCATTGGCACCAAGCTTTGGGAGGGCTTGCCGCCGATTTACAAGGCAGCGATCACCGCAGCCTCTTACGAGGCGAATGTGCACGTGCAGGCCAATTACGATGTGCGCAATCCGCAAGCACTGGCACGTCTGCTCAAACGTGGCGTCAAACTGCGTGCCTTCCCGCAGCCCGTCATGGATGCGTGTCTGAAGGCCGCAAGAGAGGTTATGGATGCTGAGGCCGAGAAGAATCCGGCATTCAAGAAAATCTATGACCACTATCGTCGCTTCCAGATCCAGCAGAACCAGTGGTACTCGGTGGTCGAGGCAAGGATTCAAAACTATCTGATTAACGCAACGCAATCTTCAGGAAAATCCTGATCGCAGAGGCCACATCGGATGGCGGCGGGCACGCATATCGCCTGCCGCCAACGCAGACAAGAACAAGGGCAAAACATGCGTTTGAACGGAAAGACCGCGCTGATCACAGCGGCTGGGCAAGGGATAGGTTACGCAAGCGCCGTTGCGATGGCAAAAGAGGGTGCAACCGTCTGGGCTACGGATGTCAACCCTGTGCTACTGGATAAATTCAAAGGGATCGCCAATATACACACAGCAGCGCTGGACGTGATGGACAAGCGCGCAATCCAGTCAGTTACCGAAAATATTCCGGTCATCGATGTGCTATTCAATTGCGCGGGCTTCGTTCACGCAGGCACCGTGATGGAAGCAAGCGATGAGGATTGGCATTTTGCATTTGATCTGAATGTACGCTCACAATTCTGGATGATCCAGGCCACGCTACCTAAAATGCTGTCTAATAAAAAAGGTAGCGTCATCAACATGGCCAGCATTGCCTCCAGCGTACGCGGCTTGCCAAATCGTTTCGTATACGGCGCGAGCAAAGCAGCCGTCATTGGGCTGACGAAGGCCATCGCTGCGGACTACGTAACCCAAGGTATACGCTGCAACGCAGTTTGCCCGGGCACTGTCGATACGCCATCGCTGCAGGACAGAATCAATGCTCATACTGATCCCATCGAGGCCAGGAAAAACTTTATTGCACGCCAGCCTATGGGTCGACTGGCTACGGCAGAGGAAATCGCCCCGGTCGTCATTTTTCTGGCCTCTGATGAGTCGGCGTTCAGTACCGGCAATGTCTACTCAGTGGATGGCGGTATGACTATCTGATCTGGGTATTCATGCGTCTCCATGCTACAGATCTTTGCTGCTCCGCTGATGCGTCGCAAGGATTAATCAGTGGCGATCAGTGCTAAACATCGTGTCGAGCGAGGTCACCGACAAAATGGCGTCAGCACAAATAGGGTCGATGGCTGAGCAACCGGCGCAAGCTACCCCATCCAGATTGCTTAGTCAGAAGACGCTTTGATTAAAAATCCCTTGTGAACGAGCGTTGCAAAAAAAACGCGGACTATGTAGTCCGCGTTGCTTTTCTCTGATGATGCACTACTTCCAAAACGCACACTTGGTCTCCGCTTTAGTCACGAATGCCTGTTCACCCGGGATCACGGCGACCTGCTTGTAGTAATCCCACTCACCCTTGGATTCCGCCGGTGATTTTACCTGCATCAAGAACATGTCATGCACCATCCGACCATCTGGACGTACGACCCCATTCTTCGCAAAAAAATCATTGACCTTGGTCGACTTCATTTTCGCCATGACCTTGTCGCCGTCATCGGTACCCGCCGCCTTGACGGCATTCAGATAAAAAGTCGTCGCCGAGTAGTCAGCCGCGTGCACCATTGAAGGCGCTTTTTTGTTACGGGCCATGAAGCGCTTGGTCCAAGCGCGTGTTTCGTCGTTCTGATCCCAGTACCAACCATCAGTCAGATACATGCCTTGCGTGACTCCCAGACCCAGCGCATGAATATCATTCACAAACACCAGCAAACCGGCCATTTTCATATTCTTCAGAATGCCGAATTCAGCTGCAGCCTTGATCGAGTTGACGGTATCGCCGCCCGCATTCGCCAGCCCCAAGACCTGAGCCTTCGAGGTCTGTGCCTGCAGCAGGAAGGATGAAAAATCCGAGGTGGCTAGCGGATGACGAACCGCGCCCACCACCTTGCCACCACTGGACTTGATCACATCGCTCGCATCTTTTTCCAGCGACTGACCAAATACATAATCGGCTGTCAGGAAAAACCAATCCTTGTAGCCTTGCTTGACTAGCGCAGTGCTGGTACCCCGAGCCAGCGCGACCGTGTCATAGGCGTAGTGAACGGTATACGGCGTGCATTCTTCATTGGTCAGGCGCGAGGTACCTGGGCCAATCGCAATAAAAGGTTTCTTTTTTTCAGCAGCTACCTTGGCCATCGCGAGCGCGGTCGCAGAATTCGATCCACCCACCAGCATGTCCAGTCCTTGCTGGTCAAACCACTCACGAGCCTTGCTAGCGGCGATATCAGCCTTATTCTGGTGGTCGGCAGAGATGAACTCGATCTTTTTGCCGTTCACGCTGCCCCCAAAGTCAGCGATCGCCATCTTGATGGCGTCGGCACCTGCCGGACCATCCACATCAGCATATACACCAGACATGTCGGTGATGAAGCCAATGCGTACCACATCACCTGAGGTTTGCGCCTGTGCCTCGGAAAATAGACCCGCCATCGCGAAAGCTGCTGTCGCTGCAATGGCTGTCGTCGGTATCTTGTTCAATGTCGCCTCCATAATTGCGATATTTAAAATAATTTACTGGCGAAGGATGAGCGCTCTTCCGTCCCTGCCCCGAATACCCCGCCGGAGGTGTCTCCCGACAATTGTCGATCAGATCAGCAAGCCAGGATTTGCCGATGCGTGGACAAGGCTTCGCGGACAATATCCGACAATCCTTCGTCATTATGCTGGTCAAGGCTGTCGAGTATAGCTCGTCGCATGCGAGGATCCCAGAATCGACGTATGTGCTCGGCGATATCCTGCACTGCCTGTTGACGATCCGGCATGCTATCGAAAAAAGTACCAATTTGGTTCGCCATTGTGATCAGGTTGTTGACATCCATCGCTAACTCCGTCGATTACGTGCTGTTCAGATATTGTTCAGGCGTTCAGGACAGGCATACACCACATAACTCTGATCACGCATGAAACCAGCCAGCGTGACTCCAGTGGACTCGGCCAGCTGAACTGCAAAACTAGTCGGCGCAGAGATCGCCGCAATGAGTCCCACATTCATGACGGCTGCCTTCTGCACCATCTCGTAGCTGGCTCGGCTCGTGATCAGCAAGGCGCCTGTCGTGAAATCCTTGCCCGCAACCGCCATCGCACCAATCAGTTTGTCGAGCGCATTGTGACGACCGACATCCTCTCGCACAAAGTCGATTCCTCCCATTGCATTCATCCATCCAGCCGCATGAGTGGCACCGCTCTGCTGCTGCATGAGCTGTAGGGTCTGCATCGCTGACATGCCACCGAGCAGGTGCATGCCATCGAATCGATGACGGTGAGTGACAGGCGCCACACAACGCGTCACCTGGGACAGCGACTCCGTGCCACACAAACCGCAGCCGGTCCGGCCGGCCAAGCTACGTCGGCGCTCTTTCAAGCCCGCGAAGCGTTCAGCGGCAATGCGAATACGAACGTGCCAGCCTTCCGGGGTGATCTCGGCTTCGCACTCATACATCTCGGAGGCATGGGCGATAATGCCTTCGGACAGCGAGAAACCCAGCGCGAAATCTTCTAGATCACCGGGCGAAGCGAGCATCACCGCATGAGATATACCGTTGTACTCAAGGGCGACTGGCACCTCAACTGCAACCACATCCTGTGAACGCTCAGAGACACCATGCCGGAGACGCAACACATCGACCGCTTTCAGAGTCTGAGAGCCGCCCCCCAATACAGATTTCTGGTCCTGATGCTCCATTCGACCGAAAGATTCAGTTATCAGTCATTTCGAGTTTCGCCAGTTCGAGTTGCTGTTGGTTGAAGCGCTGGTATTCACGCTGCCATTCGGAAGTCTGAGTCACTGGCATCACCTGCACCGACGTTACTTTGTACTCTGGGCAATTGGTCGCCCAGTCAGAATTGTCTGTGGTGATGACATTCGCGCCAGATTCCGGGTAATGAAAAGTCGTATACACCACGCCCGGCTGCACATTCTCGGTGATGGTTGCCCTCAACACAGTTTGTCCAGAGCGAGATTCTATGCCCACCCAGTCATCCTGGCGTATGCCACGCTCCTCGGCATCATGCGGATGAATCTCCAGCCGGTCTTCATTGTGCCATTGCACATTCTCGGTGCGCCGAGTCTGTGCGCCAACATTGTACTGAGACAGTATGCGGCCTGTGGTCAGTATGAGCGGGAAGCGCTGCGTGACTTTCTCGGTGCTTGGCACATATTTTGTGATGACGAATTTGCCTTTGCCACGCACGAACTGCTCGACGTGCATGATAGGCGTCCCTTCGGGCGCTGTCTCATTGCATGGCCACTGAATGCTACCCATCCGGTCGATTTTTTCAAAAGATACGCCGTGGAAGGTCGGAGTCAGCGATGCGATCTCATCCATGATCTCGGATGGATGTGCGTAGCTCATCGGATAGCCCAATGCATTCGACAGCAACTGTGTGACTTCCCAGTCGGAATAACCCGCCTTGGGTGGCATCACCTTGCGTACGCGAGAGATACGGCGCTCCGCGTTGGTAAAAGTACCGTCTTTCTCGAGGAAGGATGAACCCGGAAGAAATACATGCGCATACTTCGCCGTCTCGTTCAGGAACAAGTCTTGCACGACGATACATTCCATCGACGACAACGCCTCAGCGACATGCTGCGTATTCGGGTCGGATTGCACAATGTCCTCGCCCTGGCAATACAATCCCTTGAAACTGCCGTCGAGCGCAGCCTCGAACATGTTAGGTATGCGCAGCCCCGGCTCGGGATTGAGCTTCACGCCCCAGCGCGACTCGAACTGGGATCGCGTCGCTGTATCCGAGATATGCCGGTAGCCCGGCAGCTCATGCGGGAATGAACCCATGTCGCATGAGCCCTGCACATTGTTCTGCCCACGCAGCGGGTTCACGCCCACGCCCTCACGACCGATATTCCCCGTGGCCATCGCCAAGTTCGCGATACCCATCACCATGGTCGAGCCCTGGGCATGCTCTGTCACGCCAAGCCCGTAGTAAATCGCCGCATTACCGCCTTTCGCATATAAACGTGCCGCACCGCGCAGAACATCGGCCGGCACCCCGGTGATGTCAGACATGGCCTCTGGAGAATTCTCGGGACGAGACGCAAAGGTCTTCCAGTCGCTGAAGGATTGTGCCTCGCAGCGCTCGGCGACGAAGGCTTCATTCACCAAGCCTTCGGTGACGATCACATGCGCAATCGCGGAGATCACGGCCACGTTGGTGCCTGGCTTCAGTTTCAGATGATAGTCCGCCTGGTAGTGAGCACCCTTGACCATCTCAGTCGTACGCGGATCAACAACGATGAGCTTCGCTCCCTGACGCAGCCGCCGCTTCATCTGCGACGCGAATACTGGATGTGCAGCCACAGGGTTCGCGCCGATCACCATGATCACGTCCGCCTTCATTACGGAATCAAACGTCTGAGTCCCCGCAGATTCTCCGAGCGTCTGCTTCAGGCCATAGCCTGTGGGCGAATGACAGACACGCGCGCAGGTATCGACGTTGTTGTTACCAAATGCGGCACGCACCAGTTTTTGTACCAGATAGGTTTCTTCATTCGTGCAGCGCGATGAAGTAATGCCGCCAATACTGTCAGGTCCGGATTGCTGCTGAATGCGGCGGAATTCACTCGCCGCGTAGCTGATCGCCTCTTCCCATGACACTTCCTGCCAGGGATCAGTGATCTTTTTACGGATCATAGGCTTGAGCATACGGTCCTTGTGCGTCGCATAACCCCACGCGAAGCGACCCTTGACACAGGAATGGCCATGATTGGCCTTGCCATCCTTCCACGGCACCATGCGGACCACCTCACTACCCTTCATCTCTGCCTTGAATCCACAGCCCACGCCGCAATAGGCGCAGGTAGTGATCTTGCTGTGCTCAGCCTGACCAATGCGTATAACGGTTTTTTCGGTCAGCGTCGCCGTCGGGCAGGCCTGCACACAGGCACCGCAGGACACGCACTCGGATTCCATGAAAGCTTCATTCTGTCCGGCTGCCACGCGCGAATCAAAACCGCGGCCATCAATCGTCAGCGCGAAAGTACCCTGCGTCTCTTCGCAGGCACGAACACAGCGATTACAGACGATGCACTTTGACGGGTCATAGGTGAAATACGGATTCGATTCATCCTTCTTCAACTCGAGATGATTCTCTCCTTTGTAGCCGTAACGTACCTCGCGCAACCCGACCAAGCCAGCGACATCCTGCAACTCGCAATTGCCATTCGTCGGACAAGTCAGGCAATCGAGCGGATGATCCGAGATATACAGCTCCAGCATCCCGCGCCGTATGTCGGCCAGTTTCGTTGTCTGCGTCTTCACCTTCATGCCATTTTCGGCAGGTGTGGTGCAAGATGCCGGATAACCCTTGCGACCTTCGATCTCCACCAGGCAGACACGGCATGAGCCAAAGGCTTCTAATGTGTCAGTCGCACACAGCTTCGGCACATTAATGCCTGCCTCGGTACTGGCGCGCATCACTGACGTGCCCTTGGGTACCGTCACCGAAATGCCATCAATTTCCAGCGTTACGGTGTCTGCCGATTCACGGCGGGGCGTGCCATAGTCAATATCATTGAGCGAGTTCATGCAGCCTCCTTGGCGGAAGAGTTTTTGCCACTGGTGTGGCGAATACCGAAGTCTTCAGGGAAATGGTCCATGGCGGACAACACCGGATAGGGCGTCATCCCGCCCATCGCGCACAGCGAGCCATTGAGCATCAGGTCACACAGATCCCGCACCAAATGGATCTGCTGCTCTCGATCCTCGCCAGCAATGACCTTATCGAGTGCTTCCTTGCCACGGGTTGAACCAATACGGCATGGTGTGCATTTGCCGCAGGATTCGACCGCGCAGAATTCCATCGCATAGCGTGCCTGCTTCAGCATGTTCACGCTATCGTCGAACACCACGATCCCGCCGTGACCAAGTGTGCCGCCCAGTGCGAGAAAGGCCTCGTAGTCGAGCGGTGTGTCGAACTGTGATTCGGGCAAATACGCGCCTAGCGGGCCGCCAACCTGTACCGCGCGGATTGGCTTGCCACTGAGCGTTCCGCCACCGAAGTCGTACAGCATCTCGCGCAGCGTGACACCAAAAGCTTTCTCGACCAGACCACCCTGCCGGATATTGCCCGCCAACTGTATGGGCAGCGTACCGCGCGAGCGGCCCATGCCGTAGTCGCGATAGAAATCGGCGCCTCGCGCGAGAATGATAGGCACCGTCGCCAGCGAGATCACATTGTTGATGACCGTTGGTTTGCCGAACAGACCAGCGATCGCGGGCAGTGGAGGTTTCGCACGGACAATACCGCGCTTGCCTTCGATGCTTTCTAACAGGGCGGTTTCTTCGCCGCACACATAGGAACCCGCGCCGACGCGTACCTCTAGTTCAAAGGCCTTGTTCGAGCTGCAGAGATTTTTTCCAAGATACCCCGCCGCCTCTGCCGTCGTGATGGCATCATTCAACGCAGCGATTGCATGTGGATATTCTGAACGCACATAAATATAGCCCTTGGTCGCACCCACGGCCAGACCGGCAATCGTCATGCCTTCGATCAGCATGAAGGGATCGTCTTCCATCACCATGCGATCAGAGAAGGTGCCTGAATCACCTTCATCAGCATTACAGACGATATATTTTTGTGTTGCCTGAGTGGTGAGCACCGTGTTCCATTTGATCCCGGTAGGAAAAGCTGCCCCACCCCGACCGCGCAGACCCGACTCCGTGACTTGCTGCACGATCTGCTCTTGCGTCATCGACAGCGCATGCTTAAGTCCGACGTAACCTTCATGCGAAAGATAATCATCAAGTGAACGAGGATCCGTGACACCAATGCGAGCAAAGGTCAGTCGCTCCTGATTTTTTAGAAAAGGAATTTCCTCTGTCTTGCCCAGAAAGAGCGGATGCGGCTTGCCAAGAATGAAGTTTGCGTCGAACAACGAGGCCACATCATCTTCACCGACCGGACCAAAGGCCAGTCGCTCGCCATTGATCTCGACCTCGACCAGCGGCTCCAGCCAGAACATGCCGCGCGAGCCATTGTCCCAGGGCCAGCGCGGTGGAATCACGCGGAACAAAGACCCGAATACTCATGGCTTGCTCCTTGCCCGATCAACGAGACGCTTCAAGCGTTCTGCATTCATCCTCGCATGGACATCCTCATTGATCATTACCGATGGCCCGCACGCGCACTGACCGAGGCAGTACACTGGTTCCAGCGTCACTGATCCGTCCGAGGTGGTCTGATGAAATTCACAACCCAGCGCCTTTGCCGCTTCCGCAGCAAACGCATCCCCGCCGACAGCTTGACAAGCTTCCGCGCGGCAGATCTGCACGACGACCTTCCCGGCCGGTTTGTCGCGGAAGTGGTGGTAATAACTGATCACTCCGTGCACCTCGGCGCGAGATAGATTGAGCCGGTCAGCAATACGTGGCACCGCGCTGGCCGGTACGTGGCCCTCGGCGGACTGGATCGCATGCAGAACGGGAAGGAGCGCTCCCTCCACTTCGGCATAGCGGTCAATGATGGCGTCGAGGATATCGACGTGGTCGGCATCGCGCATGGGCTCCCCCGGTAAACGGCTAATTATGCAAAACAAAGCCTATAGACCCTATCTGCATAAGCTGTATTCCTTTGTTTATGCGGATATTCGGCCTGGTCAGCCCGACTGTCAATATGTGATTTATTGCCTATAAGTAGCGTCGATGTCTGACGCTACACTGGCGGCTGTAAATCACTCCGTGCCCCAAGTGCATGAAGCTTCGCGAACGTCATTACGTCTACGTCATCGAGCTCTCGAGGGACGTCCTTTACGAGCCAAAGTTCAAGCGCGCCAATTCGGACTATCAGCCCGGCAAGCCCTGCGTCTACGTGGGAATGACCGGACTGGACCCGGATCTGAGGTTTGACCGGCACAAGGCCGGAATACAGGCAAACCGTTTCGTGCAGGACTATGGCTTGCGGCTATTACCCGAGCTATACGAGGAGCACAACCCCATGACCTACGAGGATGCGCAATACATGGAGGTTGATCTCGCGATCAGGCTGCGCGAGGCAGGATTCGGGGTGTGGCAAGCCTGATTCATTCAGAGACTGCCAGCCGAGCGAGGGAATCACTGATTGGATAAAACGGAAACTTTTTTCAACCGAATGAATTGCGACAAGCCCATGATTTTGGTGGGCCCTGCGTCGCACGGCATCGCTGGCTCGTCATAAAACATGGATTCAGTCAGCGTCACCCAGCTGCAAAAACGGCATCGGCTCTTTTACCAGAATCACGGTGCATGGCGAGTACATGGCGACTCGGATCGGCACGGTCGAAACGAACTGCTGCATCGACAAACCATGCGTGGCCGCGCCCATGATGATCAAGCTGACGTTATTCCCCTCGGCATAGCGCAACAGGGCTTGCGCGACATCACCGGATTCGAGCACATGAAATGACACCTGATGGCCTGAAAGATCCAGGCCATCTGTCCATTTTCGAAACGCAGATAAATGCTGACGCTGCATCCAGGTCTCGCTACGGCTCTGTGCGCTCCCAGTAATGCCAGTATTCACCACCGTCACTGCGGCGAGCCGTGCACCGGGACGATTTCCCAGCGAGCGGGCGGTTGCCTGGCGAAGCGCATACATGGTTACGTCGCTGACATCCTCATTCGGCACTGCGACCATCACGATCGGCACCTCTGAGATCTGTCGTGACGGCAAAGGGCTGGGCTCGTACTCCATGCCGGCTGCCCGAACCCACTGCCGGAGGTGCCACCAGAAGCCACGCCCTTTCATGCGCTTGCCGCGTTCGGTGATCTTCACTTGACCCGGATTGCGCAGATCAAACATCAGGTGCGCTGCCGATGGGTAGCGCTGACTTGCCTGCGGCTCTAGGCAGCGCAGAATGATCTCTTGCAGCCACTCCGGAATATCAGGGCGCCATGCGCGCGGCGGCCGCGGGCTCATCCACAGCCGCTGGCGTAAGCCACCGCTCGTGGTGGGATACCCAAAAGGCAACTCGCCCGTCGCCATCTCATAGAGAATTACACCCGTGGCAAACACATCGCTACGCGGGTCGCCACGAATACCGACTACCTGCTCGGGCGCTATCCAGGCCGGTGATCCGACAGCCTTGCGAAATTCTTCAGCCATCAGGTCGGGATAATCGGTATGACTAGACAGTCCGAAATCCAGTAGTACCACACGATCTTCATCCGTGATCATCACATTTGCAGGCTTCAGATCGAGGTGACAGACATTTTGCTGATGCAGGCTGTGGACCGCTTGCGCTAGCTTCGCACCCATGCGCGCGATGGATTCCAGAGGAATTGGCTCAAGCGCGTTTACCTTTTGCATCATCCAGGTCTCGAGCGTGATGCCGGAAAGCCTTTCCATCACCAGATACGGCACACGCCCCAGATCACCGGCGGCGACAAAGCGTGGCACATAAGTGCCATGCAGTACTTGCAGCATCTGATGCTCGATTTCGAAGCCTACGATATTCTCGCCGCCATCTCCTTCGCGCATCAGCGGTACTTTCATCACCATCGGGAAGGGCGCTTGTCGTCCGTCTGCATAGCTGACGTCATAAATGCGTGCCATGGCTCCCGCATGTATCAGCGGTCCGATACGAAATCCATCCAGCTCGCTACCCTGCTCCAGTCGCGTCATCGCCCGTTCTCCAGACGCGTGGCCAGCACTTCGGGCAAACCGACTTCGCGCATCTCGCGCGCGACCGACAGATGATCGTAAGCGACACGATGAAAACTGAGCTTTTGCGCGCCCAGATCAAGCAGCGCATAGTTGGCGCGCGTGTCGCCATCGCGCGGCTGGCCAGCCGACCCAACCGTTGCAAGCCAATAGCGATGCGGTCCCACCGGTATGGCAACGCCAGCCTTGGGGACGAAGCGCATCAGGCTACGACCGCTGCCGCGATAGAACAGCGACTGTTCATGTACATGACCGCCGAACACATACCGCACATCTGGATGACGAGTCGCGGCATCCAAACTACGCGAAGCGAGTCGTTCATCCAGCGCGTAATGCCATTTCTCTGGCGCCTCTGCGGTGGCATGTACGAGGAAAATGCTGTCAATGCGCTCGGTCAGCGGCAACTGTTCTAACCATTCTCGCTGATCATCGTCGAGATGGTTGCGCGTCCAGGGACTGGTCATGTCTGCCCAAGTTGACCCGGTCGGTACTGGGGTCCTCGAAAAGCTATCGTGATTGCCTCGCAAGATAATCGCGCCCGCGCGCTGCAACTCGCGGCAGCGCTCTACCACCTCGCCCGGATGCGGACCATAGCCCACCAGATCGCCCAGAACGGCCATTCGATCCATACCTTGCGCGCGCGCGTGCGCGAGGCAAGCATCGAACGCCGGGAGATTGGCGTGCAGATCGGAGAACAGGGCGAGTTTCACACCAGGCTTTCAAGAAAGAATTCAACCATGACAGGTGACGAGATCCAGATGGACCCGTTGCGCTCACAAGTTCAACAAACTGTAGCCCGTGGGATGCCTTGCGGCAACTGCGACAGATCAAACGGCGCGCGAAAACTCCAGCAATGGGAGACGAAGGGACAGCCCACCATCCAATTATTTAAAAAGCAACGATAACTGAAAAACTGGACAAATTGACCGCAAAATACTGTATATTTATACAGCCCCAAGCGGCATCGCTCTAGACACGTCCAACCTCTCTGCAGGAGCCATTTGATGCACTACGTACTGGATGAACAGAACACGAATCTCGTCGGGTCAGACCCGCGTCATCATTGGCTGCGCGGCACCGACGTTCAACATCACTGGCGCAAGCATGGCTGGGTACCGCCCAGCGAGTACCGGCTGGATTTCAAGCGTCATGCTGCATTGGCTCAGCAAGCGACGGATCGCAGATCGTAAACAAAGTGACCCGGAAAAACGATCACTCACTGCGACATATCAGCGACAGTGAGCCGCGCTTCGGATTGTTGTCCTTGTGGCCAAGTACCACGGTTTGTTTTTCATTGCCCTGACAAACCATCCCGATCTGCGTATCGTCCAAGCCGAAGCAGCGTAACCATGCATGGGTTTGTTTTGTCGCGGCATGAGTGCCCGTGGCGACCTCGCAATGCGACCATCCACTGAAGAATTCGATATTAAATAACATCGGCTCTTCGGAATTAATCGGCACGGTTTTCTTTTCCCCAGACTTACTGAGATCAGTTATTTCCAGCATCGCTGCAGCGTTCGCAGCACTGCCTGGCACCAGCAGTCCCACTGCAAACCACCAGGCGATCAACTGACCGACCATCCGAGATCCCATCATTGCGCGCATTGGTCCACCTCTTGGAAGAAATTTTCAGTAAGCGAAGTGTACCCGCCCGGCAGATCTGAAGTAACGCCAATTCAATAAAGCGGAAACTTTATTCGCGGAGTTAACTGCGATAAGCCCTTGATTTTGCTGTGCCACACACCCCAGAGCTACGCCGGCTCGCCATAAAACGTGGATTTATCCCGTATCTCCCTGACGCTGGGCTTGTGATCGCTCAAGGTCTGGACAGGCTGTTTCCTTATGCTCATGCGATATGTCTTTCAAGCAAGCCACCGACAGGACAACGGGTGCGTGCCGGCTCTGACCTGCCGAGCGTGCCGGTATTCGTCACGCGCGGACTGGGAAAAACTTACACGATGGGCGATACCACGGTCATCGCACTGGACGGCGTGGATCTGGATATCTACCGTGGCGAATTCATTGTGCTCCTGGGTCCCTCCGGTAGCGGTAAATCCACACTCTTGAACATACTCGGCGGACTGGATCGTCCCAGTAGCGGTAGCGCCCGTTTTGCAGACCATCGTCTTGAAGACGCCAGCGATGACGAGCTGACTCGATACCGTCGCGAGCATGTGGGCTTTGTCTTCCAATTCTACAATCTGATCCCTAGCCTGACTGCTCGCGAAAACGTCCAACTGGTAACGGATATTGCCTCGCATCCCCTAACGGCCGAGGAGGCACTCGATCGTGTCGGTTTGGGCGAACGCAAGGATCATTTTCCGTCTCAACTCTCTGGCGGTGAGCAGCAGCGCGTCGCCATCGCGCGTGCCATCGCCAAACAGCCAGACGTACTGTTGTGTGACGAGCCCACCGGGGCACTCGACTATCAGACGGGTAAGCAAGTGCTCGAAGTGATCAATACAATCAATCGTACGATGGGCACTACCACCCTCGTGATCACGCACAATGCCGCCATAGCTGGCATGGCTGATCGCGTGCTGTACATGGGCGATGGACGGATACAGCGTATCGCAATACCGGAGAAAAAACTCCTGCCCTCGGAGCTCTCCTGGTGAGGTCATTGGATCGCAAAATGCTGCGCGATCTATGGCGGATCCGCAGCCAGGCCATGACCCTTGCGCTGGTTGTGGCAAGCGCTGTCGCAGGCTTTATCACCACCTACAGCGCGCAGGACTCTCTGGCTGCGTCGCGCCATCTTGCCTATGTCCGCCATCACTTCGCAGATGTATTCGGTGACCTCAAACGCGCTCCGCTGCAGCTGGTGGTGCGCATAGCCGAATTATCGGGCGTGGCAAAGGTCGAGGCCTCCGTCAGTATGCTGGCACAAATCGATCTGCCCGGCGTATCTGACCCCATTACGGGTCGGATGGTTGGAATCAACCCGCGCCAGCTACCCGAGCTGAATCAGGTTTATTTGCGCACTGGCAGGATGATCGGCATTACGGGCGGCTCGATGACAGATCGGCTCGAAGTTCTGGTGTCAGAGGGCTTCGCACATGCACGCCAGCTAAAGCCAGGTGATGAAATTTCTATGCTGTTGAATGGCAAACGCCAGGACTTGCTGGTGGCCGGCATTGCACTTTCGCCGGACACCTTGTTCGCTGGACTGATTGGAGCGCCTGATCTGCGTGGCTTCGGTGTGTTCTGGATAGACGAAAAGTCACTTGCGCGAGCCAGCGACATGGAAGGTGCATTCAATCATCTGGCCATACGACTCGCCCCAGGCGCGTCTGAAGCACAAGTCATCGATGAAGTAAGCCGTCTGATGACACCCTTTGGCGGATCGCGGGCCTATGGCCGCAGCGAGCACATGTCTCACAAAATGCTCGATGCTGAAATACGTGAACAGCGCGTGATGGGTACGGTTTTACCGTCAATCTTCCTCGCTGTCGCCGCCTTTTTACTCAATGTCGTGCTGGGTCGGCAGATCACATTGCAGCGCGAGCAGATCGCTGTACTCAAGGCACTCGGCTACGACAACCTCCGTATCACTCTGCATTACCTCAAGCAAGTAGCACTGATCGTACTGGCTGGCGTAATTACCGGCGTGGTGGTGGGCTACTGGCTCGGCCAGCAGCTGACAGTACTGTATCAGCAGATATTTCATTTCCCCGCATTTGTTTATCAGGTTCGCGCAGAACTGATACTCATCGCCTTTCTTGCTACGCTGCTCACGGGAACGGTCGCGGCATGGGGTGCGCTGCACGCGGTCATGCATCTGTCTCCGGCTGAGGCGATGCGCCCACCTTCACCGGGCATGTATCGACGATCCTTGATCGAACCGCTTGCACAACGACTGAAGCTCTCCACCGGTCTGCGGATGATCTTGCGTAATATGCACCGCCATCGCTGGCAAAGTGTATTTACCATCGTCGGCATCATGGCCTCAATGGCCGTGCTGATCGCTGGCACCTTCTCGCGAGATTCGATCGCAATGCTGATCGATACTCAGTTCCGGCATGCGTTGCGCGGCGATGTTTCTGTGTATTTGATCGATCCACGGCCTGCGACAGTGGCTGCGCTGTTTGCTCATCTGCCCGAAGTCACCGCAGTAGAAACCTCGCGCAATATCAATGTCCGACTGGTACATGCACGCCACGAGTGGCGCGGCATGATTCAGGGCAAAGTCGAGCAGCCACAACTGCACCGCATCCTGGACGTCGAGCGCCGCGCTTATGCACCGCCCGTGGGCGGACTGCTGCTCACTGATCGTCTAGCAGAAAGACTCCACGTAAAGCCTGGTGATGCAGTCAGCATGGAAGTTCAGGAAGGCGAGCGTCGCACGATGAATCTGATCGTCATAGCGACTGTTCGCGAAATGATGGGTATGAGCGCGTATATGGAAAGGCGTAGCCTCAACCATCTTGTGCACGAAGGCAATGTGGTAAACCAGCTGACACTGACGGTACAGCGCGGCAGTGAACCTGCACTTTTAGAGAAATTGCGACACATACCGCAAGTAGCGATGGCCATCAGTAAGGCTGTGATGCTGGCAAATATCGAAAGCATTACTGCACGCAATCTGCTGATCATCAGCACCGTGCTGACGCTGTTTGCTACTGTGATCGCGATTGGCGTGGTCTACAACCAGGCACGAATCGCGCTGGCAGAGCGATCGTGGGAGCTAGCCAGTCTGCGCGTGCTCGGCTTTACTCGAGGCGAAGTGTCTGCTTTGCTGCTCGGTGAACTCGGCATCGCGATGGTAGCCGCACTGCCACTCGGTCTGATCGGAGGCTATTTGCTCGCCTCGACCATCGTACAGATGACAAAGACAGAAGAGTTCTACTTCGCCCTCGTGATACGTGCACCCACCTATGCCTATGCGGCACTGTGTATTGCGCTTGCTGCCGCTGTGAGTGCCGGGATCGTCGCTCGTCGTATTGCTGCGCTTGATCTGGTAGCCGTGCTCAAGGCGCATGACTGAATATGATCAAATAATTTTCTGAACCCAGTGAATAGAAAAGTTCTTTACAGTCTCCTCGCGTTGCTCATTCTTGGCGTGATGCTCTGGGCATTCTCGCCGCGCCCACTAGAGGTTGAAACTGAAAAGCTGCAACGGGGTCGGTTCGAGCGCAGCGTGGAAAATGACGGCTGGACGCAGCTTCGTGATCGCTATATCGTCTCGGCACCGCTGACTGGGCAGATGGAACGCCTGTCGCTGAAAGAAGGCGATACGGTTCGTCAAGGTGATGTGATTGCATATCTACGGCCCGTATCACCCGCACTGCTCAATGAACGGGATGTACAGACACAGCGCGAACACGTACTATCCCTTCAGGCACAGATGCTTGTCGCCAAAACAGCCGTCGAACGCGCACAGGCAGCGCTGCAACAGGCACAATCGGATACCCAACGCAGCGAACAACTGTACCAGCAGCATTTCATCTCTGCCGCGCAGCGAGACACGGTGCGGCTGGCGCAGAGCTTGCGCGAGAAGGAGTTCCAAAGTGCGCAACATCAGGCACAGGTCGCGCTACACACGCTGGCCGAGGCTGAAGCCGTCCTTCGTGCATCGTCAAAACCGGCGCGCGCCTCCGGGGCTACCCGGGCTATCAGGTCTCCCGTCAATGGAAAGGTACTGCGTCTGCCGCTGCAAAGCGAGAATGTCGTCGTAATGGGCACGCCCATTGTCGAGATCGGCGACACCCAACAACTGGAAGTGGTTGTCGACCTGCTCACCGAAGATGCGACGCAGGTGCGCGAAGGCATGGTGGCCGAACTGCTGAACTGGGGGGGAGGCGCATTGCGCGCCAGCGTCCGCCGCATTGAGCCCTCGGCTATCACTAAAGTATCCGCTCTGGGCGTGGAAGAGCAGCGGGTGAACGTCGTACTCGATATTCTCTCGCCGCTCGAGCACAGGCAGACACTAGGCGATCGTTTCCGTGTCGACGTACGCATCCCGGTGCAAGTTACCGATGGCGCACTCACCGCGCCAATCGGCGCGATTTTTCCTTACGGCTCAAAGCATGCACTTTTCATGGTCCATGCCGGAAGGGCTGTGCTGCAAGAGGTCGATGTCGTTGCCCGCAACGGGCGACAAGCCTGGCTGCGTGATGAACCCCAACGCGGCACCCCAACCGGTACTGAAGTGATTGTCTACCCGCCCCCTTCGCTCAAAAACGGCGATCGGATAAAGCCACTGCAGCGCTAGCGAAAATCAGGGTGAGCGCGCCCCGAAACACCGTTTTTACTGATCCTGAAATTGCTGCATCTGCTGAGCAAAGTATTCGGTGTCACCGAAGCAGGAACTGGGCAAGCCTTTGTGCTGGGAATAGCTGAGAACGATTTTTTTACCAGCATTCGCGGACAGCTCGGCCGCGAGTTGATCGTCACGCACGGTGAACTCGAATTTCTCCGGAATGGCACCCGGCATCGCCGTCAGCATCAACTCCCCCTCCCAAGTCTTGCAGACCCAGCCCTTCCTGGAAAATTTTTGCAGCAATCCCGCACGCTCACCGGAGGAGTAGGACCAGTTCAGCACCAGCCAGGTATAAGCAGCCAAGCACAAAAGCAAAATGACCACCAGAGTGAACAGCAGGGTGAGGGGTTTGCGCATCAGCTAAGGAGGGTCAGGGAGCGGTCTTTTCTGCCTCAGCGCCGGACTCTGTCGCCGTGCCGCTGACTTCTGCGGTTGCCGCGTCGGTATCGGTCTGTGGCTCTGCCTCAGGCTCAGGGTCGGGCTCATGCGGCTTGTCACGACCCGAGCCGAAAGCATAGTAGGACTTCTCGAAGACGGATCGCACCAACTGGGAATTCGCCTTCAGCACTTTGTTCTCGCCCTTGATCTCAATATCGATCAGGTCCAACAGTAGCAGCGCCTCGGCCGTGATGCCAATGTCGATGACGGAAAGCTCGGTCTTGCGCGACAGCTCCAGCAGACTGAGGCCGGACGGACCCGCATCCAGCAACGCCCGGATCAACCGGACTCGCTTCTCTGTCGCAAAGCCGCCGAAAAGTCTGGCGAAATCTTTAGCATTCATCTGCATTCCTGTGAAATCCTGTGTCGGACGTGTCGCCCGACCCACTGTCACGATCGTAATCTGACGGCCCAATGATAACAGTCCCGATCCGGGACGCTCTGCCAGAGACCCTCGCTCAGATTGCGGCGCGTCGGCAGAGGCATGGCAATATAGTGACTATCGTCGGCACAACATCCGATTTTTCGAGCCCAGCCGCCATGATATTACGATGCCAGAATGCCAACCACCCACAGATTCTGTGGGCCTGGCTTGCCGTGGCCGTGCTGGCCGGGTGTGCATCCCTCTCGGAGGGTCCCCATGCCGATCGTTTTTCGTACTCTTATTTCAGCCTGAATTTTTCTGGCAAGGCTTGGGACAAAGCTCGCCGTTATTGCGCCGATCGTGGCAAACTGACGAATCATGTCGGTACGACTTGCGGTCCTTGAAGCATTCACAACAACTTTAACGAGGAGACCCGCTGTGACGAAAAAAATGAAACGCGACCGCACGCCCACACCGGTAGATGAAAACGTCGCAGAGGCGATGGAAGTCAGGCTCGCTTACAAGAACTTGATTGATTCATTTGATGAGGACCAAAAAATCCTGGAACATCGGATCAATGAGCAGACCGCTCAAGATGAAGGGGGCCATGATGATCACGGTAACGACGGCAACAGCACGCCCTGACCTTTCTCGTCAAGCTAGCTTGTCTGACGCTCCCGACACCAGCGGGTAAATTCATCTGCCTGCAGGGGCGGGCTAAACAAATAGCCTTGCGCCTGTTGGCAACCCTGATCTTGAAGGTAGCGAAGCGACCCTTCCGATTCAATGCCCTCGGCAATCACCTCCAGCCGGAGACTGTGGCCGAGGGCAATGATCGCGTCGGTCACCGCGCGACTGCCGACGTCGCACTCAATGCCGCGCACGAACGACTGATCGACCTTCAGCGTGTCCAGCGGTAGCCGCGACAGCCGACTCAGGCTGGAATACCCAGTGCCGAAATCGTCCAGTGCGACCTTTACCCCAAGTTCCTTGATGCCATCAAGGATCTGAACAGCCTCATCCACGTTTTCCATGATCATGCTCTCCGTGATTTCGAGCTGCATTGAGGCCGGATCGGCTTGGGTAGTAGCCAAAATTTCTCCCAAGCGGGCCGCAAATCCCGCCTGCCTGAACTGCAGCGGCGATACATTGACCGCCAACGGAATATGCAGCCCCTCCTTCTTCCATGCGAGATGCTGGCGACAGGCCTCGGACAGCACCCACTCACCCAGTGCGGCAATCAGCCCAGAAGATTCCGCAATCGGTATAAAGCGCTGCGGCCCGACGGTGTGCACATCGTCATCCGCCAGCCGGACCAGCGCCTCGGCTCCTACGACCTGGCCGCTGGCGATATCAATCACGGGCTGATAGTGCAAGACAAAACTGTGCGTCTTAAGCGCCTTTCTCAGTCTCACCTCAACCGAGTAAGTAGCCTCGGCAACGGTATCCAGCTCGGGAGAGTACACCTGAAACTTTGCACGCCCGGATTGCTTTGCCTGGTACATAGCCAGATCAGCCGTATGGATCAGTGAGCTGACATTGTCTGCGTGCTGAGGGTAATAGCTGATACCGATGGATGGCGTGAGTGAAAGCTCCAGCGTATCAATATGGAACGATTGACTGATTCTGTCGACCACATGCTGAGCAACGATACCCGTGCGCAGGAGCGATTTTTCCAGCGGCTGCAGCATGATGACAAACTCATCGCCCGCCAATCGCCCCACCAGATCTTCCTCGCGGGTACACTCAAGCAGCCGCTTGGCGACTTCCTGCAGTACTTTATCGCCAACATGGTGACCGTAGATATCATTGATCGGCTTGAAGCGATCAAGGTCGATGAACAACAAAGCACCACTAGTCTGCCGACGCTGAGCACCCGCCAGCAGGTGACTGCCGTATTCGAATACCAGCGCGCGGTTGGGCAGACCGGTCAGTGGGTCATGTAATGCCGCATCACGAATACGCTGCTCGGAGGCTTTTCTTTCAGTGATATCCCGGTTTGCGCCAACTAGCCGCAGTGCCCTGCCCTTAGTATCGCGGCGCGAAGCAATCGCCTGCGCCAGCAACCAGCGCCAGCTGCCGTCCTTTGACCTGAAACGCAGCTCTTGACTGTAGCTCTCTTGCGAACCACTGATCACTGCATCGACAAGTCTGATCAGACGCTGCTGATCATCTTCATGCACGATCTGTATCCAGTCTTCCAAGGTACCCAGCTCATCGCGACAATACCCCAGCATCCTGAGCAACTGCTCATCCGCAGGAATGATACGTCCTTCTGCAACATCCATCTCCCATACTGCCGTACCGCTAGCCTTCAATGCAAGTGCCAGCCTGACCTCGTTTTCTCTTAACGCTTGCTCAGCAGCCATTCGATCGGTTATGTCCACTTGCACGACCACACCGCCCTCGACCCTGCCAACTTCATCACATATCGGCGCTGCCGAGAGCAAAGTAAGGCGCCGTGTGCCCGGCTGTCCGAAGGGTTCTATCTCTACAATCTCGGAACAATGATCGCCGCGCAGGGCGCGCGCCAAGCCCCATTCGTTCGGTGCAATTGGCTTGCCATGCCTTTCCGATCCATCCGCCCACCAGCCTTTCCATGCAGCGTATCCACTCACCGAACCCGAAAATGGAGCGAGACCCCAGATATTTCGCGTAGCAGAGTTCATTCGCAGAAGCTTGCCAGTCGCATCTGCCAATATGATGGATGCAGGTACCGCATTAAACATCGCATCCATCACCCGTCGATCGCCCTCAGCACGCTGAGCCGTAGCCAGTGCTTGGTGACGGCTGCGATCGAGATCTGACATTGCCAAGACTCTTGCGCTGACATCCACACCGCTCATTACCAAGGCAGAGATTTTTCCACCACTGTGCTCCCGCAAAGGAGACACTTGTATATCGATCGTCGCCGTCCCAGCGCCAAAATGATCCAGCTTCGCGTCGTATCGCACCGATTCACCGCTTGCCGCACGCCGTACTGCTGCCCTGAGTTTTCTGCGCTCCCCTTCGTCAACCCACCAGGGTGTGTCCCATAAAGGTCGTTTCAGCACGTGCTCTCGCTTCAGACCCGAGGCTAACAACGACGCTTGATTAATCTCACGCAATACACCGTCAAGACCGAGAACACCGACAAAGACGAACAAGTTGTCGATCAGGCCACGAACCTGCGCCTCACTGGCACGAAGTTGATTACTGGTAGAGCGTAGTCGCGATAGTGCATCTTTCATCACACTGATGATCACACAAATCACGAATAGCGCTGTGCTAAAAAAAATCAGTCCAACGACATCAGATAGCGAGGTATTAGAGAAATTACCCACTGGCTCGATAAAAAAATACCAAGCTGAAAAAATACTAAGTAAAGACACCACTAATCCCGGCCACAGCCCGACGAGGTAAACACTCAACAGCACTGCTGGAAAGAAAGTGGCGAAT
Source organism: Oxalobacteraceae bacterium (assembly GCA_010024875.1). Taxonomy (GTDB): domain Bacteria; phylum Pseudomonadota; class Gammaproteobacteria; order Burkholderiales; family Burkholderiaceae_D; genus Pernthalerella. The sequence continues at coordinate 1,156 of RGFZ01000002.1, read as the reverse complement.
GGAAAACTTTTCGGAGGAAACACATCCTCTAGTGCAAAGCGTGTCGAGAGCGCCACTCCGAAAAATAGAAGTGCTGTCAGATAGCGCACTAATGAAGACTTGCTGTGCTCTTGGATCACAAGCGACAGATGTCGAAGATGTTCGGTAAGACGAGCATTCATCAGCAGAGATTTCCGAGCAAGCAGCTCATTAACGAGGCAGATAACGAGTCAGACTAGGCACCCGGTTGACTCCCGCAGCTATGCTGGTCGATTACTTTTGTCATTGAATTTCACTTCGGGATGCCAATCGGTTAGGCAGCGAAGCAGGATAAAAATTTCCTTACCGATTAAAAAATTTTTGAAAAAGACTCATAGTCACAAAAAAAGCCCCGATCACCGGGGCTTTTCTCAGAGAATACTCGCTCCTCTGTTCAATGCTTGAACTCAACGATAATTGCCTCCACATCTGCCTTAGCCGCCAAATGCTCATGCTCAGTGGCCGGACGCACGAATGCATCACCCGCCTTCAGCTTCTGACTTTCCTTGGTGCTGCCGTCAGGCAGCTTGTAGGTGAGCGGCTGACCCGGCTTGATGATGTAGACAGCGATATGCGGGTGTGAGTGCATCGGGCAGCTTTCGCCTTTTTTCTGAGTGAAATGCAGTACGCGTGCCTTGTCGTCCTCAGCAAGGATATGGAAATTCTTTGGGCAGGCAGTCACCGCATCCGCAGCAGAGGCGCACACGCTGACCAGAGACAATGCAGCGAGAAGCAGCGCATTTTTATTTTTCATTGTTATCTCCTTTGGTGATTTAAGTTGGGCATCAAACTCCCGCAAGAATTATTTTTTTGATATCTATTTTCACCGCCACCTCGCAGAGGCAGATACGCTAACAGAAGCCAAATGCCCGAAAAGTCAGCTTTCAAAGACAGAAATGTACTGAAACCGTTCAGTGCTGTTGCGATCTCTACGTTGTCCCGCAAGAAGAGCTCAGTTTTTTCCGCATGCAATTTTCCAATGCTTTTCTCCGAGCGAAGAGGGAATGATCGGCTCCCACTCAAGTTCGCTGTTTTTTACCGTGTAAGAAAACACAATGCTCCCACTGCTCATCGAGCCGGAAAAATAAGACACCGTAATGGGCGCCGTTGTCTCAGACCTGCAATCGTAACCATCCAG
>RGFZ01000001.1 GCA_010024875.1 Oxalobacteraceae bacterium | reverse complement strand
ATCGCCTCTTTCCATGGACTGTCGTAGTCATCCGACACGGCGCGCTCCACCTGTTGCAGATGCGCGGAGGATGAGTCAATAAAAGGACTATTTCGTCAGTGATGGAGAGCGCAACCGCGCTGATGGGTTCAATCGCAGACTGATGAACGCAGACTGTCGTATTTCAGCCAGCCGATCATGACGCGCATTCGATGACAGAACACTGCAGGAAAACTTAAGGGGCTGTTTATTTCGCTGCGATCTCGGGAACGACATTGAACTCAAACTTGTGCCGGCGACAGTTCATGGTGTTGATATAGTAAAACGAGAAGCGCCGGCCATTTTCAGCGCCGGCACGCAGCTTCAGTCGCCCACGACCGACGATATCACCATCCTCATCGCGTACTGCCACATTCAGCACGCCATGAAACTCATCCTGTCCGCGATTGACCAGCACGCCTGAGAGATCGAACGCAACGCAGTAGACACTTTTAACCACGATATTTGGATCATTGGTCTCTAGCGTCTCTGCGTGTGCTGTCAAAGGCAGCAGTAGCCACATCGCGAGCAGCGCGATGAAGCGAAACATCAAACGGCAAACAAGGGCACAGCATTTCATTGCTTCCTCCGACGACCTGTCGCGACTCTAGTCGCCACAGGCGTCCGGGTCGCGTTTTATTTCAATGCATATCTGGCTACGGCATCTTCATTCCAGCCAATGCCCAAGCCAGGTCCTTTCGGCGTCACCCTGCCATCGACAACCGCGTAGGGCTCAGCGAGAATGTTTGCGCCAAAATCCATGAACTCCAGCCAGTGACTGGTCGGTGTCACCGGCAGCACGTGGCTGCTGCCCTCGATAAAAATATGGCTCGATACCGGCACTGACGCTGCGCTGGCCATGCCTGCCACGCTCATCCATCCGGTGATACCACCGATCTTCATCAGGTCCGGCATCATCATGTCGCACGCGCCTGCGCTCAGCGCCTGCTCAGCATCTCGCGGGAACCACCAGTTCTCGCCGGTCTGGATGCTGGCATTCACTGCCTGCCGAACCTTAGCGTGACCCTGCAGGTCCTCTGCAGGCACGGGCTCTTCCACCCAGTGAATGTCGTACTGCTCGATCATTCGTATCCGGCGTATCGCTTCATCCGGCGTCAAGCTCTGGTTGTAATCCACCATCAGCGCGACGTCCGGGCCAATGATGCTGCGCACCTCCGACACAATCTGGAGATCGCGCCAAGCAGCATCACCCAGCTTGATCTTGATCGCCTTGAATCCCTGCGCGAGCGTCTTCTCGATTGCCTTTGCATCCTCCTTCGGGTCGACCATGCCGTAGCTATCGTAAGCAGGCACCGGCTTGGCCTCGCCACCCAGCAGCTGCACGACGGGCATATTGACCGACTTACCCAGTGCATCCCAGTACGCCATGTCCAGCGTGGACACCAACATGCCCAGCAGGCCCTGCAATCCCAGCAGCCTGAACCGTTGCTCCATCTGCCGCATGCGTTCCACCGGCACGACCGCCCTGCCGATCAGCTCGGGCTTGATCTGTTCAATCAGCGACATCAGCGGCTTGAGCATCAGCGGCGTGTAGCCGAATGCATAAGACTGCCCGGTGACACCTTCCTCCGTCAGTACATCCAGCAAGATCAGCGGAGATACCTCGATCGAGCCGGAGGCCGTACGAAGCGGGCGTACCAGCGGCGCGGTCACCGGCCGTGCGCGCAGATCGCGTATGGTCAGCGTATTCATCTCATCCTTTCAGTGAATCGACAGTTGCCAGCTTTGTTTTAATTATGGGTGGGCAGACTGGGAAAAACCCCACGAAAGCGTTTTACCATAGCGGCAAAAAATTGCCGCTCCTTTACACCAAACTGAGCCTTAAACAGCCATGAAGCCCATCGCGATCCTCCGCTTTGCCTCTGCCGACGGACCAGCCTATTTTGCTGATTTCCTGAATGAGGCCGGACGGCCATTTATCGAGGTGCGTATCGACCAGGGACAGGCCGTGCCTGCCGCAGCCAACGAATTCGCGGGCCTTGGGCTCATGGGCGGACCGATGAGCGTGAATGATCCTCTGCCCTGGATACCTGCAGCGCTATCACTGATACGGGATGCCGTGGCCAAAGACATTCCGGTGATAGGACATTGTCTGGGCGGACAACTAATCAGCAAGGCGCTGGGCGGAACCGTGAACCGCAACCCGAATGGCAAAGAAATCGGATGGCACCGACTGCATATGCTTGATCCGATGCTGGCCGAGGAATGGCTGGGCAGCGCCGGGGACTTCGACGCATTTCACTGGCATGGTGAGACATTCACGCTACCCGAGGGCGCGCGCTGGCTGGCTCGCAGTGACCGCTGCGATCATCAGGCTTTCGTGCTCGGGCCTCACATCGGTATGCAATTCCATATCGAGATGAATGAAAGCGCCATTGCGGACTGGTGCGCTGGCGGCGAGAAGGAAATCGTATCGGCACGTAAAAACCCGGACAATCACCCGGGAGTAATGGCTGCAGACGTGATACAAGCGATCACGCCGGTCGCCCTGCCCCGAATGCGCGCCGCTGCGGGTCATCTCTACCAACGCTGGCTTCGCCATGTGCGTATCTGAATTCAGTCACTGTAATAACCACCAAGGAGAAAAGCATGGCCACTGTACCCCTGATTCACTATGCCGATGCCAGCCCGGAAGCACGCGCTGTGTACGAGAACATCATGCAGACCCGCAAAGTCGATGACGTGAACAATTTCTGGAAGGCACTCGCGCATTCGCCATCGCTGCTAAAGCATGTGTGGGAACGCGCGCAAGACGTCATGAAACCTGGCGCACTCGATGCGCTGACCAAAGAACTCATCTACATCGCCGTCTCTACCGCAAACAGCTGCGAATACTGTCTGCATTCGCACACAGCCGCTGCGCGTGCCAAAGGCATGACACCGGAACAGTATGCCGAACTGCAGGCAGTGATCGCGCTGGCCAGTACAACGAATTCACTGGCAACGAACATGCAGGTACCTGTAGACAAGGCGTTTGATCAAAGCTGACCTGATGGCAGCAGCAAACTACCGTCCGTCCTGCGGCGGACGGTATGCATCCTGTAGCTCAAACAAATCTGCGGTGTAGTGCAGCCATTTCGTGGCCATCAAGATACTCGAATGTTCCTGAAGCGGCAGCTGCCACATCATGGCCGTCGATTGATCAAAGACTGAACACAACCGCAGTGACATCGTCGCGCCGCTGGTGCGCTCCTTGCCAGCGATTGAATGTCTCTCGCAGGCCCTGACTGATCTGATCGGCGCTCTGGCCTCGCATCTCAACGAGTAGTCGCTCGATGCGCCGATAACCAAAAGACACTGGCGTTGCCTTGTCACCTCCCGGCTGATCGGTAAAGCCATCGGTCACGATCACGAACACGTCACCCGGCGAATAGGTGATCATCTGACCGAGCGGAATATCTTCGTCGTCGGGCGGCTGCCGGTAGCCAAGACTGGCCCGCGATCCGACATGGCGACGTACCATACCTTCAGTACTCAGATGAAACAGGCCAATCTTGGCACTCGCGAACTCCATACTGCAAGCGTCTCGGTCTATCCGGATAATCGCCGCATCGCAGCCATCGTCGCTCTCGCTGTCTTCCGCATCCTGATTCAGTCCGGTCCGGACCAGATAATCGAGTGACATCAGCGCCTCTGAAGGGCGTACCTCGGGATCTGCGGAGTAGATCCGCTCGAGCGAATTGCTGACTAGGAGTGACAACATCGCGCCCGGCACGCCATGTCCTGTGCAATCAGCCACTGCCAGCGAAAAGGACCTGCCTTGCTGCGACGACGAAATCCACCATAAATCGCCGCCGATAGTGTCGCGCGGCTCCCAAACAACGCCCAGCGACACAAAGCGTCCTTCCAGACGATGTGCGCGCGGCAGCTGACTGCGCTGCAGACGGCTCGCATAATTGACCGATCCGATAACGATCTGGTGCGTCTCTTCCAGCTCATCATGTTGCTCTTCCAATTCGCGCGTACGCTCGGCGACCGTTGCCTCCAACACGCGGTTCTGGTTCTCGACGAGCTCTTTTTGCACCTGTATGTTGTGTGACAGTTGCTCCTGCAGCATACGTGTGCGCGCCACCACTGCCAGCGCCATGATCAGCGCTTCGAGTGCCACGCCAAATGCCTGCGCGGTAGTAGGTTCCTTGATGAAGTAAAAAATTCCGACATCTGGCAGAAAAGACAACGGCGATGGCCAGGCCAGCACATTCAGGATATACACCGTGCGGAATAGCAGATAAGGGAGCATCGCAATCATGAAGAATCGGGCGACCTCGAAGCCTTCGCGCATCCGGATGAACGCACAGGTAAACACTCCCATCAGGACCAGCCAAGTACTGACTCCGATCGGTAGCCAAAAGATCTGCGCGGGAATGATGTGCTGGTCCCACAGCAACCGTGCAGCAGCCGCCGCAAAGTAGAACATGATGTAGGCATGAGTTACTTTATAAAAAACTGGGAACCGATCTTTCAGCTCGAGGAAGGTACGCGCAAAGATCACATACATCATCGACTGCCCAAACGTCGCAGCCGCGCCAATAAATTCAGCGAGATAGAGATGATTGACCTTGATGTTCGATATATCGATGAATAGCTCGAACAGTCGCTGGCCATCGTGAACAGGCTGCCCGATCGCTGACACTAGCGCGAACAAGATCCAGATACTGTATGCATAACTGGCTGCATTGCGGGTGTGCAGCGCGTTGTACCAGCCGAATATGGCGAGAGCCAGCATCGCGCCGGCAAGTGCGCCTTCTATGTACAAGCCCAAGCGTCGCATTTCAAGATAGCGCTGGTGATCGACGATCTGTGGCGCATAGGCTTTCGGCGGAAAACGCTGATCCGCATACATGCGCAGGAAAACGGTCACTGACTGCCCCGGCCGGAGCGTGTGCAACGCATACTGACTGGGCGCAGGATCAGCAGCGGGTTTCAGTGGATTTTCATTGGCGATGCGGTTATGCATGCCATGCACCCCGGTGTAATTGCGGATCTCGGTGATCTTCCCATCGGCATCGACAACGCTGATCCGAATATCCTTCCAACCCAGCCCTACCGATGGAACAATGCGGATCACATGCTCCAGCGAATGGGTGCTACGCAGATTGAGCGCCACCCAGTAGGCGCTGACCGAGTTCGGGGTCGTCAACTCGCTTGCCCTTCGAAACTCAGACAGTTTTGATCTCGCTTCGTCAAAGCTCATCCGGCCTTCGCTGTCCTCAAGTACCAGTGTGGCATTTTTGGGGGGCGCGATCACAATGGGCGATGCCGGGCCGACATCGACAGCAGACTGCGCCAGCACCGGATTACAAAGGGCAAACAGCAAGACCAACGCGCCTTTGATTATTTTTTTCATATGCGCTCCGCTGACGGACGAAAAAAGGCCCGACGACATCGTTGTCGTCGGGCCATTCTGCATTCACTCTCTAACCACGTCCAGCAGCATATGGCTGAACGCCCAAAGTGTTATTGCTCTGCTATCGAGTCGGCTTTATGTGCTTATATTTAGGGGAAACGTACCCAGCCCTTGGTTGAGGGGACGCTATCTTCTCGCGGCGCTGCGGCTTGCGGCTTGGGCGCAGGCGGTGCGGCCGCGGCATGGGTCACCGGTGCATCGTGACCGGTGGCAGCCTGCTCCGGCATCGCCGATGAATGATGGCTGGTGATCAGCCAGTCATTACCGATTTTTTTGTACGAGAACGAGTAACGCGCCTTGACCTTCGTACCATCTGCGAAACGGAAGGTATACAGTCCGGCATCCGTCGCCGAGTTACAGTCGACTTCTATCAGACGGTCATCAATGCTGCCCTCCGGACGCTTCATCAAAAAGTGCGTGAAGTAGTCTTCCTTCTCCGCAATCGTGAAGCGCGCGCGATTGGACACCGTGGGCAACAAAATCGAATTGGGTGCGTAGTTGGCGACGACGCGGCGCGGGTCGCCGGTACGCAGCGACGCATTCCAGCGGTCGAACAAGGCGGCGATCTCGGCTTTCAGCGGCATGTCACATTCTTCTGCGGGATGCGGCGCGGCGACCGTCATCGCGCTATGGCCAGAATGCGCGGGCAACGCCTTTGCTGCTGCCGGGCTCGCTGTCGCGGCTGAGGCGGCATCATGTTTGGCATGCGCATCATGTACTGCGTGATCATCTTTTGCATGTGACGAATCCGCACTTGCGGCAGCCGCCGGCGCTGCAGGCACAACTGCGGGCGATGCGGGTGGGGCGGAATGCGTATCTGCTGCGGGGGCTGCCGCATGCGTATCGATCACCGATGCCGCAGGCAGAGGCTTTTTCATCTTCACGCGTTTGCTTGCCGGCGCGGGCGCTGCGACCAGTGCGTGCGCATCGTCTTGCACGTTCGAAGGCGCAGGCGCTTGTGCTGGTGCCGACGGCGCATCAGCATGCGCACCATGACTCGCAGCCGCTGGTGCTGGGGGTACCGCGTGGGTGTCCGCTGGTGCCGCAGGAGATGCGGTGGCCGTCGCCGCAGGTGTGTCAGTGTGCGCTGCTGTGCCCGCTGGGCTATCGGCGGCATGGTTGTCTTGGGTGCCGCCTGCGATTGCCTTGCGCAGCTTTAGTCGCTTGCTGGGTTCTGGCGCAGCATGGGCGTCTGCAGCAGCATTCGCTTTGTCACCGTGTGCCGGCGCCGGAGAATCTGAGCCATGCGCTGCGGACGGTGGGCCGCCATGGGCCGCAGCCGCCGGCGCATGCGCATCAGGTGCTGCAGCTTTCTTGGTTTTCTTCGCACGCTTCTTTTTTGGCGCTGGCTTGGCAGGCTCTTCTGCGGGGGCGTCGGCCAGCTTGACATCGGCTGCAGGCTTAGCCTCAACCGGGGGCTTGGCGTCGCTGGAAGGTTTGTCAACCGGCTTGGCCGGCGCGGGCTTGGCCTGAGCCTCATGCGCGGGTGCTGAGCCGTGATCATCATGCTTGGCGTCGGCCGCCAGCAGCGACGGGCAGACCAATGCCATCAGCAGGGCGGGAATCATCAATCGTGCGTTCATCTCAGTGACCTCTCCGTCAGGTCCATGCCGACGAGGCAATGGCAGTGCCGGCAAAATTATCAATATCAAAATTCACAAGCTCAGTCGCCTGCTTATTGGGGCGCGGTGCAGCGACCTCCCGTGCGGCACCAGAACAGGCTCTCGTTCGTATTAATCGGGATGAAAAAGATTTTCTGTAGCCTGTAATCCAGAGAATAACGCCGGCGCGGTTAAAGATCCGCGAAGATGGGTTCGATTATGTGGACAGGATTGAATGTTTTTGCGTAAATCCCGCAAAAATAGTTCAGTTTTACTATCAAAACCCATGCAAGCCCATTGGCTGGGCATTATGCTTAAGTCGTTGCATATACTTGTCGGGCCGTTTTGCTGCCTGTATTGCTATTTCATGGCCCAGCCGTCTTGCATTCATAAGGAGAACTACCGTGTCCGATAAAATGATTAAAACTTTGCCGACCGAGTTGCATGACGCTGGCTGCCCTTGCTGCTCACCTTCAGCGCTTACTGGCCCGACTGGCACGTCACGACGTCAATTCCTCGCGACCAGCGCAGCCGTGCTTGCTGGCGGCATTATGGGCTTTGTGCCCGGCCGCTCGATGGCAGGCGGCGGCAACTATGAAGCGATGCTGGTCAATTGCATCGATCCGCGCTTCACTACATTGAGCTGGCAGTATATGGGCCTTCTGTCGGGCGTCGAGCGCGACAAGCTGGGCGACAACTACAGCCACTTTGTGATGGCCGGCGGCCCGATCGGTGCGGTGCATCCGAAATTCGCAGCTTGGCACAAGACCTTCTGGGACAACCTGGACATTACAGTCGGCCTGCACCACATTAAGCGCGTGGTCGCGCTGTCGCACCGCGATTGCGGCGCGGCCAAGCTGGCTTTCGGCGCCGGATCCGTAGCTGAAAAAGAAATGGAAACTGGCTCGCATGCCGAGGCACTGACGATGTTCCGCAAGGAAGTCAACGCTCGTCATCCTAAGCTAAGCGTCATCACCGGCATCATGGACACCTCAGGCAGGGTTGACTTGGTCGGTTGATTTTTGTGCTGCCGGCCTATTTTGATACAGGTCAATGCGGCATTAGTGCCGGTGAGAAATACTGGCTCCTTGAAACGCTGACATGGTCGTCAGCGTTGAGGCGTGGCTCTGGCAAAACGTTGACAGCGACGTTTTGTCAGAGATAGCTGAGGAGTCAGATCATGAGCGCAATTCCTGACTATAAAGAGCTCACCAAGGCCGTCGCCACGCGAATGAATAGCCTGCGCGAGTCGCAGCCGGATCTGATGACCGCGTTCAGCCAGTTAGCTGCTGCTGGAACCAAGGCAGGCGCGCTGGACAAGAAGACCCGTGAGTTCGTCGCGCTTGGCATCGCGGTATCGACACGCTGCGACGATTGCATCGGTTTCCATGTTCAGACGCTGGTAAAGCTGGGCGCGACAAAGGCCGAACTAGAAGAAGTACTGGCCACTGCGGTCTACATGGGCGGAGGACCGTCGATGATGTATGCGACGCATGCGCTCAAAGCCTTCGATGAATACACTGCCGCCTGAAGCCTGCATGACAAAAATATTTGTATCACTGATTACCGTCGGATTGATGATGGCGGCAACTGCAAAGGCCGAGCAAATACGCTTCATCTGCAGTGGCACGCATGTCGAGTATGACGGCTGGGGCAAGCGGGTCGAGCAGATGAGCAGCCTGAAAGAAGATCCGATCGATCTGATGGTAGACACGACCGCAGGCAAAATTCATTTAAGTACGATGTACGGCGGCCCGGTGACTGCGGAACTCAAGACCAGTCCGGAGTGGTTCGAAGCTGAAGTACCTATGGATAAAACGGTCATGGGCCGCAAGATTGCCATGGTCAGCGTGAAAGTCGGGCGGATTGCTTGGGGCGTGATGACAGTCTATACGCTAGATAGCAAGGATGGCGAGAATCATCTCGCGTACGCTGGCGTGTGCACACCCAAGACAGTCTCCTGAACTGCTGCAACTCATGCAGTTACACGCGCACTGCGGGCGCGCTGTCGCGTCAAGCGTTCTTCCTGGCAGCGATGTACTTCACGCCCGCCGGACCATAAGTTTCGGTATGCGGAACATGAGCGTCCAACTGGAACAGCTCGCCCGCACAACAGAACTGCGTTTTCCCCTCCGCGACGATCGTGATCTCGCCCTCCAGAATGAGCGCACGCGCCTCGAACGGATGGGTATGCAGATCCAGCGAACCGTTGGCAGGTCGCTCGACGGTGGCGATCTCATAACCCTGCTGCCGCATCTGTTGCTCGAATAGTTCTGGTGTCATTAAGAGCTCCTGCTGAATGTCAGCGCTGAAGATGAGATTTGCTCGACAGCAGCTTCACCATCGTCAGCAGCGCCTGATTGGCCGGCGTCGGAATGTGATGCTTGTGTCCGAGCCGACACACATAACCGTTCAGATAATCGATCTCGGTCGGCTTGCCGCGCGCGAGATCCTGTGCGGTCGATGAAAATTGCGTCGCCATGGTGGAAGCCAGCGTACGCACAGTCTCGTACATATCGCCCGGCACGCTGATGCCCTCTTTACTGGCCACGGCCAGACATTCGGCGACGACGGTCCTCATGAGCTCTGGTACGCCATCCACCTCGACCATCTTGCCATAAGGCTCCTGAGAGATCGCCGATATGGCATTGTATGCGCAGTTGATGATCAGCTTGCCCCAGAGCGGCCCCATCACATTCACCGATACCTCGACGGGCACACCGGACTCAGCGAACCACGCAGCGATATCCTGACTCTCCGGCGCGTCGCCGATCACCAGCTCGCCGCGACCGTGGTGTTTTACATGACCAGGGCCGGCCATTTCGGTCGCGACGTATACCACGGCGGGTATCACGCGATGCGGCAACACGCTGCGAACGATCTCGGGATTCTCCGCACCATTCTGCAAACAAAGTATGACCACATCAGATTCTAGATGAGGCGCCATCTGGCGCGCGGCTTCCGCGCTATCCGCAGACTTCACACAAAACAAGATAACTTTTGCACCCGCGACGCCGGAGGCATCGGTACTCGCCTGCATGGGAATATGTTCGGAAAAGGCCTTGGCATCCAGCCACAGACCATCGCACTTGACGGCATCGACATGGGACTGTCGGCCAATCAGGGTGACCGGAAAACCAGCGCGAGCCAGCATGCCGCCGAAAAAGCAACCGACCGAGCCGGCGCCCATGACCGCAAATCGCGGCCTAGTTGATGCGTTCATGATCTCTCCTGTTTTTGTAACAGCACCTTCTGTGGGGCGCATGCAAAACAGGACTATACCCGAACTTCGCGACCGCTCGGCAGAGCGGGCACACTCGGATAAAGTCGTTGAAAGAGCTTACAAAGACGCAATGTCAGCCCGCTGCGTCCATCTCCGCGAATACTTTTTGTGCGAGTGCGAATGCCGAATTTGCCGCCGGCACACCGCAGTAAATGGCGGCCTGCAGCAAAGCTTCCCGGATCTCGTCACGTGTGACACCGTTATTCGACGCGGCGCGCAGATGAAGCTTCAGCTCTTCTTCGCGATTGAGCGCGACCATCATGCAGATGGTCATCAGACTGCGCGTATGTCTAGACAGTCCAGGCCGGGTCCAGATCTCTCCCCAGGCATAGCGCGTGATCAGATCCTGAAAATCTGCAGTCAATGGCGTGCGATTGGCCTGCGCGCGATCAACATGCGCATCGCCGAGCACGGCCCGACGCACTTGCATGCCGGTCTCATAGCGTTCTTTTTCATCCATCGCTTTTCCTTAATCCTCTAGGGAGCTGCTAATTAAATGAGACCAATAACTTTGGTGGTGCTCCAAACGGCACTGAGTCTATGATTGTGATGGACTGCGCGTCGCACAGCCGCACTGGCTCGCCGTAAAATGGGGACGAATTCAGAGCCTACTTAGCAGAAAGCTCAGCAGTAGCTGCGTGAAAGCCTGTGCGACCTCCCAGTTGGACAGATGCGCCGCGTTCAGCTCCACATACTTTGCACCGGGTATGGCGCGCGCAATCAATTCACCGTGTTCGGGTGGTGTAGCCCTGTCATGCTTGCCGCCGATGACCAGCGTCGGCGCGGTGATACGCGATAGCTCTGAGCGCTGGTCCATGTCACGCACGGCAGCGCAATTGGCGACGTATCCCTCTGCAGAAGTGTTACGGAGCATTTGCCTCACGCGCTCCACCTGCGCGGGCGCATGCGCCAGAAAATCTGCTGTGAACCAGCGCTCAAGCACGGCATCGATAATGCCTTCCATCCCTTCCTGCTTCACTTTAGTGATGCGCGTATTCCAGACCTCCGGCACACCAATCGCCGCACTGGTATTGCACAGGGCGAGACGCCCGATGCGATCCGGCGCATTCACGCCGAGCCAGATGCCGGTCATGCCACCCATCGACAAGCCACAGAAATGCGCAACGGGGATGTTCAGACCATCAAGCAGGGCTACAACGTCGCGCCCAAGCTGAGCGATGCTGTAAGGCCCGGTCGTGACCTCCGACTGCCCATGGCCGCGCGTGTCGTAGCGCAGCACGCGGAAATGCTCGGTCAACGCAGGCAACTGCGGTAACCACATATCCATCGTGGTACCCAGTGAGTTCGACAGCACCAGCACCGGTGCGTTATCGGGTCCGTCGATCTCGTAGTGCAGTTTGCCGGTGCCGGTATCAAGGAAAGGCATGAAGACTCCTGTGAATACGGTATGGGAATCAAATAAGCTGTATCAAACTTTGCGCTGACGATGTACGACCAGTACGCGATCGGTGAAGGCAATCGCCTCCCCCAGATAATGAGAAGGATCGAAAAGCTGTTCCAGTGTTTGGGTGTTCAGGTGCTGCGTAACGCGCGAATCCGCCTGCAAGACCTCCTGCAGCGTTGCAGTGCTCCGCAAGGCCTCTGCGCAGGCCGCCTCGACAAGCTCATGCGCTGCTGCGCGCCCCACATGCCGACCTAATGCGAGCGAGACGGCCTCGGCCATCACCAATCCTCGCGTGAGATCGATGTTGGCTCGCATACGCGACTCATCGACTTGCAAACCTTCGACGACCTTACGCAACTGTACCAGTGCTGCACCGGCTAGCTCCGTGATTTGCGGCAAAGTGTCCCATTCCGCTTGCCAGCCACCCAGCGCACGCTCATGCTCCTGCACCATCGCAGACAACATGGTCGATACCAGTGCCGGCACGCGTCCGGAAGCGGCCAACACTGCTGCGCAACCGACCGGATTGCGCTTGTGCGGCATCGTGGATGAACCACCGCGCCCATGGGTGAAGGGCTCCGATAATTCGGTAACCTCGGTTTGCATTTGCAAGGAAATATCTCGCGCGATCTTTCCCAGCGTTCCGGTCAGTAGTCCCAGCGTTGTCGCCACTTCGGTCATCCTGTCACGATGACCATGCCAAGGTACTGCGGGCAGCTCGAGTGCCAACTCGCTCGCCAACGCATGGGCGACTGCCAATCCCTGGTCGCCGAGACTGGCCAGCGATCCTGAAGCGCCTCCGAATTGCAAGACGCCGATGCGCTGGCCAAGCGAATTGATCCTGTCCTGATGGCGTAGCACTGCATCAAGCCAGCCCGCAGCCTTCAAGCCAAAGGTGATCGGCAACGCATGCTGCATCCAGGTACGGCCCATCATGGGTACATGACGATAACGATGGGCCAGAGCAGCGAGCGCATCCGCCAGCTCTGCAAGCTCCACCCTAATTAACTGCAAGGCCTCACGCAATTGCAGGACCATGCCAGTATCGATCACGTCCTGACTGGTCGCTCCCCAGTGCACATAGCGTGAGGCCTCCGCGTTACGTGCGGTGACTTGCGCAGTCAGTTGTCTGACCAGCGGTATGGCCAGATTGCCAGCATCGCCAGCATCTCGCGCCAGCGCTTTGAGATCAATGTTCGCAGCGACACAGATCTCAAGAATAGTCTGTGCAGCGTCCTGAGGAATCATGCCCTCGGCGGCAAGCGCTTGCGCCAACGCAGCTTCCACATCGAGCATACGCTGAACAGTATTGACAGGTGAAAAAATTTGCGACATGCCTTCACTGGAAGACATCGCTTGAGTGAGACGGCTGGAGTTCATTGGTAACAACTCAATCGGTAGGTATCAGACATCGAAGAAGACGGTTTCATTCTGATCGCCGCCCAGCAAAATATTCCATTCGAACACGCCGGCCTGCCCCGCAACGGGCTGCGCAATCAGAGTCATGCGGCGATTTGCTGGCACCATGGCCATCACCGGGTCCAACGCATGATCGTCTTCCGGAAAATAAATTCTTGTAACTGCCTGCCTGAGCAGACCGCGGGCGAATACATTCACCATGATGTGGGGCGCCTGTGGTTGCTCGTTCACCGCGGGCACCCTGCCTGGCTTAATCGTCGAGAAACGAAATTCTCCATTGCCACCGGTGGGCGTGCGGCCAAAACCAACGAACGTCGACTCGAGCGGCAATGCGCGATCATCATCGGGATGCGCGTAACGTCCATGTGAATTCGCCTGCCAAATCTCGATTACGCCATCAGGAATTGGCGCTCGGTCTGCGTCAAACAATCGTCCTTGTATCACGATGCGCTCGCCTGCGACGCCGGGACCGGCCAGTTCAGTCGTGGTCAGCCAGTCAAGGCCGATATGCAGATAAGGACCAACCGTCTGAGATGGTGTGGCACCGAGCCGGAGATTTTTTTCGGCACTCACCTCATTTCTCCCTGGGCGTCGCATTGCGTCCGCGCAGGACGATATCGAATCGGAATCCGAGTGCCTGCTCCGGCTCGGTCAGATTGATATCAAACTGCGAGATCATCCGCTGCCGTGCTTTTTCATCCGTCACGCTGTTGTAGATCGGATCAAGTAACAATAGCGGATCACCGGGAAAATACATCTGGGTGACCAGCCGCGTCGCAAACGCATGACCGAACAGTGAAAAATGAATATGCGCCGGCCGCCAGGCATTCGGGTGATTGCGCCATGGGTAAGCACCCGGTCGTATCGTGATGAAACGATAATTCCCCTGCTCGTCCGTCATCGTGCGACCAGTGCCGGTAAAGTTCGGATCGAGCGGCGCATCGTGATTGTCATTCTTGTGCTGATATCTGCCTGCGGCATTGGCTTGCCACAACTCGACCAATGTGTTGCGCACCGGCTTACCATCTTCATCTAGCACCCGTCCGGCAACGATGATGCGCTCACCCAGCGGCGCTCCTGTGTGCTGTCGGGTGAGGTCGGCATCGCCGGGCTTCACGCGCTCGTGCCCGAAGACTGGCCCCGTCATTTCCGACAGCGACTGCTGGAGCATAATCAGCGGCTGCGATGGTGAGCGTTTGACGGTCGATGCATAGGCCGGCGATAAATAGTCAGGCTGTTCGCCCGGCGCGGACCGGCGGTAGGGGTGAAGTACGGACATGCGATCTTCCTTGTCTCGGATTGCTCGGGATCATCTGATCCCGCTCTGATCTTTTTTATGTTTGTTTTTATCTCGGTGTTGATTGTCGCTCACGCAGACCGCTCATGTTCAGCGACAATGTTTATAGTCGCTCTATGATGATCGCAATCCCCTGCCCGACCCCAATGCACATGGTGCACAGGGCGTAGCGTCCTCCACCGCGGTGCAACTGATACATCGCTGTCGTTACCAGCCGTGCGCCACTCATACCCAGCGGATGGCCCAGCGCTATCGCGCCGCCATTCGGGTTCACGCGTGGATCATTGTCCGCGATACCGAGCTGGCGCAGCACTGCCAAACCCTGCGCCGCGAAAGCCTCATTGAGTTCGATCACATCCATTTGCGCCAGGGTCATGCCCGTTTGCTGCAAAAGTTTCTGTACGGCGGGAACCGGTCCGATACCCATGACCCTCGGCGGCACACCCGCGGTTGCCATGCCGACTACTCGGGCCTTCGGCGTCAGTCCGAAACGTCGCGCATGTTCCTCATCCGAAAGCAGCAATACGCACGCGCCATCATTGACACCCGATGCATTTCCTGCCGTAACCGACCCTTCCGGGGTCACCACACCTTTCAGCTTTGCCAGCGCTTCAATGCTCGTCGAGCGTGGATGCTCATCATGCAGCACCTTCACCGTCTCGCCTTTTTTTTGTGGAATGCTGACAGGTACGATTTCCTCTGCCAGCACGCCATTGGCCTGCGCTGCGGCCGCCTTGTTCTGACTGGCGACTGCGAACGCATCCTGGTCGGCTCGGCTGATCTGATAATCGACAGCGACGTTCTCTGCAGTTTCAGGCATGGAGTCCACCCCATACATCGCCTTCATCTGTGGATTGATGAAGCGCCAGCCTATGGTGGTGTCAAAAATGTGCGCATTGCGCGAGAAAGCACTGTCCGCCTTGCCCATCACAAAAGGGGCGCGCGTCATCGACTCAACTCCGCCCGCAATCATGAGTCCCGCTTCGCCGGATTTAATCGCGCGCGCGGCAGAGCCCACAGCATCCATGCCGGAGCCACACAAGCGATTGATCGTAGCGCCCGGCACCTCGATCGGCAGCCCGGAAAGCAGCGCAGACATCCGCGCGACGTTACGATTATCCTCGCCTGCCTGGTTCGCGCAGCCAAACAGGACTTCATTCACCGCAGACCAGTCGACGGTCGGATTACGCTCCTGTAAAGCACGCAGAGGGATAGCGCCCAAATCATCGGCGCGCAGATCCTTGAGCGCGCCGCCGAAGCGTCCGATGGGCGTGCGTAACGCGTCGCAGATAAAAGCTTGTTTCATGTGAGATCCAGAAAATTAAATTAATCCACGCTGATCGCCATGACGGCGGATCTGTTTTTGTGATCAGGCAGTAGCCAATGACAGCCCGACGATGCGTTCTAGTTCGGGGAGGCTGACTCCCTCGGCCATTTCGCGAACGCGCAACGCCCCTGCGTCGATGTCGATGACCGCGAGGTCGGTATACACCCGGCTGACACAGCCGACTCCCGTGAGCGGGTAGGTGCAGCGCTCCACCAGCTTGCTCTCGCCAGTTTTAGTTTGCAATTCCATCGTCACAAACACACGCTTGGCACCAATGGCTAGATCCATCGCGCCACCGACGGCGGGTATGGCATCCGGCGCACCTGTGTGCCAGTTGGCGAGATCGCCATGACGCGACACCTGAAAAGCGCCCAGCACACAGATATCGAGATGCCCGCCGCGCATCATTGCAAACGAATCCGCATGATGAAAATATGCGCCGCCGGTCAGCAGTGTCACTGGCTGCTTCCCCGCATTGATCAGATCTTCATCCTCCTCACCGGACCGGGGTGCCGGCCCCATGCCAAGGATGCCATTCTCACTATGCAAAAGCACCTCTTTCGACGGATCGAGATGATTGGCAACCAGCGTAGGGAGGCCTATACCCAGATTCACATACGTGCCGGGCGCAATGTCGCGCGCGACTTTCTGCGCGATCTCATCTTTACTGAAACGCTTCATGAACACCCCCCAGCGATCTGCACGACTCGCTGCACGAAAATTCCCGGAGTGACGATGGCCTCTGCATCAAGTTCGCCCAATTCAACCACCTTGCTGACTTGCACGATCGAGCAAGTGGCCGCCATTGCCATGATGGGGCCGAAGTTACGCGCAGCCTTCCGATAGACCAAATTGCCCCAACGGTCAGCTTTTTCCGCCTTGATCAGCGCATAGTCTGCATGAATCGGGTATTCGAGTACGTAGTGCCGGCCATTGATGAATCGGGTCTCCTTACCCTCGGCCAGCTGTGTGCCGTAGCCGGTGGGTGTAAAAAATGCGCCTATGCCCGCGCCCGCTGCGCGGATGCGTTCGGCGAGATTGCCCTGCGGTGTCAGTTCCAGTTCGATCTTGCCGCTGCGATAGAGCCCGTCGAACACGTGAGAATCCGTCTGGCGCGGAAATGAGCAAATGATCTTTCTTACACGGCCGGCAGCCAGCAGCGCGGCCAGTCCTGTGTCGCCATTGCCGGCATTGTTGTTAACGATGGTCAGGTCCGTTGCCCCCTGCGTAATCACCGCGTCGATCAGTTCGCGTGGCATGCCGGCATTGCCGAAGCCACCGATCATGATTGTTGCGCCATCAGATATGCCCGCGACGGCGGCGTCGGGCCCGAGATAAATCTTGTTGACCAAATCATCGTCCTTTATGCGTGGCGGGCATTCGCTGCTGATGCGGATTTTTCGAGCGTTTTGGCCGGTTAGAAGTCCAGCAATTGTTCGTTTATCGAACATTTGTCTGACTACAGAACACCCTGAGTGTATATTTGCGGAAAAACTGCCGCAATACACATCCCGCATTTTGTGTTCGGTCGTCGGACAAGCAGAGCGCCGGACCAACGATTGTTTTGCGATCAGATGCCGACAACTGTGCTCCTCGCGCAACAAAAAAATTCGCAAACCCTTCCGTGTAAATGAACGAGTGCTCGTAAAAAGCGAGAATTATCAAAAGAATATCAAGTTCCGCTACGGTAACACCGCTTCAACAGCACGGGTTCATTGACCATCTCGCAAAGCTGCGGAAAGAACGCAGACAGCAGCTTGTGTTCGCTCCGAAAAGCGTGAATGCGCGACACGCAGGCCTTGAAGGACAACACAGAGTTTCTCAGTCGGATTTCAACTGACTGAGCTAGCAATTGCACCAAAGTAGCGGCTCATGATCCGATTCGACCGCGATCCAAACACGCAAAATATCACTTTGCCCGACATGAATGACACCACGACAGATACCGCACCTGCACCGCTAGCCGCCAGCGATACCCGGTCACTCGCACCGGAATCTGCTTCCACTGCAAAACTCCCTCGTCCGCTCACGATCGCCGAGGAAATCGAGGCGCTGACCGATCCCAGCTTCATGACCTCCCTCGCGCGCGGCCTCGCGGTGGTCAAGGCATTCAGCGATCACCGTCGCGCAATGACGATCGCACAAATCAGTCACAAGACAGGCATACCGCGCGCAGCTGTGCGTCGCTGCCTGTACACGCTGAAGCAGCTCGGCTACGCGGGCTCCGAAGCGAACAATTTTTTTCTCAAGCCGAAGATACTGATGCTGGGATATTCGTATCTGTCCTCCACACCACTGACGGTGTCGGCCCAACCCTGCTTGAACCAGGTGAGCCAGAGGCTAGGTGAATCCTGCTCACTGGCGGTATTCGAGCAGGACGAGGTGCTGTACATCTCGCGCTCGCAGACCACCCGGGTGATGTCGATCGCGCTGAATTCGGGCAGCCGTCTGCCAGCCTACTGCACCTCACTCGGCCGCGTACTGCTGGCGGCATTGCCATCGGAAGAGCTGAATGCCTACCTGTCGCGTGTGCCGCTGAGGCCTTACACCGACCGCACCGTAGTGTCCGAAGAAAGGTTGCGCGAAATCCTCGCCGAAACTCTGCAGCAGGGCTTCGCAGTTGTCGAGGAAGAGCTCGAAATCGGTCTGCGCTCCATCGCCGTGCCAGTCAGAGGAGCGACGGGGACCGTGATGGCGGCCATCAATGTAGGGGCACAAGCCACGCGCGTCTCGCGTGCGCAGATGGAACAGACATTCCTGCCGGTGCTGCTGAATGCGGCGGCAGAACTATCCATGCTGCTGCCTTGAATATTGACATCGACCGCAGCACTTTGTTTCTCAAGTAGATAGTCAGGACGATGAGATCGGTGCACTGCCTGCATTCCATGAGGTGGCATGCAGACGAAAATCACGCGGCGACAGGCCGGCATTACGCTTGAAAAAACGCGTGAAATACGCAGGATCAGAAAAGCCGAGCGTATCCGATACGTCTCGTATCGTCATCGATGTGTAGACCAGCAGTCGGCGCGCCTCGCGCATCGAGCGCGCATGAATAATCGATAGCGCCGACTGTCCTGTGACCTGACGGCACGAGGCATTCAGATGCGCGGCGCTGATGCCGATCTGGCTGGCGTAATACTCGAGACCTGACTGTCCGGCATACGCTGCATCCACTAGCGCGATAAAACGGGCGACATGCTGACGCGCACGCGCCGGCACTGCCCGGTCATTGTCGGCTGCGCGATGCTCTGATAATCGCAACAGACAGCCAAGGGCGATCGACAATTGTGCGACCATCACCGCCGAGCGATGGGCATCGTATCCGTCGTACTCGGCTCGCAACGCTCGCATTGCCGCCTCGAAGCCACCGGCGGCATCTGTCAGACGAAAAGACCAGGCAATGCTCAGGTGAGAGATCTCCTCTGACAAGCTCGCGCCAAGCGAACCCAGCAGGGAATAAGCCACCGTCACCACCAACCCGCAGGCATCTGGCGAAAACTGGAAACCATGCACGCAATGCTGCGGCACCATCAGCGCCGTACCTCCGGAAAGGTCGAGCCGCGCTTCATCCAGCTGGCACCGGGCCTGTCCATCTTCCAGCCACAGCAATTGGAACAGCCCATGATGGCGGTGCGGCCTGATCTCCCAATTGTGCAAGCGGCTGCGCTCGGCAATGGATTCACAATGGATCGGATCTGGCGTCGGCGCCGCGCCGTTTTCCCCATACAGCTGGAAAACGGGAACCTCGGCGGTGGGGGCATGTGACGGACGCATCGCGGCAAACCTAACAAGCCAAAAATCCTCGAAATGTACAAGTTTATGCGGGTAAAGTCTATTCCCGCGACCGCCCCCTTGTCCCACCATCGCAGCATTCCAATCAAAAATGCGGGCGACTCCGCCCCTGAGGCAAGAAAGCCAACATGAAAACCCAGGTCGTCATCATCGGGGCCGGTCCCTCTGGGCTGCTGCTCGGCCGGCTGCTCGCACTGCAGGGCATAGACAACATCATCGTCGAGGCGAAATCCCCGAACTACGTGCTCTCACGCATACGCGCAGGCGTGCTGGAGCAAGGCACGCAGATGCTGCTGCGCGAGGCACAGGTCGCCGAGCGCATGGACCGCGAGGGTCATGTGCACGAGGGATTCGCCTTGTCGTTTCTGGGCCGCATGGAACGCATCGACCTGAAGGCGCTCACCGGCGGCAAGACAGTGATGGTCTACGGGCAGACAGAGGTCACCAAAGACCTGATGGATGCGCGCGCGCAATCCGGCATGCAAACCATCTATGAGGCTGAGGATGTGATGCCGCATGATTTTTATGGCGAGCACCCCCATGTGAGCTTCACCAAGCATGGAAAACGGCACAC
The DNA here is from genome assembly GCA_010024875.1 of Oxalobacteraceae bacterium. Taxonomy (GTDB): domain Bacteria; phylum Pseudomonadota; class Gammaproteobacteria; order Burkholderiales; family Burkholderiaceae_D; genus Pernthalerella. The sequence continues at coordinate 108,821 of RGFZ01000001.1, read as the reverse complement.
GATCCACTGCGACTACATCGCAGGCTGCGACGGCTTTCATGGCATCGCACGAAAATCGGTACCGGAAGACAAAATCACCCTGTTCGAGCGCGTCTATCCGTTTGGCTGGCTGGGCGTGCTGTCGCGTACGCCACCGGTGTCGGATGAACTGATCTATGCGAACCATGAGCGTGGCTTCGCGCTGTGCAGCATGCGCTCGGCAATGTTGTCACGCTACTACGTGCAATGCTCGCTTGATGACCGCACCGAGGACTGGTCGGATGACCGGTTTTGGGATGAGCTCCGGTCGCGGCTGCCAACGGATATCGCGAACCGCCTCGCCACCGGCCCTTCCATCGAAAAAAGTATCGCGCCACTGCGGAGCTTCGTCGCCGAGCCAATGCAGTTCGGCCGCATGTTCCTGGTGGGCGATGCCGCACATATCGTGCCGCCCACGGGTGCCAAAGGACTGAACCTCGCGGCCAGTGATGTTTACACTCTTTATAACATCTTGCACAAGCGTTATCGGGAAAACCGCACTGATCTGATTGCACGTTACTCAGAAATATGCCTCCGCCGCATCTGGAAAGCAGAACGTTTTTCATGGTGGATGACATCGATACTGCACAAATTCACCGACGATCCTTTCAATCAGCGGATACAGGAAGCGGAGCTGGATTATTTCACCAGCTCCGAGGCAGGCCGAATAAACATCGCCGAAAATTATGTTGGGCTGCCCTATGAATTGGTTGAATAGCCGGCAAACGTGACATCGCTCGCCCAAATCGGTTAAATTCGGTGCATCCAGAAATTCGCCGCCCCAATGAATCAGCCCGTCCCCATGACGCCCGCGACATCGCTGAACCTCAGCGTACTCAAGGCTAGTTGCTCCGCTTGCAGCATGCATCAGCTCTGCTTGCCCATGGGACTGGGCGAGTCCGACATGCACAGACTGGACGAGATCATCGGCCGACGCCGCAAGGTACCCAAAGATAGCCTGCTGTACCGGATGGATGATGCGTTCACCAATCTGTATGCGATAAGACTAGGGCACTTCAAGACCTATCAAGTCAGTCCGGGTGGCGAGCAGCAGATCACCGGTTTTCAGATGGCGGGCGAACTGCTCGGCATGGATGCGATCAGCACCGATCGTCATCATTGCGATGCGGTGGCGCTGGAAGATAGCGAAGTCTGCGAAATACCTTTTGCGCGGCTCGAAGAATTGTTTGGCACCCTACCGACGCTGCTGCATCATTTCCACCGCATGATGAGCCAAGAAATCACGCGGGAACAGAACGTGATGCTCTTGCTGGGTAACATGCGCGCCGAGCAGCGCTTCGCTGCTTTCCTGATCAATCTCTCGTCGCGTTACGCGGCTCGTGGCTACTCATCAACGACTTTCCAGCTGCGCATGTCGCGCGAAGAGATCGGTAACTATCTCGGGCTGACCATAGAGAGCATCAGCCGCCTGCTCTCTCGTCTGAAAAAACAGGGATTACTCAGAGTGGCGAACCGCGAGATCGAATTGCTCGATCTGCACACGATGCGCGCGCTGGCAGCGGGTACGGAAACCTGCAGCTGAAACGACAATCTTCGTTTTTACTGCTTAGAATGGTGGTTGCGCAGGGTTTTCCGTCCGGATCAAATACAAGCTCAACATGCTGGCCAGCGCGCCAAAACTCCAGAAAAAGAAAAAGCCTACGGTGTAGGCGGCGATGGGGGGCCACTCCACATGTCCGCGAACCATCATCAGATCTGCCGGATCAAACAGCGAGAAAAAGAGACCATCCGCCATCGCAGCCGTCAGGAAGGACGGCCACAGCACTGTCATTGCCAGCTTCAACATCATTTCTCCTCCTTCGCATCCTGACCAGTTCACAGCGCTGGTCGGATGTCTGTAGTTGTCTGCTGCGGCCATACCCATTCACCATGCAAGCGCCAGCTGCGGGCCACATCTTCTATTTGCACTTGCCAGCGGGCGCGCTCCAGCAGCGGCAATGCGAGGGAGAATACACCGCTGCGATCTGGCGTAGCGACTAGACGAATATCTTTCTCCGGCACGGTGGGATGCACCAGCAGCAGATTCAGCGGCACTTGTTTGGTGGTGCCGTGCAGCTGCCCGACAAGAGCGCCGGTGGCCGCATCATAGCGAAGCGACAGCGAGAGACCGAGACTTGCCGCAACACGATCGCGACGAAGATCCTGATTGATCGCCTTACCCTGCTTGTAGTAATCATCAACGACCAGCGCATCCGCGCCGGAAAACGAGATCCACATCGTGATGAAGCCTGCGATCAGCACCGCGACCGGGCCCGCCATCAGCAGCCAGGGCCAGCGATGCTTGTACCAAGGGTCAGGGTGCTTTTCCACGAGTGACGTATGCATGAATTTCCTCGCCGTTTTATTCATGGATCAGCGCGGCACGAAGAACACCGCTTTTTCCCTGAGACCCACCTCCGGGTTGTCGGTATCGATCAGCGTAAACCATATCTTATTGGAGCCTTTGCTACCCTTGCTCTCCGGCACGCGTACGTCCACAGGTATAGAGCGTGTTTCGGTGGACTCCAAAGTGACTTCGCTAGCACCTTGCAGCGCGATGCCGTCGACCCCCTCCACGCCGATACGGTAGTGATGGCGCGACTCATCAGTATTCATGATCTGCAGCCGATACACATTCTCGATCTGTCCATTTTCCACCTCGCGCCCCATCGAGCCGCGGTCACGAATCACATCCATCTTGACTGGCGTGCGGGTCAGTAGCGCACCGAAGAAGACTGACACGATCGCCAGTAACACGGCGCTGTAGATCAGCACCCGTGGCCGCACCATATGGCGCAGTATCTGCGCTGATGACCAGCGATAGGTCTGCGCATGATCCGTCCAGTAACGAACCAGACCGCGTGGCGCGGAGATCTTGTCCATCACCGAGTTGCAGGCATCGATACAGGCAGCACATCCTATGCATTCGTACTGCAAACCCTTTCGAATGTCGATACCCGTCGGGCAGACCTGCACGCACATCGAGCAATCGATACAGTCACCGAGATTCTTGTCTGCATCCGGATCGTTCTTGCTGCGGGCGCCGCGTGGCTCGCCACGGTCCTGGTCGTAGGTGATGATCAGGCTGTCCTTGTCAAACATCGCACTCTGGAATCGCGCATACGGACACATGTACTTGCAGACCTGCTCGCGCATCCAGCCAGCATTACCGTAAGTAGCGAATGAATAAAACAGTACCCAGAACCATTCCCAAGGACCGAGCGTCAGCGCGGCCACCTCGCCCGCCAGCACATGAATGGGTGTGAAGTAGCCAACGAAAGTGAAGCCAGTCCACAAGGCGACTGCACCCCAGGCCATATGCTTGCCCGACTTGCGAGCGAACTTTTCTACAGACATCGGCTGACGATCAATGCGCATGCGCGCACTGCGGTTACCCTCGATCTTGCGCTCGATCCACATGAATATTTCGGTGTAGACCGTCTGCGGACAGGTAAAGCCGCACCAGACACGGCCGAAAATCGCCGTGAATAGAAAGAGTGAGTAGGCACTGATAATCAATAGTGCCGCAAGATAGATGAAGTCCTGCGGCCAGAGCACGATGCCGAAGATATAGAATTTACGCGCGCCGAGATCGAACAGAACAGCCTGCCTGTCATTCCAGGACAACCAGGGCAGACCATAAAAAAGAAGCTGGGTGATCCAGACAAAGAGCCAGCGCAGCGACGCATATCGGCCTTGTACTTCGCGCGGGTAGATTTCCTCCCGCGCTTTGTACATCTTGATGACGGCAACATCCGCAGCGACACCTTGCATTGATATTCCTACTTATTCTCTGCCGATGAGACCGTGGCGTTTTTCGACAGACCCCAGACATACGCAGAGAGCAAATGAACCTTGGCCTCTCCGAGGAAATCTGCGAAGGCCGGCATCACGTTGTTACGTCCGCTGCGCACGGTTTCCATAATGGTCGCAACACTGCCGCCATACAGCCACGTCTTGTCGGCCAGGTTGGGCGCACCCACTGCCTGATTACCCTTGCCATCGACACCATGGCAAGCTACGCAGGCAGCGTACTTCTCCTTCCCAAAACTGGCTTTGATTGGATCGGCAGTCGAGCCAGACAGCGAGAGCACATAGTGCGCGACATTCTCGATATCCTTGTCGGTACCCACGGCGGTGGCCATCGGCGGCATCACGCCATGGCGGCCCTTGAGAAGCGTGGTCTTGATCACCTCAGGATCGCCGCCGTACAACCAGTCGTTGTCGGTCAGGTTTGGATAGCCTTTGTTGCCGCGGGCATCAGAACCATGGCACTGTGCGCAATAAGTCAGGAACAGGCGTTCGCCGATGGCGCGCGCTTGAGGATCAGCCGCCAGTGCTTTCATATCCGTCTGCTGATACTTGGCAAACAGCGGACCAAACTCGGCATCGGCCAGCTTCAGCTCTTCTTCGTACTGCGCATGGGAAGCCCAGCCGAGTTTGCCGGCGTAACTACCAAGCCCCGGATACAGCGCCAGATACGCAATACCAAAGACGATGGTGATATAGAACAGCCACATCCACCAGCGTGGCATCGGGTTATTCAGTTCCTCGAGGCCCTCATCCCAGGTGTGCCCCGTCGTCCCAACCTTGCCATCCTTGGATACCTCGGACTTGATCGTTGACTGCGACCACAGCAGCCAGCCGCAGCCAAGCACTGACACAATGGTCAGTACGGTGATATAGATTCCCCAAAATCCGCTCGTGAAATCAGCCATGACGAGGCTCCCGCTCCTTGGTCAGTTGTTCTTCGTCTGCAAAGGGCAGCATCGCCGCCTCTTCGAAGTCTTGTGCGCGACGCGAGCTGTAGGCCCAGATCACAATACCGATGAAAGTGACCATGCAGACCAGGGTCACGATACTGCGCGCGTCCGAGACAATTTGCAGAAGGTCCATGCTTATCTCCTTGCCTTGATCTGAATGCCTAAACCTTGCAGGTAAGCGACGAGCGCATCCAGCTCAGTCTTGCCTTCGAGTTCCTTGGGCGCGGCGGCGATCTGTTCATTGGTATAGGGATCACCGAGACGCTTGAGCGCGTTCAGGCGTGGCACGATGGCTTGCGGGTCAAGCGCGGTCTGTGCCAACCATGGATACGCGGGCATGTTTGACTCGGGCACGAGATCACGCGGATTGGTCAGGTGCGCACGGTGCCAGTCATCGCTGTAGCGGCCACCCACTCGCGCCAGATCCGGACCCGTCCGCTTTGAGCCCCACTGAAACGGCCGGTCATAGACAAACTCGCCGGCAACCGAGTAGTGACCGTAGCGCTCGGTCTCCGCGCGGAACGGACGAATCATCTGCGAGTGGCAGTTGTAGCAGCCTTCGCGTAAGTAGACATCCCGGCCGGCCAGGCGCAGTGGGCTGTAGGGCGTCAGTCCCGCGACCGGCTCGGTAGTTGATTTCTGGAAGAACAGCGGCACGATCTCGACCAACCCGCCAATGCTCACTACCAGCACGACCAGCAGGATCAGCAGCAATGGTTTGCGTTCAATTTGATCATGGGTGAGTTTCATTCGATTCTCCGTAGGTCAGGCGTGCGCACCGGTCATCGCCGGGATGCGGGTATCGACGAGTTGGCTGCCGCTGACCGTCTTGAACGTGTTGTAGGCCATGATCAGCATGCCCGCCAGGTACAGTCCTCCTCCGGCCAGACGAATCACGTAGTACGGGAAAGTGGCCTTCACGCTCTCGACAAAGGTATACGTCAGCGTACCGTCGGCATTCACCGCACGCCACATGAGGCCCTGCATGACGCCGGCAATCCACATCGCAGCGATATACAACACGATGCCAATAGTCGCGACCCAGAAATGCCATTCGATCAGGCGCGTGCTCCACATTTCCTTCTTGCCCGACAGGCGCGGTAGCAGGTAGTAGATCGATCCCATCGAGACCAATCCGACCCAGCCCAGCGCACCAGAGTGCACATGACCCACAGTCCAGTCGGTGTAGTGCGACAGCGAGTTGACGGTCTTGATCGACATCATCGGGCCTTCGAAGGTCGACATGCCGTAGAAAGACAGCGAGACGATCAGGAATTTCAGTATCGGGTCATTGCGCAGCTTGTGCCACGCGCCCGACAGGGTCATGATGCCGTTGATCATGCCGCCCCAACTCGGTGCCAGGAGGATGAGCGAGAACACCATTCCCAGCGACTGCGCCCAGTCAGGCAGCGCGGTGTAATGCAGATGGTGCGGGCCTGCCCACATGTAGGTGAAGATCAGCGCCCAGAAATGAACGATGGACAACCGATACGAAAACACCGGGCGCTCGGCCTGCTTGGGAATGAAGTAGTACATCATGCCGAGGAAGCCCGCTGTCAGGAAAAAACCGACTGCGTTATGACCGTACCACCACTGGATCATGGCATCCTGAACCATAGAACCAGTTGGCGACATAAATGTGTGACACCTTGCGCTTCCACAGCGTGCCGAAGAACACCACCGCATACGACACCCATACCAGCGCGATCAGGATATCAATCGGCCATTCGAGCTCGGCGTACTCTTTGCCGGAAGTCATACCCAGCGGCAGTGTGATCGCAGCAGCAAGAATCACCAGCTGCCAGCCCCAGAAGGTAAAGGCGGCAAGCGCATCCGAGAACAGCCGTGTCTGACACGTGCGCTGCACGACATAGTAGGAAGTGGCAAATAGTGCCGAGCCACCAAAGGCAAAAATCACGGCATTGGTGTGCAAAGGGCGCAGGCGACCGTAGGTCAGCCAGGCCGTATCAAAATTCAGTGCTGGCCATGCAAGCTGAGCGGCAATCAGTACCCCCACCAGCATGCCCACCACACCCCACACTACCGTCATGACCGCGAACTGCTTCACGACCCGGTAGTTGTAGTTGAGTGCTGTGTCCACAGATACTCCCTTGGTTTACGACGAAGATACCGGGAGAGTACGTTTCAGATGGGCAAACTTCCTTGACCTGAGTCAAATTTGGCCGGAAGCCGGGCACAGCGGCAGAAAGCTTATATCTTGGTATTGTCTGCTGACTCGGAGGTATCAGAGTGCACGCTGTCGTCGTCTTGCAGGATGCGTATCCCGGGCCCTTCGAGGTCATCGAACTGGCCACTATCCATGGCGCGGAAAAATACCCACAGCGCGAGAAAAACGACAATGACCGACAGGGGTATCAGCAGGTACAGGGACTCCATCAGGATGCCTTTTTCTTATCTTCAGCGGCTTGCAGGCACACGCTCCAGCCGCAGCGCATTGGCCACCACCAGCGCTGAGCTGACAGACATGCCCAGAGCCGCCATCCACGGGGCCAGCAGACCCCATGCCGCCGCAGGTATTGCGACCAGATTGTAGACGGTAGCCCACGCGAGATTCTGGCGAATCACGCGCATGCAGGACGACGCCGCATCAGCGGCCTGTGTCAGCAGTGAAAGCTTCGCGGACAGCAGCACGGCATCGGCGTGCGATTGCGCCAGCGCCGCGCCCGAGCCCATCGCGAAAGACACATCAGCAGCACGCAACACCGCAGCATCATTGATGCCATCGCCGACCATCACGACCACCGCGCCTTCGCGCTGCAAACCCAGTACATAGTCGAGCTTTTGCTGCGGCAGCATGCCGCCTTGTGCAGCATCCATCGATAATGAAGAAGCCACCTGATTCACGATGACCGGTGCATCACCAGAGAGCAGGATAGTGCTCATTCCGCGTGATTTGAAATAGCGCACAGTCTGTAAAGCATCCGCTTTGAGTCTATCGGTCAGCTCGAAACGCGCATGCCAGCGCTGCTCACTGCCCAGATACACACAACTCACTTGGCGCGGCTCTTGAGGCAATGTCAGTTCGCCGGCTAGTGCGGCAACGAATGACGCGCTGCCGATTCGGTAAGACTGGCCATCCACCTGGCCCTCAAGACCTTGTCCCGGATAGTGTGTCACCGACTCGGCAAACCGAACCGTTGATGCATGCTCCTTTGCAGCCACCCGCAGCCCTTGGGACAGCGGATGCGCGCTGCCTGCCTCGAGTGCCGCCGCGATGCTCAGCGCGGTCTCCTCACTCATCTCAGAGAGCAGAGTCAGCTGACTCAGGCCAGGCTTACCCTCAGTTAGGGTGCCTGTCTTGTCGAACACCACATGCGTTGCACGATGCAAGGTCTCCAGCACATGCGGCTGCATCACCAGCACGCCTTGTCTCAACAAACGGTCTGTCGCTGCAGCAAGCGCCGACGGTGTCGCAAGTGACAATGCGCAGGGACATGACACGACGAGCACGGCAATCGCGATCGGCCACGCGCGCGAGGCATCATGCCAACCCCAGAAGGCAAGCACGCCCAACGCGAGCAACAGCAAGGTACCGACAAACCCAGCCGCGACACGATCAGCCCACTGCGAGATTTTCGGTTTACCCTGTCCGGCGCGCTCGATCAGCCGGATCAGCGCGGACAGTGTGCTGTCCTTCGCAACCTTTTCCACGCGTAACACCACGGGCTGGCTGATATTCACCGCACCGCCCGCGACAGGTTCTCCTGCACCTCGTGGCTGAGGCTGACTCTCACCGGTCAGCAGCGACAGATCGACCGTGGTCTCGCCCTCTGCGATCACGCTATCTGCAGGAATCGCCTCTCCGGGTTTGACGAGCACGATATCGCCGGGACGTAAAGTCACCGCTGGCACCCGCTGCGCATCACGGCTGGATGGAAAACTATTCAACAGCCACGCAGAATCCGGCAACGCATGCTGCATGTTTTCTAGCGCGCCTGCAGCCTTGCGCCGCGCGGTCAGCTCCAGGTAGCGGCTGGCCAGCAGCAGGAAAATGAACATCGTCACCGAGTCAAAGTACACATCACCCTCGCCGGTGAGGGTGCTCCAGGTACTGCCGATAAAGGCTGCTGCAATGCCGATCGCCACCGGGACATCCATGCCTAATGCACGTTGCTTTAGATCTGCCCAGGCTCCCTTGAAAAACGGGTGTGAGGAATAAAAGATCGCCGGCACCGTAAGCCAGAAACTTGCCCAGCGCATCAGCTGTTCCATGTCGGGTTCGATATCCCCGGCGCCGGCCGTATAGACCGGGACGGCATACATCATCACCTGCATCATCGACAGGCCAGCGACAAACAATCGCTTGAACATCGCGCGCGAATTTTTGCGTAGTAGCTCGCCATGCTGAATCGGATCAAAAGGGTAAGCGACATAACCGACTTCGCGCACTGCCTGCAAGATGTCACTCGGCTTGCACTTCGATGTATCCCATCGCACCTGCAGCTTTTCCGTCGCGACATTCAGATCAGCTGCCTGCAGCCCTGGCAACTGTGACAAACGGCGCTCGATCAGCCAGACGCAGGCAGCACAGCGTATGCCCTCCACGGACAAGGTCGCTTCGCCACCACCCTCGCTATTGGTGAATTGTGCGGACAGTTCCGGCGTGTCATACAGCGTCAGCGCATCAGGTATCGGTTCGGCCACTCCCTTCGGCAAGGTCTGGCGGTTGCGGTAGTAATCCGTCAGACCGTTATCGACGATTGCATACGCCACAGCTTCGCAACCGGGGCAACACAGTGGTTGTTCGACATCGTCAATGCGCACACGCCAGTGACTGCCCACAGGTACTGGCAATCCGCAGTGAAAGCACAAGGTCTCGAGAATGGCATTCATGATTGAAAAAAATCAAAGCGGCGGTGTAATGCAGAAGGCATCTAGCCAGCCATGCGAAACACCTGTCGCAGCGCGATGGAGTCCCAGCAGTCCGAAACCCAGCACCAGCAATCCCGCTATCGTTTTAATCACTGGCTTTTGCAGACTAGCCTGCAAACGGCTGCCCAGCATGCCCATGGAGAACAGCAGTGGCAGAGTGCCGACTCCGAAAGCCAGCATCACGCTGGCTCCCTGCAGCGCCGACCCGGTCAGCATTGCCGTCATCAGCACGCTGTACACCATGCCGCAAGGCACCCAACCCCAGAGTCCGCCAAGCGCCAGGGCCTGCCACGTAGTCTCAACGGGAAGACAGCGCCGGATGAGTGGCTGTAGTCGCCGCCATGCCAATTGTCCAAGGGACTCAACGCGCGACAGTCCCTGCCAGGTATTCATCAACGTCAGACCCAGCGCGACCAGCATCAGATTAGCCAGCCAGTAAGCGCCACGCTGCAGAATGGCGATGTTCATCATCGCCGGGATATTGCCCAACACACCTGCAAGCGCACCAGCGATCAGATAGCTCCCTATCCGGCCCGCGTTGAAGGCGAGTACGCGCAGACCACCTGTCGCGGTTTCGCTGAACCAGGACTGCTGCGTCAGCACCGGAACAGGAAAAGGACGACGAGGCGCGGCGATGGAAAATGCACCGACAATACCGCCGCACATGCCGACGCAGTGCACGCCACCCAGCAGGCCGACCAGAAAAATCGGCAGTAGCGCAATGGAATTCACGAGGGGTCAGAAGGAGCAGTAAGGATCAGACAGCACGAGAATAACGGACCGGCTCTGATTGTAAACGCCGTGCATGCTGCAGGTGCCGATCAAAGACCATGCAGACATTGCGAATCAGCAGCCGACCCTTGAGCGTCACGCTGATCCATTCATCAGTCATAGTCAGCAGCCCCAGCTCGGCCAGCTCGTGCAGCTGCCCCAGCTCAGTATCAAAATAGGCACTGAAGGTAATCGGGTAGGCTTGTTCGAGCGAGGGTATCGACAGCTCGAAATTACACATCAGCATCTGGATGATGAAGCGGCGCAACACATCATCCATCGTCAGCCTGTAACCACGGTCGAATAGCCTTGGAAGTTCCGGTGCAGCCTCCCCTGCCGCTGCGCGACAGCCAGCTCGTCGTCGGGCTTGGCAAAATGATCCATGCCGATATAAACATAGCCCGCCTCGTTCAGACGCTTGATGCACAGGGCCAGCATGTCGAGCTTGGCATCCGAGCTGGGTAGATCCGCCTCATGAATTCGACGCTGTGGCTTGAACAGGTGCGGCAGATGCGCGTAGTGATACACCGCGATGCGATCTGGATTGGCCGCGATCACCTTGGACAAGGTCTGCGCCATCGTCTGTAGATTCTGCTTTGGCAGACCGTAGATCAGATCGATGCTGATCGAGCGGAACTTAGCCTCGCGCGCCGCGCGTATTACCTCCAGCGTCATGTCCTCCGGCTGGATGCGGTTGACAGCCCTTTGCACTTCCGGGTCAACATCCTGCACACCCAAACTGATGCGGTTAAAACCCTGCTTGCGCAGCCGGTGGATGCGCTCGGCAGACACGCTGCGCGGATCAACCTCAATCGAATACTCACCTTTGTCATCATCGGTTAGCTGGAACCAGCGGCGGATGTGGTTCATCAGGTCAACCATCTGCTCATCAGACAGATAGGTCGGTGTGCCACCGCCAAAGTGCAGCTGCTCGACATGATTGAGACCGACAAACAGCTTGCCTTGCATTTCGATTTCACGTTTCAGATAGCCCAGATACGTCACCACCTTCTCACGCTTCTTGGTCACGATCTTGTTACAACCGCAGTAATAGCAAACCGTGTCGCAGAATGGAATATGCAGATACAGCGATAGTGGGTGCCGGCCTCCGCGCGCGCGCGCATGCGCGATGGCATGCAGGTAATCTCGGTAGCTGAAGCTTTCCGAAAAACGATCTGCCGTCGGATACGAGGTGTACCGGGGGCCTGACTGGCTGAGCCGGCTAATCAGCCCAGCGTCAAATTCGACGTGATGCATCTGCGGCAGGGCTGTTGTCGAAACGGTCATCTTTTGTTGCTCCATACCTCTAGAGCACCAGCAGGACGCGGGGATCTCAGGTTGAGGCGCAGTCTAGAGATGCGATTCGTCAATTACCTTGACTTAGGTCAAAACTGTCAGCCTCACCGCTACGGAGTCGTTATCAGCTGTCCGAGAGCGGCTGATCTGATGGCTCGGCTCCTCAATCCTCTTGGGTCGCACTTTGCAAATTCAAACGCAATTCGACGGTTTTCTGAGTGGGTTCAAGGTGCGTCTCAAAACCAAAACTTCGTACTAGATCGAGCAGTGCCAAATTGTCTGGCAGCGTCTCGCCAACAATATGCCGGGTACCACGTCGCCGGAAGTATTCGATCAGCTTATGCATCAGTAGGTGCCCGAGGCCCTGACCCTTGAGATCCGAGCGAATGATGATCGCGAACTCGGCATCCTGATTATCTGGGTCAGCGACTGCTCGGACCACACCCACCGTTTCATCCTGCGCATCATCTCGTTTTCTCACTGCGATGAAAGCCATTTCACGGTCATAATCGATCTGTGTCATTCGTGCCACCTGTGAAGGCTGTAGCTCGTGCATCTGCATGAACATCCGGAATCGCACATCGATCGGGTCAAGCGACTGGAAAAACCGTTGATGCTCCTCGCCATCCTCTGGCCGAATCGGGCGCAGCAGCAAAGGCTTGCCGCGCCATTGCAGCCATTGCTCAAGCTCTTGCGGATAAGGCCGTATCGCAAGTCGGTCATCCGCATTGCGGGTGCTGACCGGCGACACCCGCACACGCGCGTCTAGCGCGATCACTCCACGCGCATCAGCGAGCACAGGATTCAGATCCATCTCGATCACTTCAGGTAAGTGGACCGCCACCTGACCGACCTGGATCAGCAGATGATGCAGCGCCTCGGTGTCCACGGGCGGACGATCACGGTAACCGTGCAATAGTGCGGACACGCGAGTGCGGGAAATCAGATCTTGCGCGAGCACAGTGTTCAATGGTGGCAGCGCCAGCGCATGATCTCTCATCACCTCGACCGCGATACCGCCCTGCCCGAACAGTACGACCGGACCAAACACGGGATCGGAACTAATGCCCACGATCAGCTCCTCGGCATCCGGCCGCCTCACCATGGCCTGCACCGAAAAACCTGTCAGCCCAGCAAGAGGTCGTAAGGTTTGCAGGCGCTGCTGCATGGCGACGGCCGCGGCCTCGACCGCGTCACCATCATTCAGATCCAGCATGACGCCGCCGACCTCGGTCTTGTGGCTAATGTCGGGCGACAGGATCTTCACCGCCACGGGATAGCCGATCTCGTCCGCCAGCCGCCTCGCGTCGCCCGGCGTTACCGCCACGCGCGTCTCGACCACCGGTATTCGGCAAGCAGTCATCAATGCTTTGGCCTCAGGCTCGCTCAGCATCGTCCGCCCTTCTGACAGCACACTAGTAATCAGTGCACGCGCTACCTCGAGATCCATCGACTCGCTCAGCTGATCAGCTGACGGCACTTGCATCAGCAGATGCTGATTGCGGCGATATTCGACCACTTGTAAGAAAGCCTGCACTGCTCTCTCCGGCGTACTGAACTGCGGAATGTCAGATTGCGAAAACAATTGCCTCGCCTCCGCAACGGCAGCATCCCCCATCCAGCACCCAAGGATCAGCTGGTGCGACTTGCGCGCCAGCGGTGTGATCGCCCGCGCGATATCCGAGCTCGGAACGATCGCAGTGGGTGAATGAAGGAATAGCAGAGGATTCTCTGGCTGTTTCTCCAGCAGGACAGACAGCGCCTGTCGGTAACGCTCGGCTGGCGCATCGCCGATGATATCGACTGGATTGCCATGCGACCAATTTTCCGGCAACACCCGATCAAGCGCTTGTCGCGTATCGAGAGACAGCGATGCCAACTTTCCGCCTGCAGTCACCAGAGCATCCGTCGCCATCACGCCCGGTCCGCCGCCATTGGTGAGTATCAGCAGCTCTTCGCCGCGCAAAGGCCGAGCGCGGGCCAGCGTCTCTACCGCATCGAACAAGGCCTCGGTCGTCATCACGCGCAACATGCCGGCGCGACGAAAGGCCGCGTCGTACACTGCATCGACACCCGCCATTGCACCCGTGTGCGACGCTGCAGCACGTGCGCCTTCAGGCACTCTTCCAACTTTGACCACCAGCACCGGCTTACTGCGCGCTGCCGAACGCGCCGCAGACATGAACTTGCGCGCGCTGCGAATCTCCTCTACGTAGAGGAGTATCGCTTGCGTCTCGGCATCCCTCGCCAGGTAGTCGAGCACATCACCAAAATCTACATCCGCAACATCGCCCAGCGAGACGCAATGAGAAAAGCCAATACCGCGTGAACGTGCCCAATCCAGCATCGCCGTCAGCAATGCGCCGGACTGTGACACGAAAGCAATCTTGCCAGGCAAGGCATCGGTGTGCGCAAAACTCGCGTTGAGATGACTGCAAGGTGAAATGATGCCCACGCAGTTGGGTCCCAGTATGCGAAGCACATAGGGGCGTGCAGCATCCAGCATGGCCTGCCGGTGATTGCGCCCATCGCCATGGTCAGCCTCCATGCCAGCTGACAGAACTACCGCCGCGCGGGTGCCCTTGGCGGCCAGCTGCGATATCAACCCGGGCACCGCTTGTGGTGGTGTCGCTATTACTGCCAGTTCGGGCACCGCTGGCAGGCTGGCGATATCCGGATAAACGGTTACACCGTGCAGCTCCGCATAGCGAGGATTGACGGCCATTACCGTAAAAGCCTGGTCGCTGCCAGCGCGCCCGGCGAGCAAGTTGGACAGCACGGTGGCACCGACGCTATGCGGCCGGTCACTCGCGCCGATCAGCGCAACAGACTTCGGCGCAAATAAGTAATGGAGATTCCGAGTGCTCATCGGCAGCGCGTCCCGCAGTGGTCTGGCTGAGAGGATCGCAGTCCTGGCTGCCCGAGCGGATTGACTTAAGTCAAATTTTATAAAAACAAAAAGCTCCGGATGGCTCAGTTTGTTTGGACGCTATGGACGATGGCGTGAGCTCGGCTTAATCTATGCTCGCCGCAAAGCGTCGCCGGCAAGCATCATTCAGAACAACATGAGGATAGGCATGTCATACAAAACCCTGTTGGCGCAGATCGATCAATCGGTGCAGTCCAGCGAGCGGATCAACCTAGCGGCAGCACTGGCCGATACGGAACAGGCTCATCTGATCGGTACGGCAATGACCGGCATCTCCAGAGTCGTCTTCGAGGCGGGTGTATTCAAGCACCATGATCCTGCTTTCGACCATCATGTGCGGGCACTGCGCCAGTATGCGGACAAGAGTCTCGACCTATTCAAGAGCGCAATGAAAAGACATCCGGGATTGTCCACAGAGTCCCGTCTGCTCGACGACGACGCGGTCGGCGGCATCAGCCTGCAGGCGCGCTACGTGGATCTCGTCTTGATCGGACAATTCGATTCCTCTGCAGGCGTGCCAGGATTGTTGCCCAGCTTTCCGGAATCGGTCTTGATGAATTGCGTGAGACCGGTGCTGGTCTTGCCCAGCATTTATCGATTCAACGCGCTGCCCTCGCATGCGATCGTCGCCTGGGATGGCGGCATGACCGCTACGCGCGCGATCTCGGGTGCGCTGCCTCTGCTCAAACGCGCGGGTAAAGTCAGTCTTGTGGTGTTCAATCCGGCCGAGCGCCCCGATGTCCATGGAGAGCAACCGGGTGCCGACATGGCTTTGTATTTATCGCGCCAGGGCGTGTCAGTCGATCTCATGGTGCGCGAAACAACCATCGAGGCTGGTGAGGCACTACTGTCACTCTGCGCAGACGAAGGGGCCGATCTTTTGGTGATGGGCGCCTACGGCCACACCCGATTCAGGGAATTACTGCTCGGTGGCGCGACGCGACAGATACTCGATTCGATGACCGTGCCCGTGCTAATGGCACACTGAGCGTAATCGTCTCAGCGATAAACGATGATCGGTATCGTCGTGTGCGCCAATACGCGCTGGGTCTCGCTGCCCAGCAGCAGCTTGTCTAGCCCGCGACGGCCGTGCGAGGCGATCCAGATCACATCGCAATGCTTGTCGCTGGCAGTAGCGAGTATCTCTTCATACGGATGTACGCCTCGCGTGGCAATTGTCTCGCAAGCCACTTTCGCGTCAGCCGCCATCTTCTTGACAGTATCCACGTGTTTTTTTGCCGTCTGATCCTGCGCCTCTTCATACGCCGACAAGTCCACCATCGCTCCTGCCTCAGGCATCAGCATATAAGGATAGAGCTGCGCTACCGACAGAGCGACCACACTCGCACCCGTGGCGGCGGCGAAATCGATCGCGGCGCGGGCGGATTTCTCGGAGACTGGCGAACCATCGGTAGGCACAAGAATTTTTTTGAACATAAGCGCTCCGTGAGTGAATGAAGTGTCAGCTACGCTGCATCCGACTATAGCAAGCGGAGCGTACAAAAAAATTGACCTCCGTCAAACCGGCCAGAGAGGCGGTTCAGACATCAGCGCCACCTGCTCTCGCAACTCAAGTATCCGGTCTTGCCAATAACGCACTGAACCAAACCAGGGAAACGCTTGCCTGAAAGCCGGATCATCTCTGCGCATTGCCAGCCAGGCCGAGTAATGCAAGAGGCGCAGCGTACGCAGCGCCTCCAGCAAATAGAGTTCGCGAGGATCAAATTCGAAGAAGTCCTCATAACCGGCCAGCAAATCCGCCAGCTGCCGGCTCATGACCTCGCGCTCGCCCGAAAGCAGCATCCACACGTCCTGAATCGCCGGCCCCATCCGACTGTCATCCAGATCGACAAAGTGGGGCCCATCGTCAGTCCACAGTAGATTGCCGATATGGCAATCGCCATGCAAACGAATCAGCTGCGGCGATCCTGCGCGCCCGTAACAATGTTCAACGCCTTCCAGTGCCTGCGCGCTGATGCTGGCCCAGCTCTCGCATAATTCATTGGGAATGGCACCGTGAGCAAGCAGCCATTCGCGCGGTTGAATTCCATAGCTGTTGATGTTCAGTGTGCCCCGCGCGGTAAACGCAGCACGCGCGCCCACGGCATGAATGCGGCCCATGAAACGGCCTATCCATTCGAGCACGCCGGGCTGATCCAGCTCCGGCGTCCTTCCGCCTTGTCGCCTGAACACCGCAAAGCGATACCCTTGGTACTGATGAAGGGTACGCCCGTCGAATACGAGCGGTGGCACAACGGGGATTTCCTCGCTCTCCAGCTCAAGCGCGAAGCTGTGTTCTTCCAAGATCGCCTCATCCCTCCAGCGCCTTGGCCGATAAAATTTGACGATCAGCGGCGGCCCCTGCTCCATACCGACCTGGTACACGCGGTTTTCATAGCTGTTAAGCGCCAGCAGCCGGCCATCACTGTACAGACCCAGCATGTCCAGTGCGTCCAGCACGATGCCGGGCTCGAGATCAGCGAATGAATGTTCGGGAAGAGAATCCATCCGCCAGATTGTAGTCTGCCCAGCGTTATGCAGACTCGCGTTACACTGGCGTTTACTTTTTAGTTGAGAAGACCATGTCCGAAGAACAGCTGATGACCGACAAGGAATTCGACGAACTCGATCGTTTCCTGATGTCGGAGCAATGCAGCGACGACGCGATGACCATGGATGCGCTGCACGGCTATCTGACCGCGATCGCGATCGGTCCGACACCTGTCACCACCGAAGAATGGCTACCTCGCGTGTGGGGCCCTGATCCCGAGGATGAGCCCGAGTTCCGTAACTCAGCTCAAGCCGAGCGCATACGTACGTTGTGCGAGCGCATGCTGGAGGACATCGTCGTCACTTTCGCGGTAGCGCCTAAGGATTTCGAGCCTTTGTTCTGCGAGCATCAGTGGAAAGGCAAGCCTGTGCTGGACGCTGAGGCATGGGCTTGGGGTTTTACCGAGGGCATGCAGCTCGGAACCGCAGGTTGGCAAGCACTGCAGAATTCGCCGCAGGCAGGGTTGCTTCGGGCGATCACTTTGCTGGGTGCAGAAGAGATCGAAGAAGCAGAATTGAAACTAGTCGACGATCCGCTCAAATGTCACAAGCTGGCAATAGAGATTGAGGCATCGATACCGCAGATACATCGATTCTGGGCAGCGCACAAAAAATTGAAGGCACATTGAGTATCGGTACAAGTATCACCCTTTGATAAAGTGCTCGCGGTAATACCGCAACTCTTCCACCGATTCGCGAATATCCGCCAGCGCCGTGTGCAGCTGATGCTTCTTGAAGCCTGCTATGAGCTCCGGCTTCCAGCGCCGGCAAAGCTCCTTGAGCGTCGACACATCCAGATTACGGTAATGAAAAAACGCCTCAAGCGTCGGCATGTGCCGCGCCATGAAACGACGATCCTGACAAATCGAGTTACCGCACATGGGTGATTTACCCACGGGTACGTACTGACGCAGGAATTCGATCATCTTCGCCGCCGCCTCGTCCTCGGTGACGGTAGATACCCTGACCCGGTCGATCAGGCCAGAGCGGCCATGGGTACCCTTGTTCCATGCATCCATGCCATCCAGCACTTCATCACTCTGGTGGATGGCAAAGACCGGGCCCTCGGCGAGGATATTCAGCTCGGCATCGGTGACGATGGCCGCGATTTCGATAATCTTGTTGATATCGGGGTCGAGACCGCTCATTTCCATGTCGATCCAGACCAGGTTCAATTCATTCGGGTGAGCCGCTGCGGTGCCGGCGGAGGGGTTCAGATCCGTTTCTGATGCTTGTGACATAATCCTTTTCCTGATCGTGCGGGGCCAAGCCCCGCTGCTTTTACCCCGAATCCCCGGATTTTCGCATATGGACCCCAATAGCTTCTCTTTGCTGTTTGCTGCCTTCCTTCTCGTGACGCTCGGTGTCAAGCTGTGGCTGTCGTCGCGGCACATCCGGTATGTCGCCAATCACCGCGATGCCGTACCTGCGCAGTTCGCGCAAAAGATACCGCTGGCCGCGCACCAGAAGGCTGCTGATTACACGATCGCCAAGACCCAGCTCAAGCTAGTGCTGCTCGTCGTGAATGCCTTGGTGCTTCTCGGCTTTACGCTGCTGGGCGGCCTTCAATGGCTGTCGACGACGCTTGGCGAACTGGCAGGGCCCAGCATGGTGTACCAGATCGCGCTGATCGCTGCAGTGAGTGCGATCGCCAGCATCATCGACCTTCCCTTCGATTACTACAAGCAATTCGCCCTCGAAGAAAAGTTCGGGTTCAACAAAATGACGCCTGGACTATTTTTCTCCGATCTGATCAAGCAGACGCTGGTGGGCGCTGCTATCGGTCTGCCGCTGATCTGGGTCACGCTCACTGTAATGGAAAAAGCCGGCGCCTATTGGTGGCTGTACGCCTGGCTGATCTGGTGCGGATTTCAGATACTGATGCTTGGCTTCTACCAAAACCTCATCGCTCCACTGTTCAACAAGTTCACACCACTTGACGACGACAGCCTGAAAAATCGTATCGAAGGCCTGATGCAGCGCGTCGGCTTTGCGAGCAAAGGTCTGTTCGTGATGGACGGCTCGCGCCGCAGCGCACATGGCAATGCTTACTTCTCCGGTTTTGGGGCGGCCAAGCGCATCGTATTCTTCGATACCTTGCTGTCACGTCTGGCGCCAAACGAGATCGAAGCCGTACTCGCCCACGAACTCGGCCATTTCAAGCTGAATCATGTGATCAAGCGCATCGCAGTGATGTTCATCCTCTCGCTCGGCTTCCTGGCGCTGCTTGGCTATCTGAAAAACCAAACCTGGTTTTATCTGGGACTCGGCGTCACGCCAGCGTTGGACACCAGTAATGATGCGATGGCACTGATCTTGTTCATGATGGCACTGCCAGTGTTTACCTTCCTGTTCTCGCCGCTGCTGTCGATCACATCTCGCAAGAATGAGTTCGAGGCCGATGCATTCGCCGCGAAGCACAGCAATTCGCAAGACCTGATCTCTGCACTGGTGAAGCTCTACGAAGACAACGCATCGACGCTGACACCGGATCCGCTGCACTCGGCGTTCTACGACTCTCATCCGCCGGCCAGTGTGCGCATTCAGCGCCTGTTGAGTGCCTGAACCCATGGATCGCGCTGCACTGCTCAGAGTCTCTTGCCGCCATCTTGAGCAAGCAGCATCCGACGCAGAAATCGCCGCAGCACTGCTTGTGCTGACCGACTGGATGGTTGAGAACGGCAAGCTGGTGAGAACTTTCCGCTTTCGCGATTATCACCAGACCCTGGCCTTTGTGAATGCGATTGCCGACATCATTCACCGCGAAGATCATCATCCAGAACTCGTTGTCAGCTATAACCGCTGCATCGTCCGCTACGACACCCACTCGGTGAACGGTGGCAAAGGCGGTTTGTCCGAGAATGATTTCATCTGCGCCGCCAAGATCGACGATGTCTTCTCCCGGACCTTTCCCGCTGCATGACTGAGCTGCAGGGCTTGATCGTCGCAGCGCACGGTCGCCACTACCTAGCGCATGCGGATGGCAGGACACTGCAATGCGTGACACGCGGTAAAAAAAGCGATGTCGCCACCGGCGATCGGGTTCGACTGAAAACAACGTCAGCCGATCAGGCAGTGATCGAAGAGATCCTGCCGCGGGACACGCTGCTCTATCGCTCCGATCAGTACAAATCCAAGCTGCTTGCCGCAAACGTCACGCAATTATTCATCGTTGTTGCCACTGAACCGGGCTTTTCCGATGACCTAATATCGCGCGCACTGGTCGCGGCCGAGGCCGCCGGCATTCGCGTGCATCTGGTACTGAACAAGACCGATATCGCTGCCCTGCTGCCCGCCGCGCGCGAACGGTTAGCGTTGTATCGGAGACTGGACTACCCGGTCCACGAAGTCAGCGCGGCAAAGGATCCGGACGGCACGCGCTCGATGCTTCAGCCGCTGATGACGGGACAATCCACGATTCTGATTGGCCAGTCCGGCATGGGCAAATCCTCGCTGATCCAGCTGCTGGTGCCCGATGCTGACATCGCGGTACAGGAAATCTCCCAGCGCCTCGACAGCGGCAAGCACACGACGACCTTTACCCGACTATTCGAGCTCGATGCCCACACCACCGTCATCGATTCACCGGGCTTTCAAGAGTTTGGCCTGTATCACCTGACTGAAGGCATGCTGGAGCGTGCGTTCCGGGAGTTCACACCTGCACTAGGAAAATGCCGGTTTTACAACTGCCATCATCTAGCTGAGCCAGGCTGCGCCGTGCTGGAGGCAATACAAGCTGGGCAAATCGACCTCGAACGTCACGGACTCTACCGCCAGCTGCTGCACGAATCGTCGCAGAAGGTTTACTAAGTCACCGCCTGTAGTGTCCAGCGGACAGTAAAACCCTTATAATCCAACAAGTTAAAAAGATTCGGCGGCAGCCGCAGGCTCGCCGCCGATTTCATTTATGGCAATCAAACATTACCTGCAGTTTGCCGACCTCACGCTCGACGAGTACGACTACCTGATCGAGCGCGCGAAGATCATCAAACGCAAATTCAAAAGCTACGAGCCCTATCATCCGCTGACGGATCGCACGCTGGTGATGGTGTTCGAAAAAAATTCGACACGCACGCGGCTGTCCTTCGAGGCCGGCATGCACCAGCTTGGCGGCGCAGCGATCTATCTGAACACGCGCGACAGCCAGCTCGGCCGGGGCGAGCCAGTGGAAGACGCGGCGCAAGTGATGTCCCGGATGTGCGACATCATCATGATCCGCACCTTTGGTCAGGAGATTATTGATCGTTTCGCTGCTCACTCACGGGTGCCGGTGATCAATGGTCTGACGAACGAGCATCATCCCTGTCAGGTGTTCGCCGATGTATTTACCTACATCGAGCATCGCGGCACCATCGCTGGCAAGACCGTAGCCTGGGTCGGTGATGCGAACAACATGCTCTACTCATGGCTGCAGGCAGCCGAAGTATTCGGCTTTCACTTGAATGTCTCGACGCCGACGGGTTATGACATCAATCCGGCACTAGTCTCCTCAGACAATCAGCGCTACACCGTGTTCAAGAACCCTGCCGATGCCTGCGATGGCTCCGATCTGGTCACCACCGATGTGTGGACGAGCATGGGCTATGAGGAAGAGAATGCCGCGCGCCTTAAGGCTTTTGACGGCTGGATCGTCGATGCCGCAAAAATGCAGCGTGCGAACAAAGATGCGCTCTTCATGCATTGCCTGCCCGCGCATCGCGGCGAGGAGGTAGCGGCAGAGGTCATCGACGGACCACAATCGGTGGTCTGGAACGAAGCAGAAAACCGTCTACATGTGCAGAAGGCGCTGCTGGAGTATCTGGTGCTCGGAAAAATATAATTTGGTTTTGGTTCAGTTTTAGGCAAGCAAGGAAACCCTCACAATGAGCGACATCAAGAAAGTCGTCCTCGCCTACTCGGGCGGACTGGACACCGTTCCCGATGTTCCGCGCAAACACCGTCTACGAAGGCGAATACTTGCTCGGCACCTCGATCGCCCGACCTCTGATCGCCAAGCGTCTGATCGAGATCGCCCGGCAGACCGGAGCCGACGCCATTTCGCATGGTGCGACCGGCAAGGGCAATGATCAGGTGCGCTTCGAGCTGGGCGCCTATGCTCTGATGCCGAACGTGAAGATCATCGCGCCGTGGCGCGAATGGGATCTGCTGTCGCGCGAAAAACTGCTGAAGTATGCAGAGGACGCTGGCATCGAGATCGATATGAAGCACAAGAACGGCGGCGCGCCGTATTCGATGGATGCCAACCTGCTGCACATCAGCTATGAAGGTCGCCATCTGGAAAACCCGGGCGCGGAAGCCGAAGAATCGATGTGGCGCTGGACAGTCAGCCCCGAGGCGGCACCGGATGCGGCGGAATATCTGGATATCGAGTTCGAGAAGGGCGACATCGTCGCGCTGAACGGCAAGAAAATGAGCCCGGCCGCCGTGTTGGCCGAACTGAACCGCATCGGCGGCAAGCATGGCATCGGCCGCCTTGATCTGGTCGAGAACCGCTATGTCGGTATGAAATCGCGTGGCTGCTATGAAACCCCGGGCGGTACGATCATGCTGCGCGCGCACCGCGCCATCGAATCGATCACGCTGGATCGCGAAGTCGCGCACCTGAAAGACGATCTGATGCCACGCTATGCATCGCTGATCTATAACGGCTACTGGTGGGCACCGGAGCGTGTCGCGCTGCAGACCCTGATTGATCACACGCAGCAAACCGTGAATGGCTGGGTGCGCGTGAAGCTCTACAAGGGCAACGTCATTGTCGTGTCGCGCGACTCCAAGACCGATTCGCTGTTCGATCAGACCATTGCAACCTTTGATGAAGACGGCGGCGCCTATGATCAGGCGGATGCCGGTGGCTTTATCAAGCTCAATGCGCTACGCATGCGTATTGCGGCGAATGCGAAGATCAAGCGCGGGAAGTAAATCCAATACCGAACCTTCCAGACGTCGCCCCGGCGAAGGCCGGGGCTCAGCGTTTTCGGAATATCTTTCGGATCATTCAATAGGTCACTGGATGCCGGCCTGCGCCGGCATGACATGAACATAACTCAGAGGAATACATATGAGCAGCCAATTCGACAACGTCTCCGTCATCAAAAAATCCAACGTCTTCTTTGACGGCAAATGCGTATCGCACACCGTGATGCTGGCCGATGGTACAAAAAAATCCGTCGGGGTCATCCTCCCCTCGTCGCTGGTGTTCAACACCGGCGTACCAGAGATCATGGAAATCACCGCAGGCAAATGCCGTGCGCGCATCAAAGGCGAGACAGACTGGACATCCTATGAGGCCGGCCAGAGTTTCAGCGTGCCGGGCAATTCCAGTTTCGAAATCGAAGCAATCGATCCCGTGGACTATGTCTGCCACTTTGGGTGATGGCCCAATTCAAAACAATACCCCGATGTCGGGGCAGCGTTGTATTGTCCGTTTAAGCAAACCGATCAGCAAAATCAAATCACGATAGGCTCTGGTTCGAGCACAACATCAAAACGTTCTTTGACATCTTCCTGAATACGCGATGCCAACTTCATTAACTGAGAGCCTGTGGCTTCTCCCAGATTAACCAATACCAACGCCTGCTTATCATGCACCCCGGCTGGCCCCAGCGACTTGCCTTTCCATCCGCACTGATCGATCAGCCAGCCTGCAGCCAGCTTCACGCTGCCGTCCGTTTGCGGGTAGCTGACCAGCTGAGGATGCTCGATTAGCAGCTGCTCATACCGTTCGCGGCTGACGGCCGGGTTTTTGAAAAAGCTTCCCGCATTCCCGATCTTCGTCGGATCAGGCAACTTCCGGCTGCGAATGGCAATCACCGCTTCGCTAATGTCTTTCGCGGTTGGTTGAGAGATAGCACGTGCCTCAAGCTCGGTCGCCAGCTCTGCATAACGCAAATTGGGCTGCCAGCGTTTTGGCAGCGCGAAAGTGACCTCAAGGATCACCGCACGTTCACTAAGCTCATGCTTGAAGATACTGTCACGGTAGGCGAAGCAACAGTCAGCGCGGGATAGCTCAATCACGTCTCCAGTCTGAAAATCGAAAGCCTTCAATGAATGAAAGTACTCTTCCAGTTCGGTACCATACGCGCCGATATTCTGTATCGGCGATGCACCGACGCTGCCGGGAATGAGCGACAGATTTTCCAAGCCGGGATAGCCCTGTGCTAGTGTCCATTGCACAAAATCGTGCCAGCTTTCTCCTGCCTGCGCAGTCACGTAAACGCTGCGCTCATCGTCGCCACTGACGACAATCCCTTTGTTCGACATATGCAGCACGAGTCCGTCAAAGTCCCGGGTCAGCAGCAGATTGCTGCCGCCGCCAAGTACCAGACGGCGCAGTGATGATAGAGCGGGATCGTCTCGCACTGCGCGCAAATGCTCGACGCCACAGACCTGCAGGTAGGCAGAGGCCTTCGCGTCTATGCCGAAGGTATTCAGCGCGCGCAGCGACTGATCGTGGCGGATATCAAGTTGAGAATTCATCACTGGCGGATTATACCGGCGCCCCCTATGGGCATCCTTGACCTGTTGATCGACAGACAAGAATAAAGAGACAGCCTCCTCTATAATGCGCGGCATCAGACAGTTCAGAGGAGGATACCCATGCCATCATTCGACGTCGTTTCCGAAGCCAATCAGGTCGAGGTGAAAAATGCGGTCGATCAGGCCAACAAGGAAATCGGCACCCGCTTCGACTTCAAGGGCAGTGACGCGCGCATTGAGCAAAAAGAGCGTGAGCTGACCGCCTATGCAGACAGTGATTTCCAGCTGGGTCAGGTGCGCGATGTGCTGACCTCAAAGATGACCAAGCGGAATGTCGATGTGCGCTTTCTCGACATTGGCAAGATCGAGAAGATCGGCGGCGACAAGGTAAAGCAGGTCATCAAGGTCAAGAACGGCATCGAGAGCGAGGATGCCAAGAAAATTCAGCGCATCATCAAGGACAGCAAGATCAAGGTACAGGCGAGTATTCAGGGTGATACGCTGCGCGTGCAAGGGGCGAAACGCGATGATTTGCAGGCGACAATTGCGCTGCTGAAGAAAGAAGTTACCGATCTACCCCTGGAGTTCAACAACTTCCGCGATTGATCTGCTGATTCCTCAGTGCCATGAAAAAGGCCATGCATCGCATGGCCTTTTTCGTGATGAACCCCAATCAACTCAGTCTGTCTTTGCGAGCCGGCGCTTGCGCACGGCCTCTGCCAAGCCGTCGAGTACTTGCAGGCTGCTGTCCCAGTCGATACAGCCATCGGTAATCGATTGACCATAGGTCAGCTCTTTGCCCGGCACCAGATCCTGGCGACCGGCGACCAGGTGTGACTCCACCATCACACCAATGATGCGATCATCACCCCCGGCGACCTGGCCGGCGATATCGGCACACACCGGCACCTGATTCTCGGGCTTCTTCGAGCTGTTCGCATGCGAGGCATCAATCATCAGTTTCTGCGACAGGCCATTCGCTGCCAATGCCTTGCTGGCCTCTTCCACGCTGCCGGCGTCATAGTTCGGCGCCTTTCCGCCGCGCAGGATGATGTGGCAATCCTCATTGCCGGCAGTCGAGACAATCGCCGAGTGTCCGCCCTTGGTGACAGACAAGAAATGATGTGGCTGCGACGCCGCCTTGATCGCATCGGCCGCGATCTTGATGTTGCCATCGGTGCCGTTCTTGAAACCGACCGGGCAAGACAAACCTGATGCCAGTTCGCGATGCACCTGTGATTCGGTGGTACGCGCGCCGATTGCTCCCCAGCTGATCAAATCAGCGATGTACTGCGGGCTGATCACGTCGAGGAATTCGGTGCCGGCCGGCAGGCCGAGTTCGTTAATGTTCATCAGCAGCTCGCGGGCGATGCGCAAACCATCATTGATGCGGAAGCTACCATCGAGGAAAGGATCATTGATCAGTCCTTTCCAGCCGACGGTCGTACGCGGCTTTTCGAAGTAAACGCGCATCACAATTTCGAGATCGTCTTTAAGACGCTCGCGCTGCTCGGCAAGGCGACGCGCGTACTCCATGCCGGCCTTGGTATCGTGAATCGAACATGGGCCGATGACGACCATCAGGCGATCGTCCTGTCCGTGCAGGATACGATGTAGCGCAGTGCGCGCATTCGCGGTCACGGTCGCAATTTTTTCGGAGCAGGGAATTTCCCGGATCAAGTGCGACGGCGGTGTCAGTTCCTTCAATTCTCTAATCCTCAGGTCGTCGGTGCGCGGCATGGTCTCTCCAGGAATGATTCGCATACAAATAAAAAACCGCCATTCCTGGCGGTTTTCAAGATTCGGTTCGCTGTACTATTTACGTGAACTTACCGCTTCTCCACCGCCGATGGGCTGGAATAGCTAAAGTACAAGTCAAAAAAGAAGTGCAGCTTCGACATACTGGTTTGCATCTTTCAGGCAAATCGGAACCGGGATGGTGCTACAAAACACGAGGGTTGGCAAGGGTGTTTCCAAATAATCAATTCAAGCCGTTCCGCCCACCGTCAGATCCTCGATGCGCAGCGTAGGCTGACCCACACCGACCGGTACGCTCTGGCCATCCTTGCCGCAGGTACCGATACCGGAATCCAGGCGCAGGTCATTGCCGATCATGGATACGCGATTCAGCACATCGGGGCCGTTGCCGATGAGTGTCGCACCCTTGACTGGGTAGGCCAGCTTGCCATCTTCGATCATCCAGGCTTCGCTCGCCGAGAAAACAAATTTGCCGTTGGTGATATCGACCTGACCGCCACCAAAATTCACGGCATACAGGCCATGCTTGACGGACGCGAGGATCTCGGCCGGATCGCGGTCACCAGCCAGCATATAGGTGTTGGTCATGCGCGGCATCGGCAGATGCGCATACGACTCCCGTCGGCCATTGCCCGTCGGTGACATTTTCATCAGACGCGCATTCAGCGTGTCCTGAATATAGGCGCGCAAGATGCCATCTTCGATCAGCGTTGTGCACTGGGTCGCGTGTCCTTCATCGTCCACGTTCAACGAGCCACGGCGGTCGGCGATGGTGCCGTCATCGACTACGGTCACACCCTTGGCTGCAACGCGCTCGCCGATTCGGCCAGAGAAAGCACTGGAGCCCTTGCGATTGAAATCGCCTTCCAGACCATGTCCGATTGCCTCATGCAACAGCACGCCGGGCCAGCCCGGGCCAAGCACCACTGTCATCGGGCCTGCGGGTGCCGGACGCGATTCAAGATTTACCAGCGCCGAGTTCACGGCCTCGCTCGCATATTTTTCCAAAAGTTCTTCAGAAAAATAACCGAAGTCATAGCGACCGCCTCCGCCCGAGGTGCCGACTTCGCGGCGGCCATCCTGCTCGGCAATAACCGTTAGCGACAGTCTGACCAGCGGACGAATATCTGCAGCAATCACGCCATCGCTGCGCACGACCAGCACCACATCTTGTTCGCCGGCGAGACCGGCCATCACCTGCACAATGCGCGGGTCTTTCGCGCGAGCGATACGTTCCAGCTTCTCGAGCAATTGCACCTTGGCGGTGGCATCCATCGACGCTACCGGATCTTTCGGCAGATATAACGAGCGAGCGCCGGCAGGCTGCATCTTGCCCGCTACCTTGATCTTGCCTGCGCCCTGACGCGCAATGGTGCGGGTGGCCGCCGCGGCGTCAAGCAACGCGTGCTCTGAAATTTCATCCGAATACGAAAACGCGGTTCGGTCGCCCGATACCGCACGCACACCCACTCCCTGATCAATCGAGAAACTACCGGTCTTGACGATACCCTCTTCCAGGCTCCAGCTCTCGCTGCGCGTGAACTGGAAATACAGATCGGCATAATCGACACGATGAGTGAAAATCGAGCCCAACACCTTCAGCAAGGTGCTTTCGTCCAGGCCATAGGGGGACAGCAGAATGTCACGTGCAGCTTGATGGGTGGCGAGATTGGGCTCTATGGGCTTCATGGGCGGAGGAAAATACAGTCAATTGGAGGTAGTGATGATACTGGATCGCACCGCTTCCCGCTGACTCGACGAGGCAAAACCCCTGAAACCGCAGGGGTTGCGCTATCAGCCCGCCAGTTTGCGATGCGCGAGCGCCGGCAAACTGGCGCGTACCCCGGCCAGATGATCGGGATCCAGTTCGCCCAGCACCACGCCCTCGCCTTCCGGCAACTGCGCGCGCACTTCGCCCCACGGGTCGACCAGCATGCTGTGGCCCCAGGTGCGGCGTCCGCTCAAGTGCTTGCCGCCTTGCGCGGCGGCCAACAGATAGCACTGGTTCTCGATGGCGCGTGCGCGCAGCAGAACCTCCCAGTGCGCGCGGCCAGTGGTGTAGGTGAATGCAGACGGTACGACCATCAGGTCGCAGTGTCCCATCGCGCGGTAGAGTTCAGGAAAGCGCAGGTCGTAGCACACCGACAGACCAACGCGCAGTTGCGGTGTTTCCAATACCGCGACATCATGGCCGGCAACAATGGTGCGAGATTCATCATACGATTCCTGTCCACGCGTAAAGCCGAACAAATGAATCTTGTCGTAACGAGCGGCCAGCTTGCCGTCGGGGCCGAAGGCCAGCAAGGTGTTCAGCACCTTGCCCGGCTCCGAGGAAACCAGCGGTATGGTGCCGCCGATCAGCCATAACCCGTGTTGTTTTGCGATGGACGACATGAACTGCTGCAAAGGCCCGTCGCCGGCCTGTTCCGCGTGCGCCAGCTTGTCGGATTCGGTATGACCGAGCAGCGGCCAGTACTCGGGGAGCAACACCATCGATGCCCCAGCTTGTGCTGCCTCGCCAATGCGTAATGCCGCGGCGCGGATATTCTCCGACGGGTCGGGGGTGGATACCATTTGTATCGCGGCGACGGTTATTTTTTTCTGCATCGCTGTCTCGATCTTTGCGTCATCGGAGTTATTGCAGGTTCTTGTCATTATCTGCCTGCGGCAGCTTTCGACGGGCTGCCGCTTTCTTGATCACGGGATCTTTCCACGGACCCGTAATCTGATATTCCTGCGTCAGCGCCTGAGACAATGGATTACGCAAGAACAGTTGAGCGAGGAAAGAGCCCAGGCCGATCACAGGATTTACGGCCAATCCATAGACGACCGATGCTCCCCCCGCATTTAGCTCAGGAATCACGACCGCGCTCAGGTTTTGAGTCTCTTCGTTCAGATCCACAGTGCCATCCATCAGCACGACCGCATTCACGCCGCGCATCTTAAAACTGTCGGTCTTGAGCACACCCCGCGTGATGGAAGCGGTGCTGGCGATGCTGTCAAACTGAAAGCCTTCGGAAAAGATATCGCGAAAATCGAGCGTCAGCCTGCGCGGCAGCGACTGCAGACTCATCACACCGAGCAGCTTGGCTACGCCCGGATCCGCTTTCAGAAATTGTCCGCTACCCAGCTTCAGGCTCAGGTTGCCAGACAATGAAGGAAAATCGAAGGAGGTCGGTGACCCTCTCCAGCTGAATTCTCCGTCGATGCGCCCCTTGCCACCACGAAGCGTCTTCTCGAAGCCGACACGATCAAGCAGCTTGCCGGCGTCATTGATATCCAGCTCATAGGTCATCGATGACTGACTATCTGACGGCGACACTAGCCACTTGCCGGTGGCGCGCAAGATCGCGTCGGGATTATTAATCACCAGCCGGCTGATGCGCCACTCGCGTCCTGGACCGATCGCATTTGTTGCTGCTAACTCCAGGCGACCCAGCCGCATGCCTCTGAGTTCGAAATCATCAGCGACGATGTCTAGACCTGGCAGCTCTTTCGATGTCTTTCGACCGCTGAGCACTTCCGTCATGTCGGATGAATCGGACCGTGGGATGACGAGCGACGTGAAGTGTGCACTGAATTTTCCAGCGCCGCGCTCGAACCAGGGATCATCCCAGATCGCATGCCCGATCGCCTCATCGGAATGAATATTGAACTGCCATCCACTGCGCTGACGCGAGGCTCCCAGCACGGCATTTTCAAGAGAGTGCTCGGCCACGATCAGCTGCGATGCGCGAATCCCAATGCTATCGGGCGAAACAAAACTGCTGATATCTTGCCCGCTACCACCACTGGATTCAGCCGCGGCGCCAGCATCAGCGGACAATGCCGTCACGGCAGCGCGCCACGCATCGACATTCAGAGCCGGCAATACCAGATTGAGCGCCACGCCTGCGTCTGGCTGAGGCGGCGGCTGGTTGACGCCAATGCCTCCTCTGACCAACTTCCAGGGTGCATTTTTCGCGTTTACACGCTGTCGAAGATAACGCGCCGACATCGCGCGCCCCAGATTGATTCTGATTTCCTCCTGCTGCACCGTGGGATCGGCCGATATCAGCGGGGACAGGCCAACGCGCAGTGGCATCGCATCGGGTTGCGCTTTGCCCAGCGGCGCCGGAAAATCCAGCGCCAGACCGGCGAGCGTGGAATCGACCGTAATCTCCGGACCCTGTGCACGCAGACGAACTTGCGCAGAATAGCGCGTACTTCCCGTCATCTTCTTCGCGAGTCGCCGTATGGGCGCGCTGTTGAAGCCACGCACCACGCCATCGACAGTGACTGAGCCTTCGGCTCTGACCAGCGTCGTACCATCCTTTTGCGTGCCACCGCTCAGCAGCATCGATCCACCTAGAAAGCTAGCTTGCAAGCCATTCAGCTGGAAGCCTCGCTCCGAGAAACCGATTTCGCCGGACACGTTTTGCACGCTGGGCAGCGCCCGCCAGAGCTGTATCTCGTTACCCTGGAAACGCACACTGCCCTGTACCCCAGTCTGGGAAGCGTCGGATAAAGGAATTTGCATTTTCAGGGAGAGTCTTGCGTTACCGCTGCCTCGCGCCTCGTCGATGACATTATCTATCCATCCGCCAACCGGCGTGTTATTCACATAGTTCACCATCGTCTGCAGTTGACCGCTTGCCGCGCCAGTGACCTCCAGCACCGGGCGAGTAGCAAGATAATCAGGAATGTTCGCGTCCACCGCCAACAGTTGAACCCCCGCCGTGCGCGCGCTGTCAGCGTGGATATGAATGCGCGTTTGATCCAACGTGAACACCCCCTGGATATCGTCGATCCTGTGCCACAGCGGCGTACGCTTGTCTGGCAACAGCTCATCGGGCGCAGGATTGAGCTTGGCGTGATCTAGCCGGGCACTGACCTTGAATACACCGGGAGGTTTATCCCCTGCACGCTGGGGCTTGAAAGGAAATTTGTCGAGATGGCCTTTGATAGTCAGTTGCAGGTCGCGTCCCATGCCATCGGATAGCGCGCCACTGACCCAATCACGAGTCGACTGCGGGATGCCGGTAGGAAGAAGGCTGGCGACGCGCGTCAGTTCCAGCGCGGGTACGTGAAGGTGCATGTCGATCTCGCCGAGCTTGTCTTTGCTCAGCGGACGCGGCAGCAGTTGGGAGCCCTCCAGCCTACCTTTGAGGCCAGACTGCGAAAAATTCATGCTCGCTATTTTCATGAGCAGATGACGCTTGTCCTTCAGCGACCAGCTGGTATCGGCATCGAGCTCCTCGAAGGACAGCGTGGGCGTGTTCAGCAAATCTTCAACATAAAAGATCACATTGCTGCCACTGAATTTTGCACTGCCACCCTCTTGATTGGCATCGACCTGCCCAGACAGGCCGTCAAAACCCGGGAGAGCCTCGCGCGCGGGCTTGCCCTCGCTCCCCAGCACAGCAGGTTGTCGCATCAGTGCGAGCTGGCTAAAGCGTCCGCTCAACCGGTATTTACCCTCTCCCGGAACCGGGCCATCCCAGTTGGCTGTGAAATCATGCAATTGTCCGCGCGGAGAAAAATCAGCGAGCAACGCGCGCTCGCTATCCTTCAGCGGAAGATGCGCGGCCAGACGTGCTAGCGCTTCCAGATCGAGCTCGGTGATCTGCAGCTCGTGCTGTTCGCGGCCATCGCGAGATATGGTGTAGAGATGCCGCGCCGTAGTCGAGGGCAGCACCGCGCCCTGATCGGTGCGCAGCGCGAATTTAGACAGAGTGACGGCGTGGCCATGAGCGCCAAACGAAAAAAGTTTCTCCTTCAGGCCGGTCGCGATTTCGCCTGCCGACACGCGCCCGCTGACCTCGACCAGCTTGAGCGGCTCTAGCTCATCAGCGAGCTGCAGCGAGAGATCTCGCAGGTCGAGATCGGCGGTGAAATCCACGGCCACGCGACGATCAAAGCGTAGCCACGCACGTATCGCGCCCTTGCCACCCGCCAGCTTGTAGGGCCAGGTGACATACGGCGCCCAAGCGTCAAGATGGGTGTTTCCCCAGTCCGCATAGAGCTCACCCACCCACTGCGAAGGATCAGAACTTCGTCCAAATGCCGGGTGCACAAATTCTGCACGCAGATCAATTGGAGAGGCTAGCTCTGCGGGAGGCGTCGCATGCAGCGCCGCGCGGTGGGTGTACCATTGATTTTGCAATACGAAGCTGACCTTGTTGAGTACCAGATCTGGTGCATTGCGCAGGTTGTCCTGCCAGCGGATCCAGCCATCGCGTATGACGATTTCGCGCTGTCCCAGTAACCACTCCAAACCTCTGCCATCGTCTTTTTTTGTAGTGTCCAGATAGATGCCGCCAACATAGATTCGGCCGTCGCTGTCGCGCTCAATCTCCAGATCAGGGCGCGACACCTCGAGATGATCGAGCTGCAATTGGAATGTCAGTGCTGACCACCACGACACGGTCGCAACTACCTCAGGCAACACCAGTGCGCGTTCCCCCTGCTGGTTGTAGACGATCAGGTTATCCAGGCGCAGACGCGGGTTCAGTCCCTCCCAGTTCGCATAGATCGCATTGATTGTGACCGGCCGCTGCAGCAGATGGCTGGCAAGGCTCTCGACCTCAGGTTTGTAGTGGTCGATATTGGGAAGAATCAGGTAGCGCAGCGACAGGAAGACGCCACAGAAAACAAAATACAGCGCAATGATTGCAATGAACAACCCGCCGATTGCATGGTGCGTGATGCGATTGGCCGATTCAAAAGCTGCCACGACCGCGCGCCACACCGGCGATAGGGCTTCTTTGGAACGCTGAATTGGCTTGGGTTGGTTCGACATCCGTCGCTTATGGTCTCTTCACGCGCCGACCTGCGCTGGCCTTCGCGTGGCTGTCTCCACTTCCTTTGTATCATAGCTACTGGATCAACACCGGCGGCGCCTGCGCGCTGCCCATTATGCTGCAGGATGAATCAGTGCCAACCTTGCCCACAGCGAACGTCTCCCGATTTGTAAAACGCTGGCTGGATGCGAGCCCGTCCCGCGCGGCCGAACTTGCAAAATTATCGGAATTATCGCTTGACCAGCTAGATTTTGACCAGCTTCTTTCCGAGCAGCGCGCTGGCGCATCGCTGCCGGGAGCGATGCGCCAGCTGCGCAACCTCCTAGTGGCCGCGATCGCACACCGCGATATTAGCGGCAAGGCCGGCCTGAGCGAGGTACTCACGGCGATCTCGAATTTCGCCGATTTTGCGATCCGTCGCCATCAGGAAGACGTGTACCGTCAGATGTGTGCGGCGCATGGCGTGCCGACCGGCGAAGACTCCGGCCGCGCCCAGCAGCTGATCGTGGTCGGCATGGGCAAGCTCGGAGGCCATGAGCTGAATGTGTCCTCAGACATCGATCTGATCTTTCTTTATCCGGAAGATGGAGAAACAAAGGTCACCGATCATCACCAACGGTCATTGTCCAACCACGAATTTTTCGTCAGGATGGGAAAACGCATGATCGCCGACCTAGCAGAAGTTAACGAGGACGGCTTCAGCTTTCGGGTAGACATGGCCTTGCGCCCCAACGGTAATTCAGGGCCGCTGGCCGCTAGTCTGAACATGCTGGAGAACTACCTGATGGTGCAGGGTCGCGAATGGGAACGCTATGCGTGGGTCAAGGCACGCGCGATCACGGGAGATCCTGAGGACATCGCGCAGCTGAACGAAATCGTGAGACCCTTCGTATACCGCCGTTACCTTGACTATGGATCGATCAATGCATTGCGCAGCATGCACGCCCAAATACGCGCGGAGGTCGTACGGCAAGAGACGCGCCATCCTGATCGAGCGATGAATGTCAAGCTGGGCAGAGGCGGCATACGCGAGATCGAATTCCTTGCGCAAGTATTCCAGCTGATACGCGGCGGGCGTGATCCCGGATTGCGAGACCGATCGACTAGGATCACGCTGCACACCCTCGCGGAGCGCAAGCTGCTTGCCGAGACCACCGTGGCGCAACTGCTTGATGCGTATACTTTTCTTCGCAATATCGAGCATCGCATCCAGTATCTTGACGATGCGCAGACGCATGTACTTCCCGCCTCGCCGGAAGACCAGCAGCTTGTAGCGCAAATGGCAGGGTTCGATGATGCTGCATCACTCATCGCTGCCTTGAGCGATTGTTGCCAGCAGGTCGCGCTGCATTTCGACACGATTTTTGTCGATAAGCAGGCTACCGAGCCTGTTGACAACGACCTTGCCAGCGGCACTGCACCGGCCCTGGAAAATATCGATGAAGATACTCTGTCTGCTTATTTGTCGGCAAAAGGCTTTGATGATCCCTTTGGCTCTGCTCGGCGGCTGCTGAGCAGCTGGAACTCGTCTCGTATACAGTCCCTGCCAGAGCAGCGCAGGGCACAGCTGCAAACCTTGATGCGCACTGCGCTGCCCATCATCCCGCGCCAACAGGAATCCTGTTCGGCTACACTCAATCGTCTGGTGGATTTTTTTGACACGATCGCTCGGCGTTCAGCGTATCTGGCGTTGCTGACGGAGTATCCGCACACGCTGGAGAGAGTTGTGCTCATGATGGCGGCGAGCGATTGGGCTGCAAAATATCTGACCCGGCATCCAGTCCTGATGGATGAGTTGCTCGACGACGCTAGCCTGAAAGCCGAACCCGACTGGGATGAATTCGCTCGAGAGTGCCGGCGACAGCTGGATGCTTTTACTGGCGACACAGAACGGCAGATGGATGTGCTGAGAGAACAGCATCATGCCCAACTCTTTCGTCTGCTGGCCAAAGATCTGGGCGGATTGCTGACGGTAGAGCGTCTGGCGGATCATCTGTCGCTATTGGCCGATGTACTGATCGCGATCACACTGGACGCAGTGTGGAAGACGCTGCCTAACCGGCACAAGGAACGTCCCTCGTTTGCAGTGGTTGCCTACGGCAAGCTGGGCGGAAAAGAACTGGGTTATGCCTCAGACCTCGACGTGATTTTTCTGTATGACGATGAGGATCCGGAAGCACCCGCGCTGTATGCGAAGCTGGCGCAGCGTTTCATCACTTGGATGACCAGCCACACGCCGGCAGGCATTTTGTTCGACATTGATATCGCCCTGAGACCCGATGGTGCCAGTGGGCTATTGGTCTCGTCGTTCAAGGCTTTCGAAAAATATCAACGGGAGTCCGCCTGGGTCTGGGAACATCAAGCACTGACTCGAGCACGCTTCTGCGCAGGAGACACCGACATCGGCCGTCGTTTTGAAACACTGCGAACCGATCTGCTGCAACAGAAACGCGATCCAGCAACTCTTCGCACCGAGGTACTCCGCATGCGCCAGCGCATGCATGATGCTCACCCCAATCGCTCCGGACAGTTCGATCTCAAACATGATACCGGTGGCATGATTGATATCGAATTCATTGTTCAATATCTCGTACTCGCGTACTCATCATCGCATCCGGACATGACTGGCGATATCGGAAATATCGCACTCTTGAAGCTGGCAGGTGAATGCCATCTGATCGATTCAACACTGGCGATCACCGTGGCAGACGCCTACCGCCAGTTCCGCAAGCTTCAACACCAGATCAGACTCAAGGGTGCCGACAAGGCCAGGGTCGAGCTCGACACGGTGGCCTCCCAGCGCACTTCGGTAGAGAAGCTCTGGCAGCAGGTAATGAATAGTCATTGATCGGGTCGCAGCATTCCTCTGTTGAAAAGACTGATGCTGAAAGCCAGTAGTCAACGATGATCTTGTCGTTCAGATACAACGCAGTAGTCCATTTAGATGTTAATTTTTTGATTTATTTCTAAAATGATTTGCTGCAAACTCAATGGGTACCGCTACCGCAAGCTTTGCAAAAGGCATGGTCGCCGCCCCTGTCATTCAGCCTCCTCAACATAATCCACAATCTCTATGATTCGAACTCTTATCTCCCGGACGATACTGGTCCTCACCGCCTGCGTGCTCGCCGCTTGTGCCACTGAAAGCTCGCAGACCGTCGCTCCAAAACAAGTCACCTCAGCGGGCACCACCTACTCTGGACCAAAAAGCACCATCGCCGTTGGAAAGTTCGATAACCGGTCTACCTTCTTGCGCGGCTTGTTCTCCGATGGTGTCGACAGGCTGGGTTCGCAAGCGAAGACTATTCTGATTACTCACTTGCAGCAATCGAACCGATTCGTTGTCGTCGACCGTGAAAACATGAGCGAGATTCAGCAAGAGGCCAAGCTGCGTGGGAAAGAACAAAAACTCAGCGGCGCCAATTTCGTACTGACTGGTGATGTGACGGAATTTGGAAGAAAAGAAACGGGCGACCAGCAACTGTTCGGTATTCTCGGACGCGGCAAGACCCAGGTTGCTTATTCCAAGGTGAGTGTCAATGTGGTCAACGCGCTGACCTCGGAAGTCGTGTTCTCAGTGCAGGGTGCCGGCGAGTACGCGTTGTCGAATCGCGAGATCATCGGCTTCGGTGGTACGGCCAGCTATGACTCCACGCTGAACGGCAAGGTGCTCGATCTGGCAATACGAGAAGCCGTGAACCGCTTGGTCGAAGGTATGGAACGCGGCACCTGGAAACCGGAAAGCTGATGTGTAAGTCGATCATGCATCGTGTCATCCGCCGCCTCTCATGCATCGTAGCCGCAGCCATCCTGACCGCCTGCGCCAATCAGCACGGTCTCTATCAATGGGGTAGCTACGAAGATCAGGTCTATGCCATGTATAGTTCGCCCGGCAAATCCTCGCCGGATGAGCAAATCGCCAAGCTGGAAGCTGATGGCGAAAAAGCGCGTGCACAAGGTCGCACTCCACCTCCGGGCCATTACGCGCATCTCGGTTATCTGTACTTCCAGACCGGCAAGCTTGATCAGGCCATCGCATCATTTGAAACAGAAAAAGTGCTGTTCCCTGAATCACGTCCTTACATGGACAGGCTAATTGGCAGAATAAGCAAGTAAGGAATTCTGATGAAACAACGACTTTATCGTGCGCTGCTGATCGGCCTCGCACTGATACTTGGCGGCTGCGCCACTGGCAGCTCGTATGACTACACGGCTTTCAGACAGAGCAAGCCGAGATCCATCGTCGTACTCCCACCTTTGAACTTGTCGCCGGATATACGCGCGACTTACAGCATGCTGGCAACCGTCACGCGGCCACTCGCTGAGTCCGGCTATTACGTGCTGCCTGTCGCGCTGGTGGATCAGACCTTCCGCGAAAACGGAGTGACCGAACCGGGTGAGATGCATCAGATCCCGCCGGGAAAACTGGCAGACATCTTTGGCGCCGATGCCGCGCTGTACATCACCATCGAGGAATATGGCGCCAAATACATGATCGTCAGCAGCGAAGTGATTGTCGCCGCCAGCGCCCGATTGATCGACACGCGAAATGGCCAACTACTCTGGGAGGGCAAGGCCAGAGCCTCCAGCGGCGAGAACCAGGATTCGAGTGGTGGGCTTGCAGTTCTGTTGGTGAAGGCACTGGTTAGCCAGGTAGCCAACAGCATGGGGGATCAGGGATATCCAGTGGCACAGAGAACTAGCTTTCGCTTGCTGACGGCCCGCCCGGGCGGACTGCTGCCTGGGCCTCGTTCGCCCGAGTATGCGAAGGTGGTGGGGCAGTAGATTGCTGAAGCCAAAAACATAGCCGCGCAAGCGGCTATGTTTTTACGGCTGCTGCACAGCCTCCACTCGGTGTGGCGCAACGATTGGGGCAGCAGTCCCGCTTATTTCGCACCCATCAAGGCAACCGTGGTATCCAGCATACGATTGCTGAAGCCCCACTCATTGTCATACCAAGACGAGACTTTTACGAGGCGGCCGGACACTTTGGTGAGCGTCGCATCGAAATTTGACGATGCCGGGTTGTGGTTGTAGTCAACCGACACCAGCGGGTCGGTGTTGTAAGTCAGAATATCTTTCAGCGGACCGTTCGCAGCTTCTTTCATGATCGCGTTAACCTCATCCACCGTGGTATCGCGCGCGGCGATAAATGACAGGTCAACAATGGAAACGTTGATGGTCGGGACGCGAATGGCGTAGCCGTCGAGCTTGCCGTTCAATTCGGGCAGTACCAGACCCACGGCGGCGGCGGCACCGGTCTTGGTCGGGATCATGGACTGCGTTGCGGAACGGGCACGGCGCAAGTCTTCATGCATCACGTCGGTCAGCACCTGATCATTCGTATACGCATGAACCGTGGTCATCAGGCCATTGAGCACCCCGATCTTGTCATTGAGCGGCTTGACCAGTGGCGCGAGGCAGTTGGTGGTACAGGACGCATTCGAGATCACGGTATCCGATGCCTTTAGCACGCTCTGATTCACGCCGTAGACGACGGTGGCGTCCACATCTTTGCCGCCGGGAGCGGAGATGATGACCTTCTTTGCACCGCCTTTGAGGTGGGCAGAGGCTTTTTCTTTGGTGGTGAAAAAGCCAGTACACTCGAGCACGACATCAACACCCAACTCGCCCCAAGGGATGTCAGCGGGATTACGCTGCGCGAATACACGAATCTTGTCTCCATTGACGATCATGTGGTCGCCCTCGACCACAACCGTACCGGGGAATTTTCCGTGCGCGGTGTCATAGCGTGTCAGGTGCGCGTTTGTTTCGGCATTGCCCAGATCGTTGATCGCAACAATCTGGATATCATTCTTTTTGCCACCCTCGTAATGAGCGCGCAGCACATTGCGGCCGATGCGGCCGTAGCCATTGATGGCAACTTTGATGGTCATGAGGATCTCCCGAAACGTTGTAATGTGAATTGGTATCGTGTCAAGTCAGCGCAGAACCGACTTGACTGCGGCCACGACTTTCTCTGTCGTGAAGCCGAAATGCTTGAACAACACACCGGCCGGCGCGGACTCACCGAACGTATCGATGCCTACCACCGCGCCATCAAGGCCGACGTACTTGAACCAGAAATCGGTGACTCCTGCTTCGACCGCCACCCTTGGAAGCCCCTTGCTCAGCACGCTGGCTTTGTATGTCGCGTCCTGCCGGTCGAATACATCGGTACTGGGCATGGATACCACGCGCACCGGGATGCCTTCGGAAGCCAGCATGTCGGCGGACTTCAGCGCAAGCTCGATCTCTGAACCGGTCGCGATGAGAATGGCCTTTGCGTTGGTAGCATCTTTCAGCACGTAGCCACCGCGACGAATATCTGCCACCTGTGCCTCATTGCGCTCAACAAAAGGCAGGTTCTGGCGCGAAAAAATCAGTGTGGTCGGACCTTGCTGACGTCGCACCGCCTCGGTCCAGGCGACCGCGGACTCTACGGTGTCGCAGGGCCGCCAGTTGTCCAGATTCGGGATCAGGCGAAGGCTCGATACCTGCTCGATCGATTGATGAGTAGGACCATCTTCGCCCAAACCGATGGAATCATGGGTGAACACGAAGAGGGAGCGCCGCTTCATCAGCGCAGCCATGCGCAGCGCATTGCGGCTGTAGTCGGAAAAGGTCAGGAAAGTCGCACCGAAAGGAATGAAGCCGCCATGCAAGGCCACGCCATTCATGATCGCGCTCATGCCGAACTCTCGCACGCCATAGTTCACATGATTACCCGGGTGATCCGCGCGCACTGCGACGCACTCTTTCCAGTTGGTCAGGTTGGAGCCGGTCAGATCGGCCGAGCCGCCGAGGAATTCGGGTAGTACCTGTGCCAGCGCCTGAATCGCATTCTGGCTGGCCTTGCGCGTAGCGATGGTTTCTTTTTTTTCTAGGCAGGCGGTAATCAGATCGGATACTGCCTTATCGAAGTTCGCGGGTAGCTCGCCCTTCATTCGGCGCAGCAGTTCGGCGGCCTCGGACGGATATTTCTCTTGATAGGTCTTGAACTTCAGGGCCCAGTCGGACTGCAGCGATGCGCCCTTTTGCTTTGCATCCCATGCAGAATACACATCGGCAGGGATCTCGAACGGCGCATACGGCCAATCGATCGCCGCGCGCGTGGCGGCGATCTCTGCATCGCCCAGCGCAGCGCCATGCACTTTGTCCGTGCCCTGCATCGTGGGGGCGCCTTTGCCGATCACGGTCTTGCAGCAGATGAGTGTCGGTCGCTCAGATTTTTTTGCAGCGGCGATCGCTGCGTGGACCGCCTTGACATCATGTCCATCCACATTCGGGATCACGTTCCAGCCATAGGCGTCGAAACGCTTTGGCGTGTCATCACGGAACCAGCCTTCAATCTTGCCATCAATAGAGATGCCATTGTCGTCATACAGCACGATCAGCTTGGACAGGCGCAGCGTGCCCGCCAGCGAACACACTTCATGGCTGATGCCTTCCATCAGACAGCCATCACCAAGGAAGACGTAGGTGTGATGATCGATAACGTCAAAACCGGGCTTGTTGAATTGTGCCGCCAGCAGTGCTTCGGCCAGCGCCATGCCCACCGCATTCGCAATCCCCTGACCGAGCGGTCCGGTGGTGGTCTCGACCCCGGGGGTGATGTCGACCTCTGGGTGGCCCGGCGTTTTCGAATGCAGCTGGCGGAAATTGCGCAGCTCATCCATCGGTAGCTCATAGCCCGTCAGGTGTAGCAGCGCATACAGCAGCATCGAGCCGTGGCCATTGGAGACGACAAAGCGATCTCTGTCCAGCCAGTGCGGATCGGCCGGATTGTGTCGAAGATGACTGCCCCACAGGGCGACTGCGATTTCGGCCATGCCCATCGGCATGCCGGGATGCCCGGAGTTGGCCTTTTGCACGGCGTCCATTGCCAGCGCGCGTATCGCATTGGCCATCTTTCGGGGTTCGGGAGTGGAATTCATATTGCCAACAATGTATGAATAAAACCAGTGGCCGCAGCATGCTGGCGGAATGACGAACCGCAGAGAGTCGCGCAAGCCGGAAAACCTGAAATTTTACCAGACCGAACCCGACCAAAGCCGCGATTGGCTGCCGATATCCTGGACCGTCAGGCTTACAATCTCACCGGTAGTCATTAACAGGTGGGCCCCGGAATATCTGCACCGATCTGCGACCTATTCAACGACAATTCATTGCAATTTACTCGCGCCAACCAAGCTCGCACCCTCATGCCACGCTTTTACTGCAACCAACCCCTGGACATTGGGATGCTGCTCGTGCTGCCGGATGCAGTCGCCCGTCACGTTCAGGTGCTTCGACTCAAGGAAGGCGAACTCGTCACGCTGTTCAATGGCAAGGGCGGGGAATACACCGCCAGCATTGAGCGACTTGAAAAAAAACACGTGCAGGTACTTGTGAAGAATTTTTCGCCACGAGAAGCGGAGTCCGCGCACAGCCTGTGTCTGGCGCAAGTGCTGCCCGAGGGGTCCAAGATGGACTGGATCATCGAGAAAGCGGTGGAGCTAGGAGCAACGACGATACAGCCGCTAATCTCCAGCCGATCGTTGGTCAGACTGAATGAAGATCGGACTGCAAAAAAAATGCAGCACTGGACCGGCATCATGGCATCTGCTGCGGAGCAATGCGGACGCAACCGGCTGCCGCATCTCGCTGAGCCTGCTACCTTCGGCAGCTGGATAGCTCAGCAGGACCTGCATCGTCGTATCCTGCTGTCACCTCGCGGTGGCGAGCCCCTGTCGCGCTGGGCGCGCCATCATCCGCCCCAAGCCGTCACGCTGATCATCGGCCCTGAGGGCGGGCTGGCACCAGCAGAAGAAGAAAGCGCCTTAGCGCATGGCGCGCTCTGTCTGACGCTGGGCGAACGCGTGTTGCGCACCGAGACCGCTGGTCTGGCAGCAATCGCCGCGCTGCAGGCAGTCTGGGGCGAGCTGTAAGAACGATGGCGTACACGTCATGCGCTGGCTGAGCTGGCTGAAAGATCGCCTCGCTGGTGGACCGCCTGCGATACCTTCAGCACTGTGGCAGAGAACAATGTCACGGCTGCCCTTCCTCGCCTACCTTTCTGATGACGACTGCTTGCGGCTCAAGTCGTTGACCGAGCAGCTTCTGGCAAAAAAATCCTTTGCTGGCGTCAAAGGCTTCGAGCTGACCGACGAGATGGCTGTACCGATTGCGGCGCAAGCTGCATTACTAGTGCTGAATCTGAGCCTTGATCTCTACGATGACCTGTCCGCCGTGATCGTGACACCGGATGCTTTTCCGATCAGGCAGCAAGTGACAGATGACACCGGCGTCGTACATGAATGGGAGGAGATGCTGGCTGGCGAAGCAGTGGACATGGGCGGCGCCGTGCTGCTGTCATGGCCAGACATTACGCCGCCGGAGTCTTGTGATGAGCGTTCGCTGCATAACGTCGTCATTCATGAATTCGCTCACAAGATCGACATGGGGCGCGGCGGCGCGAATGGCTATCCACCCTTTCTGGCTGGCTTTCACGTGCGCGCAGATTTCCTCGACTGGCCGCAAATCTTTGGCGCTGCTTATGACAGTTTTTGCCAGTGTGTGAATCAACTGGAAAGCACGCTACCAGAGGATTTCGATCCCGACCATCTGCCGCACGCCGCGCGCTATCGTGCCCTGACTGCAAGCCTGCCGATGGATCCGTATGCGGCCACTGATCCGGCCGAATTCTTCGCAGTCGCTTCGGAGAGTTTTTTCGTCACGCCGGCGACACTCGCGGCGGCTTATCCTGGAATTTACCGGCTGCTGTCCCTGTACTACCGGCAGAATCCTCTTGCGGGGCCAGTTCTTGTCTGATCGCCCGGTGTTCAGGCCATTTCCTGTGCCATCCGGGCGGGCATGGGCCCGGAAAACCCTCTGAAAACCACTATAATCGAGGGTTTTCGGGACGCGAGTCCCGTCCAGCCCACTCCGCCCCCAGCCATGAAAGTTTTCCGCGGACTTCCGAATGCCCTCGCGCGCCAGCCGTGTGCGCTCACGATTGGCAATTTCGATGGCGTGCATCGAGGGCATCGCGCGCTGCTCTCGCGAGTGACCGCTGCTGCGCAACGACTGGGTGTCGAATCCGCGGTGATGACCTTTGAACCTCACCCGCGCGAGTATTTTGCGCACCTCTCGGGCCACGAGGCCCTCGCACCGCATCGCGTGGCCAATCTGCGCGACAAGCTGCAGGCGCTGGAGGCTGCGGGTATTGATCGCGTGATTGTCGAACACTTCAATGCGCGCTTTGCCGCAATGAGCCCCGAGGACTTCGTCCGCAAGCTGCTGATCGATGGGCTGCATGTGAAGTGGCTGATCGTGGGCGACGATTTCCGTTTTGGCGCCAAGCGCGCCGGTGACTTCGCGATGCTGACTGAAGCGGGTAAAGCATATGGCTTCGAAGTGCAATCGCTGCAAACTGTGACGCATGCCGAGGCGCGCATTTCATCGTCGGCGGTTCGCAGCGCATTGCGAGACGGTGATTTTTCCCGCGCCGGCGAATTGCTCGGACATCCGTATTCGATTTCGGGACACGTTCAGCACGGCCGCAAGCTGGGCAGAACGATAGGATTTCCCACACTGAATCTGCGCATTGCGCACAAACGCCCCGCACTGACCGGCATCTTCATCGTGCGAGTGCATGGATTAGCGCCAAAAGCTCTACCTGCGGTTGCCAGCCTGGGCGTGCGACCGACCGTCGAAGACAATGGCCGCGTGCTCTTGGAGGTGCATGTTTTTGATTATTCCGCTGACTGCTACGGCAAACTGATTCGAGTCGAATTCCTGCGCAAATTGCGAGATGAAGAAAAATACGATGATTTGGACTCACTGACCGCCGCCATCACCAATGATGCGCGTTCCGCCCGAGAATTTTTCGAAATACCTACCCTGAGCTGAATTCATGTCTGACAACAGCAAAAAATCTGAAGCCAAGTACCCGGTCAACATGACCGAGACAGCGTTCCCGATGCGCGGCGATCTGGCCAAGCGCGAACCGCAGTGGGTCGCCGAATGGCAAACAAAAAATATGTATCAACGCATCCGCAAGGTATCTGCCGGCAAACCGAAGTTCATCCTGCATGATGGGCCGCCCTATGCGAACGGCGACATTCATATCGGCCATGCCGTCAACAAGATCCTGAAGGATATGATCGTCAAGACCCGTCAACTTGAGGGCTTTGATGCGCAGTACGTACCGGGTTGGGATTGCCATGGCATGCCGATCGAGATCCAGATCGAAAAGCAGTACGGAAAGAATCTACCCACTGCCGAGGTGCTGACGAAGTCGCGCGCCTATGCGGGTGAGCAGATCGAGCGACAGAAAAAAGATTTCATTCGCCTCGGCGTGCTGGGCGACTGGGACAATCCTTACAAAAC
Organism: Oxalobacteraceae bacterium; assembly: GCA_010024875.1. Taxonomy (GTDB): domain Bacteria; phylum Pseudomonadota; class Gammaproteobacteria; order Burkholderiales; family Burkholderiaceae_D; genus Pernthalerella. The sequence continues at coordinate 64,212 of RGFZ01000001.1, read as the reverse complement.
GATGAACTTCCGAAATGAAGCCGACGAGATCCGTGCGCTCGGCAACATTCTGGGCAAGGGTTTCGTTTATCGCGGTCTCAAGCCAGTGAACTGGTGCTTTGATTGTGGCTCCGCACTGGCCGAGGCCGAGGTCGAGTATCAGGACAAGCGCGACCCCGCGATCGATGTCGCATTCCCTTTTGCCGAGCCCGACAAAGTGGCAAAAGCTTTTGGCCTGTCTGCGCTGCCTGCGGGCGACGGCTATGTGGTGATCTGGACCACCACGCCTTGGACGATTCCTGCCAACCAGGCACTGAACATGCATCCCGAGGTCACCTATGCGCTGGTACAGACCGAGCGCAATGGCGAACCGGTTCTGCTGATCCTCGCAAGAGATCTGGTCGAGAGCTGCCTGCAGCGCTACGGCATGCAGGGCAAGATCATTGCCACTTGTCACGGCGAGGCCTTGTCGCTGGTGAAATTTCATCACCCATTGCATGCAACCGATTCCGGCTATGATCGTTTCTCGCCCGTTTTTCTCGGCGAGTATGTGACCACTGATGCCGGTACCGGTATCGTGCATTCTTCGCCTGCGTATGGCGTGGATGACTACGCGTCGTGCAAGGCGCATGGCATGAAAGATGATGAAATCCTGAATCCGGTGATGGGTGATGGTCGCTATGCATCAACGCTGCCGCTGTTTGGCGGGATGACGATCTGGGAAGCATCCAAACCTATCTGCGCGGCGCTGGAATCTGCCGGCCACCTGTTCAAGCTGGTGATGTTTGACCACAGCTACATGCATTGCTGGCGTCATAAAACGCCGATCGTCTATCGCGCAACCTCGCAATGGTTCGCCAGCATGGACAAGACACCGAAGAGCGGCGGTGCATCGCTGCGTGAGACTGCACTGGCCGCAGTGGAAGCCACGCGGTTCTTCCCGAACTGGGGCAAGGCGCGACTGCATGGCATGATCGCGAACCGCCCGGACTGGACGCTGTCGCGCCAGCGTCAGTGGGGGGTGCCAATGGCCTTCTTCGTGCACAAGGAAACCGGCGAGCTGCATCCCGATACGCCGGTACTGCTCGAAAGGGTAGCGAAACTGGTGGAGCAGCACGGTATTGAGGCCTGGCACACACTCGACATCAACAGCTTCCTCGGTGCTGACGCCGCGCATTATGAGAAGAACCGCGACACGCTAGATGTGTGGTTCGACTCCGGCACAACGCACCAGACCGTACTTCGCGGTTCTCATGCGGCCGAATCGCAATTTCCTGCCGATCTGTATCTCGAGGGCTCGGATCAACATCGCGGCTGGTTCCATTCATCGCTGCTGACCTCAGCGATGCTCAATGGCTGCGCGCCTTACAAAGCGCTGCTCACTCATGGCTTCGTTGTCGATGGCGAAGGCAAGAAAATGTCCAAGTCCAAGGGCAATGTGGTCGCACCACAAAAAATATCAGATACATTGGGTGCGGAGATTCTGCGACTGTGGGTCGCGGCCACCGATTACTCGGGCGAGCTGTCGATCTCGGATGAGATTCTGAAGCGTGTGGTGGAGAGCTATCGTCGTATTCGCAACACGCTGCGCTTCCTGCTGGCGAACACCTCAGACTTCGATCCCTCCAAAGATGCGGTCGCCATCGGCGAACTGCTGGAAATTGATCGCCACGCGATCGCCCGCATGAACCAGCTGCAAGCAGAGATCCGCGCGCATTTCAATGAGTATGAATTCCATCCGGTGGTCGCCAAGCTGCAGATGTACTGCTCGGAAGACCTTGGAGGCTTTTATCTCGATATCCTGAAAGATCGGCTGTATACCAGCGGTGTTCAGTCAAAGGCTAGACGCTCGGCTCAGACCGCGATCTGGCATATCACGCAGTCGCTATTGCGGCTGATGGCACCGGTGCTGTCGTTCACCGTTGAGGAAGCCTGGGCGATCTTCACCGACGAAGACGCCTACCAAGCCTCGGGCGAGACCATCTTCACCCAGACTTTCTATACACTGCCCGAGGTCAGCGATGCCGACCTGCTGCTGGCGAAATACGAGCAGCTGCAGGCGATCCGCGCCGAGGTACTCAAACAATTGGAGGAAGTGCGCGTGTCCGGCGCGATCGGCTCTTCGCTGCAGGCCGAAGTTGAAATCCACGCAAGTGGCGACAAACTCGCGCTACTGCAAAGTCTGGGGGACGATCTGAAATTCGTGCTGATCACCTCAGCTGCGACGGTTGTGCCAGCGGCGACTGCTGCCGCCGACAAAGTGATGGTCAGAGCCTCTGCGCACAAAAAGTGCGAGCGCTGCTGGCATTATCGCGCCGATGTCGGTTCGCACGCTGATCATCCCGGTCTCTGCGGTCGCTGTACGTCCAACCTGTTTGGCAGCGGCGAACAGCGCCGCGTCGCCTGAAGCACGAGACAAAAGAAACTATGGCGAAAAAATTCGGCGGCATGATGATCTGGGTCGGCATCGCGATCATTGTGATGCTGCTAGACCAGCTAACCAAGATCACCATGATGCGCTTGCTGGCTTATGGGCAATCGGATCCCGTGACCTCGTTCTTCAACCTGGTCATGGTCTACAACAAGGGGGCGGCGTTCAGCTTCCTCTCCGACCAACCCGGATGGCAACGCTACTTCTTTACCGGTATCTCGGTCCTTGCTTCACTGTTCATCCTGTGGATGCTGAAACGACATCCCGGACAGCGCCTGTTTTGCTGGGCGCTGGCGCTGATTCTGGGGGGTGCGCTCGGCAATCTGATTGATCGTGTAGCCTATGGCCATGTGATCGATTTTCTGGACTTCCACCTCGCAGGCTGGCACTGGCCAGCGTTCAACGTGGCGGACAGCGCGATCACCGTCGGTGCACTGCTGTTTGTGCTGGATGAATTTCGTCGCGTCAATCGCTGAGGCTTCGCTTTGCGCGCGCCGGACATAAGGACAACATGAACCTCGCTGGCAAAAAAATTGTGCTGGGGCTGACTGGTGGCATTGCCTGCTACAAGGCCGCCGAGCTTGCGCGTGGATTGGTGAAAGCCGGCGCCAGCGTGCAGGTCGTAATGACCGAGGCATCCCGGCACTTCATCACCCCAGTGACGATGCAAGCCTTGTCGGGCAAGCCGGTCTATACTGACCAGTGGGACAGTCGCATCTCCAACAACATGGCGCACATCGATCTGTCGCGCGACGCAGATGCGATTCTGATCGCACCCTGCTCGGCCGACTTCATGCGTAAGCTAGTGCATGGTGCAGCAGATGATTTGCTCTCGACCTTGTGTCTCGCACGACCCGCCACTGTGCCTTTGCTCGTAGCTCCCGCGATGAATGTCGAGATGTGGGAGAACCCGGCCACTCAGCGTAACGCCGAACAGCTGCGCAAAGATGGCGTGAGCCTGCTCGGTCCGGTGGCCGGCGATCAGGCCTGTGGCGAGACGGGGCTGGGCCGCATGATGGAACCCGAGCAGCTGCTCGAAGACTTGTCCGCTTTCTTTCATCCGAAACTGCTGGCGGGTAAAAAAGTCATGATCACCGCCGGCCCGACGTTTGAGCCGATTGATCCGGTTCGGGGTATTACCAATCTTTCATCGGGCAAGATGGGCTTTGCGATCGCGCGCGCCGCGCGAGCTGCGGGCGCCGAGGTGACGCTAGTGTCTGGCCCCACCGCATTACCCCGACCTTCGAGTGTCACGCTACTACCCGTGACAACAGCGCGAGAGATGCATGATGCCGTGATGTCTCAGATCGCTGCGCAAGATCTGTTCATCGCGGTCGCTGCCGTGGCCGACTGGCGCGTAGCCTCGGTCAGCGGCCAAAAAATCAAGAAGCAGGAAGGCCAGATACCTTCATTGCAGTTCGAACAGAACCCCGACATTCTGGCGGCGGTGGCCGCACTACCCTCGCCACCTTACTGCGTCGGCTTCGCAGCTGAATCCGAAGACTTGCTCGCGCATGGCGCCGCAAAGCGAGAGAAAAAACATATTCCTCTACTGGTCGGTAACATCGGCCACCAGACCTTCGGCAAGGATGATAACGAGTTGGTGCTGTTCGACGAGCAGGGCCATCACCGACTGCCGCGCGCTAGCAAAGACGCGCTTGCGCAGACTCTGATCAAAGAAATTGCACAACGAATATACCGAAAACCATCAGCATGAAAACCATCGACGTAAAAATACTCGACCCGCGCATGCAGGAGCAATTGCCCACCTATGCGACCTCCGGCAGCGCCGGACTGGATCTGCGTGCCTGTATTGATGCGCCGCTGACGCTACAGCCCGGCAGTACACACTTGATTCGCACGGGTCTTGCGATACACATCGCCGATCCCGCTTATGCGGCGATGATCCTGCCACGCAGCGGCTTGGGCCATAAGCACGGCATCGTGCTCGGTAACTTGGTCGGATTGATAGACTCGGACTATCAGGGCGAGCTGATGGTGTCTACCTGGAACCGCGGCAGCACCAGCTTTGTGCTGAATCCGATGGAGCGCCTCGCGCAGCTGGTCATCGTGCCCGTGTTACAGGTAGGATTCCGAGTGGTTGACTCATTCGAGGATAGCGAGCGTGGTGAAGGCGGTTTCGGGAGCACGGGCAAAAAATAACCCAAGCAAAATGTGTCGCGCGTTCTTGATCCTAACTCCGCTTGCGGCGCTACTACTGAGCGCCTGCAGCACACCACCTCTCTCCTCAAGCTCCCCATCCGTTACAAGCTCAACGCCCTCCGCCTCACACACCCCCTCCTCAACCACCGCAGCCTCGCATACTCCCGCCCAAGTGACCCCCGCACGGGATTCCGCGCTGGAGGCACTGATGATGCGACAGGCGCGCGTTTATCGCATAGCAGCACCTTTAATTACCAAAAACGCAGTGCTGTGCCGGACTCAGGCCAGGCCACTACTGGGCTTCACTGCAAAAAATGTGCACTCGTATCCGTCAGAACTGTCCGGTTCCGCGCGCAAGTCGCTGGCCCTCGACGAGCGACTGCAAGTAATGCAGGTGCTGGAAGGCAGCGGCGCTCAAAAGGCCGGCATGTTGCGTGGCGATATTCTGCAGACGATACAAGACATCCCGATACCCGAAGGTCCGCAGGCCGAGAACGAAACAGCGAGACTGCTGGCACCCGTGCTGAAGAACCTCACGGATATTCGAGTCCGGGTACTGCGTCGCGGGCAAGCGGTCGACCTTCAGATCCCGCTGACGCTGGCTTGCGCTTTCGCGATCGATATCGGCAATTCACCGAATGTGAATGCCTACGCGGATGGCCGGCGCATCATGCTCACACGCGGACTGCTCGATGCATTACCCGCTGATGACGATGTGGCGGTGATCATCGCTCGTGAGCTTGCGCATAATGTGCTGCAGCATGCTCGGCAATTGCAGCAGGCAGCCACGGTCGCTGGTGTCATCGATAGCCTGTTGGCTCTGAAGCCTGAACCAGCCAGCTATGCCGGAAGCGGTGGGATCAAACCCCTGCCCGACAAGATGGATCAGGAAGCCGACAGGCTAGCGATATTCATGCTCGCACGCGCTGGTTACGACCCGTCGAACTTATCGAAAATGTCGCAAAAATTATCAGAGATCGCTCCGGTAAACCAGAGCAACGGCTATAGCGCGCTGCACCCGTGGACCGAAGAGCGACGCGGCCTGGCGCAAACTGCGGTGAAAGACATTCGTCAAAAACAGGCCGCGAAAAAACCACTCGTTCCTTGACCCTCTTACAAAGGGACACTCACTTTCCTCTACCAAGTCATCCTTACAAAGGGACACTCACTTTCTTTTGCCAAGTCACTATGTAATCAAAGTGAGTGTCCCTTTGTACTTAATCAAAGTGAGTGTCCCTTTGTACTAGTGTCCCTTTGTACTCCTTTGTACTCTTTGTACTATCCCTTTGTACTAAGTGAGTGTCCCTTTGAAAAACTTTGTACTAAGTGAGTGTCCCTTTGAAAAAAACCTCCTGAAAAACAAAAACCCCTGTCAGAGGACAGGGGTTTTGTTATTGACCTGCTGCAAAGCGATTACTCAACTTCCGCCGTTTCCTGCGGCGCTGCCGGCGGCGGCGTATCATCTTCGACAAATTCGAGCTTGATATTGTCGTCGTCGTCGAGATCCACGGTGACACGGCCACCGGACACCAGTTTGCCGAACAGCAGTTCGTCGGCCAGTGCCTTGCGGATCATGTCTTGAATCAGGCGCGACATCGGACGCGCACCCATCAGAGGATCGAAACCCTTCTCGCCAAGGAACTTGCGCAGACCATCACTGAAGATTGCCTCGACCTTCTTCTCATGCAGCTGCTCTTCCAGCTGCATCAGGAACTTGTCAACCACGCGCAGGATAATCTCCTCATCGAGCGCCTTGAAGCTGATAATCGCATCCAGACGATTGCGGAACTCCGGCGTGAACATGCGCTTGATGTCGGCCATTTCATCACCGGCCTGCTTGGTGTCCATGAAGCCCATCGTGCGTTTCTGCAGGCTTTCCGCACCCGCGTTGGTGGTCATGATGATGATCACGTTACGGAAATCGGCCTTGCGACCGTTGTTGTCCGTCAGCGTGCATCAGACGGCTGACCGCATGACGCTCCATGTACTCGGACATGTCGAAGCGGATCAGCTCAATACCGAGTATGAACGCAAGCTGCTTGGCGACTTCGGTCTTGCCGACACCGGTCGGGCCGGAAAACAGGAAGGATCCTATGGGCTTGTCGGTCTTGCCCAGACCAGCACGCGCCATCTTGATTGCCGAGGCCAGTGCCTCAATGGCCGGATCCTGACCGAACACAACGTTCTTCAGATCGCGATCGATAGTTTGCAGCTTGCTACGATCATCCTGATTGACCGATGCCGGAGGAATGCGCGCGATCTTCGATACGATGTCTTCGATTTCGGGCTTGCCGATAGTTTTCTTTTGCTTGGACTTAGGCAGTATGCGCTGCGCCGCGCCTGCCTCATCGATTACGTCGATTGCCTTGTCTGGCAGGTGACGATCATTGATGAAGCGTGCGGACAGCTCAGCCGCAGTCGTCAGCGCCAGCGCCGAATATTTGACTCCGTGGTGCTCTTCAAAGCGGGACTTCAAGCCGCGCAGGATCTGAATGGTCTGCTCGACCGTCGGCTCGTTGACATCAATCTTCTGGAAGCGGCGGGATAGCGCATGGTCTTTCTCGAATACGCCACGGAACTCGGTGAAGGTAGTCGCTCCAATGCATTTGAGCTGGCCACTGGATAGCGCGGGCTTGAGTAGATTGGACGCATCCAGCGTACCGCCCGATGCCGAGCCTGCACCGATGATAGTGTGAATCTCATCGATAAAGAGAATACCGTTCGGATTAGCCTTCATCTGTTTGAGTACGGCTTTCAACCGCTGCTCGAAATCGCCACGGTACTTGGTACCCGCGAGCAGCGCGCCCATGTCGAGTGAATACACGACAGCGTTTTGGAGAATCTCAGGCACATCGCCTTGCGTTACGCGCCATGCAAGGCCTTCAGCGATCGCGGTCTTGCCCACACCCGCTTCGCCGACCAGCAGCGGATTGTTCTTGCGGCGGCGGCAAAGTGTCTGGATCACCCGCTCGACTTCCGACTCACGGCCGATCAGCGGATCGATCTTGCCTTCCGCTGCCAGCTTGTTCAGGTTCTGAGTGAACTGGTCCAGCGCGCTTTCTTTTTGCTGACCTTCGGACTGGCTTTCTTCCACGCCCTCAGAAGCCTTTTGTGGCTCTGACTGCTGATCTTTGCGCACACCATGCGAGATGAAGTTCACTACGTCCAGACGTGTGACGCCCTGCTGATGCAGGTAGTACACCGCATGCGAGTCTTTCTCGCCGAAGATTGCCACTAGCACATTCGCACCAGTCACTTCCTTCTTGCCATTCGAGGCGGACTGTACATGCATGATTGCGCGCTGTATCACGCGCTGGAAACCGAGTGTCGGCTGCGTGTCGACTTCGCTGGTGCCCGGCACCGTGGGCGTGTTGTCGGTAATGAAGTTGGTCAGCGTCTTGCGCAGATCATCGATATTGACCGCACAGGCCCGCAGCACTTCGGCCGCGGACGGATTGTCCAGCAGTGCCAGCAACAAGTGCTCGACGGTGATGAATTCATGGCGCGCCTGTCGGGCTTCAACAAAGGCCATGTGCAAACTGACTTCTAGTTCCTGGGCAATCATGCTTCCTCCATCACGCACTGCAACGGGTGTCCCGCTTTGCGGGCGTGGGTTAATACGAGTTCTACTTTAGTGCTCGCGATGTCTTTCGGATAGACACCGCACATTCCTTTGCCATCGCGATGCACTTTCAGCATGATTTGCGTGGCTGTCTCACGATCCTTGTTGAAGTATTCCTGAATGATGGCAACGACGAACTCCATGGGTGTGTAATCATCATTGAGCAACAAAACCTGGAACATCGGGGGCGGCTTCACCGCCTCCTTCTGCTCTTTTCGTACGAGGACCGTGTCATTCTCTTCGTTAGTTGCCATGCTTCTATTCTAATGCCTCCAACTTCCGCCGTAACCGGGGAAATCACCAATATTCTGCATCTGTTTTGATATTACGCCGTTTCCCGAATGGGCGCAGACACCAGACTTTGTCCGTTTCAGACTAGGGTTGTTTTATAGGAATTTTCTGATAATCCGACGAAATATAGCACTTTTGGCAATTAACTTGACTTTTGAGTTTTTTACACGAACAATGCAAACGATCAATATGTGCGGGTTGGCACTGATTGATTTTGGAGGAGCAATATAAGAGGGGGCAGCGTTACGCGAGGCTTCTTGCTTCTAGGGCTCGTGTGATTCGTTAAAAAGGGAAAGACGTTTTTATGGCAACTGGTACTGTCAAGTGGTTTAACGATGCCAAAGGCTTCGGTTTTATCACTCCGGACGACGGTGGCGAAGATCTGTTCGCGCACTTTTCGGCCATCAAGATGGACGGCTTCAAAACCCTCAAAGAAGGGCAAAAAGTCTCGTTTGAAGTAACGCAAGGCCCCAAAGGCAAGCAAGCTTCCAACATAATGAATGGCTGATTATTCGTCAGTGTTCGCTTAAAACCCCCGGCATAGTCCGGGGGTTTTTTGTTTCTGGAACATGCCCGTCGCTATGTCCGAATAATCATTGACTGCGCTGATAGCCGGAGATTCACAGCCAGCCTTAAAGTTTTTATTAATAAATATTAAATATGTGAAAAACTTTTTTCAAACAACAAGGGCCGGATAACCGGCCCTTGTTGTTTGCATTACCGAAAAATTACAAATTAGCAATCATGACATCGCCGAAACCTGAACAGGAGACCTGTGTGGCTCCTTCCATGAGACGCGCGAAGTCATAGGTGACTTTCTTCGAAGTTATCGATTTTTCCATCGAACTGATAATCAGGTCAGCGGCCTCGAACCAGCCCATGTGACGCAGCATCATTTCTGCCGACAGGATCACGGAGCCTGGGTTCACATAGTCCTTGCCTGCATACTTGGGTGCCGTTCCATGCGTCGCCTCGAACATTGCCACGGAGTCCGACAGGTTTGCGCCCGGCGCAATACCAATGCCACCCACCTGAGCCGCCAGCGCGTCAGAGATATAGTCGCCGTTCAGATTCAGCGTGGCGATCACGCTGTACTCGTTCGGGCGCAATAGGATCTGCTGCAGGAAAGCATCTGCAATCGCGTCCTTGACGATGATTTCCTTGCCCGTCTTGGGATTTTTGAAGCTGCACCACGGACCGCCATCGACAAGCTTTGCGCCGAATTCTTGTTGAGCAAGCGCGTAGCCCCAGTCGCGGAAGCCACCCTCGGTGTACTTCATGATGTTGCCCTTGTGGACCAGCGTGACCGAAGGCTTGTCATTGTCGATCGCGTATTGGATCGCCTTGCGTACCAGACGCTCGGTACCCTCGCGCGACACCGGCTTGACACCGATGCCCGAAGTCTGCGGGAAGCGGATCTTCTTGACGCCCATTTCCTTCACCAGGAAATCGATGATCTTCTTCGCACCATCGGTACCCTCCTGCCATTCGATGCCCGCGTAGATATCTTCGGAGTTCTCACGGAAGATCACCATGTCGGTCTTTTCGGGCTCGCGCAAGGGCGACGGCACGCCCTTGAAATATCGGACCGGGCGCAAGCAGACATACAAGTCGAGTTCCTGACGCAGTGCGACGTTCAGTGAACGTATACCTCCACCGACCGGTGTTGTCAGCGGACCCTTGATCGATACCACGTAGTCCTTCAGGACTTTGAGCGTTTCATCGGGGAGCCAGACGTCGGGGCCATACACTTTAGTTGATTTTTCACCAGCATAGATCTCCATCCAGCTGATCTTGCGCTTGCCACCGTAGGCCTTCGCCACGGCCGCATCGATCACCTTGATCATCACGGGGCTAATATCAACACCTGTACCATCGCCCTCAATGTAAGGGATGATGGGGTTGTCCGGCACATTCAGGGAGAAATCGGGGTTGACCGTGATTTTCTGACCCTCGGCGGGCACCTTGATATGTTGATACATCGTTGTTATCTCCGAAGATTGGCGGATAAAGGAAATTGTAGTTGGCGTCTTGTGAACGGCATAGTCCTTTGAGGAGCTGCGTTCGAGCTTGTCGTCCGGCTCGAGACCAAGTCTTATATAAGACATAAGACCACGTTTTATATTATGCACTAGAATTTCGCGCTCTGCCATAAAAACCGGGGTTTCCTGAGTCATCCCTACCTCAACTTCGCCCCTGATCCCGCATGTCATTGATATTGTTTAACAAACCTTTCGGCGTGATGAGTCAGTTCTCCAATCACCCGACTAGGGCGACGCTGGCACGCTATATCAGTCTGCCGGGCATTTACCCTGCCGGGCGGCTGGATGCGGAGAGCGAAGGGTTGATGCTAATGACCGACGATGGTCATTTGCAGCACCAGATCAGCCATCCTGATCACGGCAAGCTGAAAACTTATCTGGTGCAAGTGGAGGGCTTACCCCATCCCGGACAACTAGAAAATTTACGGCAGCCCATGGATTTGGGCGACTTCATCACCCGGGGCAGCCACACGGTGCGCATAGCGCCGCCGGCCTGGTTATGGCCCAGAGATCCGCCTGTGCGTCAGCGCCGGCAGATACCGACCTCCTGGCTAGCGATCACCCTCTCGGAGGGCAAGAACCGGCAGGTGCGGCGCATGACAGCCGCCGCCGGTCTGCCGACCCTGCGACTCGTGCGCAGCGCGATAGGTCCTTTCTCGTTGAGCTCACATCCCTTGCTGCCGGGCGAGTGGCGGGCCGTGAGCGAACAAGCATGGTGGCAACCTACGGATCAGCGCTGAGCAATTGATGACGACCTGCGTGCTCGTCTGCGATTACAATCGTGCCCGCTCCACCGCGTCAACAACAAACATGAACTGACACGCCATGAAAAAACTGCTGCCCGCGCTTGCCATTGGCTTGTCGACGTACATTGCTGAAACGTCGCTTGCACAACAACGCTTTCCGGTAACGACGCTCAATGTTGGCGTTCACCTGATACAGGCCGAGGTCGCATTACGCGACGAAGAGCGCGCGCAGGGCCTGATGTTCCGCGAGCAACTGGGTGCGAACGAAGGCATGGTGTTCCGCTTCCCGGACAATCGTCCGGTCTGCATGTGGATGAAGAATACGTTGGTCCCGTTGTCGGTAGCCTTCATCGACGAAGCGGGGAAGATTATCAATATCGAGGACATGCAGCCCCAGACCCAAGACGCGCATTGCGCGAAGCGGCCGGCTAGGTACGCGCTGGAAATGAACCAGGGATGGTTCCGGCAGAAGAATGTAAAGTCCGGCGCGAAAATCGACGGATTGCCAAAATAAAAACCCGCCCGACAAAAGCCGGACGGGTTTCGTGTGTTCTGCATGACTGCCTGGCTAAGCCAGGCGGTGATCAGGCGAGTGCCTTGATCGCTGCGGACAAGCGGCTCTTGTGACGGGCAGCTTTGTTTTTGTGGATGATTTTCTTGTCAGCGATACGGTCGATAACCGACACCGATGACTGGAACACCTGAGCCGCGGCCGCTTTGTCGCCGGCCAAAATCGCCTTGCGAACAGCCTTGATTGCCGTGCGCAGCGTCGAGCGCTGGCTGGAATTGTGCGCATTCAGCTTGACGGCCTGTCGGGCGCGCTTGCGTGCCTGTGCGGTATTTGCCATGACTTCTCTTCCTGTCTGGGGGCTCGAGGTCTGGCCCCGGGCGGAAATTCGAAAAGCGAGCATTATATCGGTTTTTTGTCGGTCGGGCAAACTTGCCAACACTGGGCCTGGGCGGGGGTACAGCGATCTCGGTGCATTATCAAATCGGGAACTGCGCAAAAATTCCTTGTCGGGGCTGCCGCTATAATGGCTCGCCATGAACTTGCACAAAACGCTAGCCACCGTGTCTGGCCTGACAATGCTGTCACGCGTCACCGGACTGATACGCGAGTTCCTCATAGCCCGGACCTTCGGTGCCTCGGTCTACACTGACGCGTTCTTCGTCGCCTTCCGCATTCCGAACCTGCTCCGCCGTCTGTTTGCCGAGGGTGCCTTCTCTCAGGCCTTTGTTCCGATACTGGCGGAATACAAGAACCAGCGAGGCAATCGGGCGACGCGCGTTTTGACGGACCATGTGGCAACGGTGATGTTCTGGGCGCTGTTATTCACCTCGGTCATCGGTGTGGTGGCCGCGCCTGCGCTGGTGCTGCTGATGGCCAGCGGGTTCTCGTCGAATGCCCAAGCCATGTCGCTGTCGGTCGCGATGACACGCATCATGTTCCCTTACATTCTTTTCATGTCGCTGGTCGCATTGGCCGGCGGCATCCTCAATACCTGGCGAGAATTCCGTGTACCCGCTTTCACTCCGGTGCTGCTGAACCTATCGTTTATCGCCGCAGCGCTGCTGCTTGCGCCGCTGATGTCTCAGCCAGTGTATGCGCTGGCCATCGCCGTGTTGATTGGGGGTGTGCTGCAACTGGCGTTCCAGTTGCCGGCGTTGCGCAAGATCGGCATGCTGCCGCGCATAAGCATGAATCCTCTCATTGCGCTCTCGGATGAGGGAGTGCGACGTGTGCTCAAGCAAATGCTGCCCGCGACGTTTGCTGTTTCTGCGGCGCAGATCAGTTTGATCATCAATACCAACATTGCTTCTCATCTCGCCGATGGCAGCGTGTCCTGGCTTTCGTATGCGGATCGTCTGATGGAATTGCCCACCGGTCTTCTGGGCGTTGCGCTAGGCACTATTCTGCTGCCCAACCTGTCGAAGGCTCACGCCAGTGGCGACCAGCGCGAGTATTCGTCCTTGCTGGATTGGGGAATGCGGATGACCTTTCTTCTGGCGATGCCGGCCGCGGTGGCACTGATCGTGCTCGCAACTCCTATCACCAGCACGCTCTTCCACTATGGCCGGTTCGATGCGGTATCTGTCAATATGACTGCACAGGCTCTGATCGCTTATGGCATAGGATTAATGGGATTGATCATGATAAAAATCCTGGCGCCAGGGTTTTACGCAAAGCAGGATATCCGAACGCCAGTCAAGATCGGCATTGGCGTGCTGGTTGCCACCCAGTTGATGAATCTGGTGTTCGTGCCCTGGTTCGCTCATGCCGGTCTGGCACTATCCATCGGACTAGGAGCTACCGTCAACGCAGGTCTGCTGTTCATCTTGTTGAGAAAAAATGGCATTTACCAACCCGAGCCGGGCTGGCCGCGCTTCTTCGTGCAACTGAGCGGCGCGCTGTGTCTGCTGGCGGGTATTGGGCTGTGGCTAGGCGCTCAGTTGGATTGGATCGCGCTGCGCGGAACGCCTTGGACGCGCATACTGGCCTTGTCGCTCATTGTGGTGGCCTGCGCCGCATGCTACTTCGCCGCCCTGCTTGCGATGGGTTTCCGCTTTGCGGATTTCAAGCGAGAGTCGAACTGAAGCGATCTGCCAATGGCCCAATACACCATGCTCAAGCCGCTCGACTATTTCACCTCGCTAGTGCAAGACGAGGAACAGATACCGCTATTCGAGGCGGCGCTGAGCATTGCGCAGGACGATGATCCTGCCATGGACATGAGTCACTGCGTTCTTGAGATAGACAAATTCGCTGCACGCCTCAAGCGTCGCATGCCTGCTGATATCGCTCAAATACCCAAGCTTCGGCTACTAAATAATTTTTTCTACCAAGAGCTGGGCTTCGCAGGTAATCTGAATGATTACTACAATCCCGACAATAGCTACCTGCACAAAGTACTGGCTACCCGACGCGGCATTCCGATCTCGCTGGCCGTGATCTATATGGAGCTCGCGGGCCAGATCGGGCTCGATGTGAAGGGCATCTCCTTCCCCGGCCATTTTCTGATGAAATTATCAGTAAAAAGCGGCGACATCATTCTTGACCCATTCAATGGCACCAGCCTCTCACGCGAAGAACTCGAAGAAAGACTCGAACCCTATTTCCTGAACCGACGCAGCCCGAACGATCCACCGCTGTCGAGCTATCTGGCCGACGCAACACCGCGTACCATCTTGATCAGGATGCTACGCAATCTGAAAGCCTTGTTCGCTGAACATCCGCACTGGCGGCAATTTTTGAATGTTCAGCAAAGGTTAGTGATTTTGCTTCCCGACGAAATCATCGAGCGACGCGATCGCGGGCTAGCGTATGCGAATCTCGATTGTCCACAGGCGGCGCTATCGGATATCGAAGCTTATCTGGCAGAGTGTCCGCAAGCCTCGGATGCCGATCTGTTGCGCAAGCGCTTGCCCGGACTCAGGGCGGCTACGCGCAAGCTCAATTGAATCGACTAATGCTTACTGCGTGATCGCAGCTTGTACCCGATTGCAAGCGATGGCTCACACGCCGCGTACACGCGACTCAATCGCCTCCCAGCGCTCCAGACTTTCCATCAGCAACTGATCAATCTCGGCAAAGCGCTGATTCAGTTTTTGCACGTCCTCGGGCTGTTTTCGGTACAGCTCGGGGTCAGCGAGCCGTTCGGAGATGCTCGCCTGCTCCGCTTCGAGATCGGCGATTTGCACAGGAAGTTGCTCGAGCTCACGCTGCTCCTTGAAGCTGAGCTTTTTCGGCTTGCTCGTCGCAACATCGCTGGTCTGCTCTTTGGCTTTGACAGCCGCCGTCACCGCCGGGGGCTTGACCAGGTCTTTCGAATCTTTCGTTTCTTTCGGTATGGCCTCGGCCTGAGGCTTTCTCACGCGCTCCCAGTCTTCATACCCGCCGATATATTCTTTCCATAGGCCGTCGCCCTCAGCAACCAGGACCTGCGTGGCGACGTTGTCGAGAAAGGTGCGGTCATGACTCACCAGAAAAACTGTGCCTTGATAATCTTCCAGCAATTGCTCCAGCAGCTCGAGCGTATCGATATCCAAATCATTGGTCGGCTCGTCGAGTACCAGCACATTCGCCGGCTTGGCAAATAAGCGCGCCAGCAGCAGTCTGTTTCGCTCGCCACCGGATAAGGTCTTGACTGGCGAACGCGCGCGTTCTGGCGGAAACAGGAAATCACCAAGATAAGTCATTACATGCTTGCGCTGCCCATTGATCTCCACCCAGTCACTACCCGGTGAAATCGTATCTGCCAGGCTTGCGTCTTCATTCAGCTGCTCACGCATCTGGTCGAAATAAGCCACCTGTATACGGCTGCCCTGGCGCACCACTCCGGCGTCAGGTTTTTCTTCGCCCAGTATCAAGCGTAATAACGTTGTCTTGCCAGCGCCATTCACGCCAATCAGACCGATCTTGTCACCACGCTGAACAATCGCGCTGAATCGCCTGACCACGGCTTTTCCGTCATAAGATTTGTCGACATCGGTCAGCTCGGCGACGATCTTTCCTGAGCGCTCGCCCGAGGCAAGCTCCATCTTCACCTGTCCTTGCTGATCGCGGCGCCGGGCACGCTCCACTCGCAAGGCTTCCAATCTTCGAACACGCCCCTCATTACGGGTACGTCGCGCCTCAATACCCTTGCGAATCCATACCTCTTCCTGCGCGAGCAGCTTGTCGAATTTCGCGTGCTCGATTTCTTCCACCGCCAGCTGTTCTGCCTTGCGCACCTGATACGCGGAGAAATTGCCGAGATAGGACTGCAGCTTGCCGCGATCCAGCTCGACGATACGTGTGGCGACATGGTCGAGAAAACGCCGATCATGCGTAATGAAGAGGAGGCTGCCTCGAAATTCGCGCAGCAGATTCTCCAGCCACAAGATGGACATAAAATCGAGATGGTTAGTCGGTTCGTCGAGTATCAGCACATCAGGCGAGCGCACCAGCGCTCGTGCCAGCGCCACGCGTTTTTTCATGCCGCCCGAGAGCGTGCCGAGTGGGCGCTCGCGATCCAAACCCAGCCTTTGCAGTGTCGTCGCGACTCGGTTATCGAGGTTCCATCCATCGACCACATCGATGCGCGACTGCAAGTGCTGCATCCGCTCCAGCAGTTCGGCATCATCAGCGGAACCCAGCCTGTCAGTAACTTGATCGTATTCACTGATCAGGTCGCGAACGTCTGCAAGCCCCTCCGCCACCGCAGCAAAGACCGTGATATCGGGTTGGAACACCGGCTCTTGCTCGACATATGCGATTCGCAAGCCTTGTTGTAAGGTCAGCAGTCCGTCATCGAGTTTGCCTGACCCTGCAATCACTTTCAGCAAAGATGACTTGCCAGTACCGTTACGCCCGATGAGGCCGACCCGCTCTCCGGCTTCAAGCGAGAAATCGGCGTGGTCGAGCAGCGCTACATGACCGTAGGCGAGCTGAGCATTACTGAGAGAGATGACGGACATGAGACAGGTCTGAAAAAACAATATACCGACAGGCGCGGCTATGGGGATTGTTGAGCGCAATGACCCTATTGTAGCGATACCACTGCACCAGGAGCCCGCGAAGGGGAGCAGAGTGTCTACGCTATAATCTCCGCGTTGTAGCGTAGCCTTCAGTTACGAGCACGTCTCGCCGTAGTTCAATGGATAGAACGAGTGCCTCCTAAGCGCTAGATACAGGTTCGATTCCTGTCGGCGGGACCATGCGCGGCGGCTACGGGCTGGCATCCGCCATTGATATCACTTGCGCCGCGTTGTGATACTCGTTTAGATGACGTGCCGACGACGCTTCCCGAGCTCGTACCCTATTCAGCACAACGGCCGGCCTTCACTGGCACACGCGATCGATTAAAACCTCGTCAGAGCTACCCTTACGCACCGAGGTCATTCTCAGCATGGTGTCCATCGTGCTGATCAGCTTGCCCTCGGCGCGGCGCTCAGCATATTTCATCACTTTTTCCGAACCGATCTTTCGCGCAGCGCAATCTATCGCGGTCAAAAATTTTTCGGATAGCAATTCCTGACCTTCCAAGCTAGTAATCGGTTGGGTGTACTCTGTCAAAGTCCATAGCTTGACCAGGCCACCTTGACGGCTGAGGAACTGGTTATCGTAGAGCTCTTCACTATTGGCATTGCGCTGATAAGACACCCAATCAGCAAACGCTGGCAGGCAGAATGTCAGCGAGACCCATGCGATAAGCAGCTTTCTCATCAGTTCAGCTTCCTCGGCTTGCCAAAGTCGCCTTCCTTCGGATAAAGGAAGGTCGTCTTGCTAGGACCCATGCCAACGATCTGCACGATCGCACCTTCAGCACCTGCCGATCCATCGTAATGAACGCCTCCCGCCGGATGGAACATGTAGCTACCTGTCTTCAGCGGTACCGTGGCAGCGGGATCCCAACTGTCATCCTTGCCTGCATTCCACGTGCCCTGAATCACCGTTACGTGGCGGTCTTCGCCATGAAAATGTGGCGAGCTCATGACGCCTGGCGGGAAGTGCGCGCGAATCACATATTGCCCGGGTTTCGACGGGTCACCGTACACCACGGCGATCTTCACGCCATGACCGGCCTCTTTCCAGACAATGTTCTCGGGAAGGGTGATCTGAAAATCTTTGTCACTCTGAGCGGACAAGCTAGGCGCCACCGCCAGCATGGCGGCTAAACCCAGTGCGGGCATGACAAAACGGGGCTTAACCAACATAACTGACCTCTTGGTGGGTTGGGAGAAATTTCTTTACGACAACATATCATATTTCATGGCGCCCAAGATCGTCGTCCGGGACACCGCTACACGGCATCCCGGCTTTACGCCGAAGCAAGGCATAATTCGGCCTAGCGTTACTGCAATACAAACCACTGCGACACAACTTTGCCGACCGGAATACCAACAAAAAAGGAAAAATATGAAGCTGGTACGTTATGGCCGCCTTGGCCACGAAAAACCCGGAATGATCGATGCCGAGGGCAAGCTGCGCGACTTGTCCGGCGTCGTGGAAGACATCGGACCGCATGAATTGTCTCCAAAGTTTCTGACCAAGCTGTCAAAAATCAAAGCGGATCGTCTACCACTGGTGCGCGGGAAACCGCGTTTTGGCGTGCCGATCACTGGTATTGGCAAATTCATCTGTATCGGTCTGAACTACTCGGATCATGCCGCAGAGTCGAACATGCCGATACCTGCAGAACCCATCGTGTTCATGAAAGCCATCACCGCATTGAATGGCCCGAACGACGACGTGATGCTGCCCAAAGACTCGGTCAAATCAGATTGGGAGGTGGAGTTGGGAATCATCATCGGCAGCAAGGCGCAGTACGTGAGCGAGCGCCAGGCACTCGATTATGTCGCCGGTTATGCGGTGGTCAATGATTTGTCGGAACGGGAATTCCAACTGGAGCGCGGCCCGCAATGGGACAAGGGCAAGGGCTGCGATACCTTCGGCCCGGTCGGCCCATGGCTGGTCACTCGCGATGAGATTCCGAACGTACAAAAGCTCGACATGTGGCTGAACATCAATGGCGAGCGCATGCAAACTGGCAATACCAAGACCATGATTTTCTCAGTGGCCAAAATTGTCAGCTACCTGAGCCGTTTCATGACCCTGATGCCAGGCGATGTGATCGCCACCGGTACTCCTCCCGGCGTGGGCATGGGCATGAAGCCTCAGCGCTTCCTGGCGCCAGGTGATGAAATCGCTCTCGGTATTCAGGGGCTGGGTGAACAGCATCAGAAAGTCTTGCGTTACAAAAAGGCGAAATAAGACCTCCTCTTGGCTGAGCCGCTGCCGGATACGCAATTCACTGTCCGGCAGCACCCTGCCCGAGTCCCTCTCCCAACACCGGTTCAGTTAGCGCACTAGCTGATCCATGAAAAAAAATTGAACGGCGCAGGAACCCTCATGGATGGCTGGAGACCTAAGTTCAGTCATTTACTTTATACGAGGAAATTATGCGTCCGCAATCAGCCAACTGGTTTATTAACAAGAACATGGCAGACTTTATTACCAAGGAACAGCACCAAGCCTTGCTGACCGAGGATGAAAAAAGTTTGCAACAAGCGGATGACCGCGCGCTCGCGGAAGCCATACTCGCCAGCCTGGCTGAAGAAAGCCGAGCGGGTCGGGCACGCGCTGCGAACTCCGATCTTTCCCCTGCTGATTCATCATGGCAGGAAAGTACGGACGTCGGCAGCGAGGGGCTTGCTTCAACCACCATCACGCCGAGCGAAAGTCACTACGAAGCCAGCCGACAAATCAATCAGCAATTAGCTTCTTGGTTCGACCATCACGGATTTCAAGTCGTTCACAACTCTGGAAAAGATGAGAATTGTCTACTGATTTCCATGGCACAGCATGCCGCTGAAAATTATGATACCGAGCATTTTGACCAAGTTAGCTCGCTCAGGAAAATGGCAAAAGATTACACCAAAAAGACTCACCCGAATACAGCCTCAATGAATGACTATTCGTTATTCAGCGATGGAAAATTCATGAATCATCTGGTCAAAGAGATCAACGATTCTATCCTCAACCAACAGAGGAAATTGACATTCTGGATCGCGACCGCTGATCTCGCAGGTCAGCCAGCGTGGAGAAAAGTTGGCGATGGCCCCCGGATGGCGATCATTTTCGATCAGGGCGGCCACTATGAGGCCGTGATACCCAAAGAGATCGCAGCCGCCAGTCAGACCCCATCTCAACCGCCGAGATAAGCCTCCGTCACCCGCGCATCCTGCATCAGATTGGCGGCCGTATCGCTTAACACGATACGGCCGCTTTCCATCACATAAGCGCGCGTCGCCACTGATAAAGCTTGCCTGACATTTTGTTCTACGAGCAGGATCGTCACGCCCTCTGACGCTATCTGCTGAATCACTTCAAAGATCTTTTGGACCATGATAGGTGCGAGCCCCATCGATGGCTCATCTAGAAGTAACAATCTGGGCTTGGACATCAGCGCACGGGCAATAGCCAGCATTTGCTGTTCGCCACCCGAGAGAGTGCCGGCAAGCTGGGATGCGCGCTCTCTCAGGCGAGGAAAAACGCCGAACCAGTGCTCAATATCCGCTTCGATCGCCTCTTGATCGTCACGGACGTAAGATCCCATCAGCAGGTTTTCGCGTATCGTCATCCGGCTGAATACGCCCCTGCCCTCGGGAACCATGGCCAGCCCTTGCGGCAGCAGCTCATGCGCTGGCTGATGGTCAATGCGCTTGCCCTGATAACTGATCTGACCCGACGTACGAGCGGATGGCAAGGTGCCGGTAATCGCTTTCAGGGTCGTCGTTTTCCCGGCGCCATTGGCACCGACCAGAGTGACCAGTTCACCTGAATTGACATCGAGGTCGATGAGCTTCACGGCTTCAATCCCGCCGAAGGATACCGAGAGTCCTCGCAGACTCAACAAGCTGTTTTCCGGCGCCATCATGCAGCCTCACCTCCGAGATAAGCGGCAATCACTGCCGGATCTTTCTGTACCTCGGCGGGTGTTCCCTCGGCAATCACCTTGCCATAATCAAGCACGGTCAGACGATCGCACAATCCCATCATCAGCTTCACGTCATGCTCGATCAGAAGAATGGTGATGCCCTGAGCGCGTATCTTCAGCAACAGATCGCGCAGTGCGGATTTTTCAGTCGCATTCATGCCGGCCGCAGGCTCGTCCAGCGCCAGCAACAAGGGCTCGGTCGCCAGCGCGCGCGCAATCTCGACGCGACGCTGATCACCGTAGGACAAGTGTCGCGCCGTACGCGCTGAAAGATGAGCTATGCCCACGAATTCCAGCAGCTCCATCGCGCGCTTGGCAATCTCCGCTTCTTCCTCGCGCGCCGCGCGATGGCGCAATATAGCGCCTAGCACCCCCTGATGCGTGCGCATGTGTCGACCGACCATTACATTTTCGGCCGCGCTCATGTCAGCGAACAAGCGGATATTCTGGAACGTGCGCGCGATACCGGCACGGGCGACTTCATGCGGAGCGCCATGCGCATAGGGTTTACCGTCGAGTTCGAAGCTTCCCGTGTCCGCCTGATATAGGCCGGTGCTCACGTTGAACATCGTGGTTTTGCCAGCACCATTGGGCCCGATCAGCCCATAGATCTGCCCACGCGCTATGCTCAAGTTCACCTCGTGCAGGGCTTGCAGGCCACCGAAGCGTTTCGATGCACCTGAGATCCTCAGCAAAGGCCGTGTCACGATGCCCCCCCTGACTGCGTATCGCCTTCCGGCAGCATCCGGTCTTCATGACGCGGCGAGGGCCACAAACCCGAAGGCCGGATCAGCATGATCAATACGAGTGCAAGACCGTACAACAATTGTCTGAGTACTTCGGCCTCTATCCAGACGTGACCGAACAGCACCATCTGCACCGGTTCCACGGTATGTCTGAGAATTTCGGGGAGCGCAGCCAGCAGCACGGCACCGAGTATCACACCCGGGACATGACCAATGCCTCCCAACACCACCATGGCGAGCACAGCGATGGATTCGGTCAGCGTGAATGACTCCGGTGAAATGAATCCCTGAAACGCGCCGAACATCGCACCTGCGACACCACCAAATGACGCACCCATCGCAAACGCCAGTAATTTGACGTTACGCACATTGATACCCATGGCCTTGGCGGCGATTTCGTCTTCGCGTATCGCGATCCACGCACGCCCAAGTCGCGAATGCTGCAATCGCTGAGCGATGAATACGGTCAGCACACACAACAGCAGAAACAGAAAATAATAGGCATTCACCGATGGCATCGAAAAGCCGCCGAAGGACACCACGCCCGACTGACCTGCAAAGGATACAGAGCCTATCCGCACAGGATCGATCAGATTGATACCCTGCGGCCCGTTAGTAATATTGACCGGGCCGTTGAGGTTATTCATGAAAATACGGATGATTTCGCCAAAACCGAGCGTCACGATAGCAAGATAGTCGCCACGTAATTTCAGCGTTGGCGCACCCAGCACGGCCCCGGCAATACCCGCGACCAATGCTGCCAGAGGCACAATCAGCCAGACTGACAGGTGCAGTCCTTGAGTGACCACATCGGGCGGCAGCGAACTGATCAGATAATCAGCAGCTGCGGGAAATTCCATCTGCAGCGACTCGAGCACGATGACAAACTGAGGCGAAGCAAGCAATCCGGCGAGATAAGCGCCGATGGCAAAAAAAGCGATGTAGCCCAGATCAAGGAGGCCGGCAAAACCGACAACAATATTCAGTCCCAGCGCCAGCATGATGTACAGCAAAGCCACATCAATGATGCGTACCCATGAATTGCCGAATTGCGAAGCAACGAAAGGAAACGCGATCAACAGAGCCACAAGTACTAACCGCATCAGGCGAGAGTCATTCGGGCTGAAAGCTCGCGCGGTCGAAATCATTGAACTCTCCACGACACTCCCTATGAACGGTCCGCGACGCGCTCGCCCATGATTCCCGACGGACGAACCGTGAGCACGAGGATCAGCACAACGAAAGCGAAGATATCTTGGTAATGACTGCCCAGCACGCCTGCGGTCAGATCACCGATATAGCCGGCACCAAGACTTTCGATCAGACCCAGCAATATGCCGCCGATCATTGCGCCATAAATATTGCCGATGCCGCCCAGTACCGCAGCGGAAAACGCCTTGAGGCCGGGGGTGAATCCCATCGCGAATTGCACTGAAGCGTAATTCGCACCCCACATCACGCCCGCGACCGCAGCCAGCGCGGCGCCGATCGCAAAGGTAAATACGATCACGCGATTGGCATCCACGCCCATCAGCGCGGCCACGCGAGGATTTTCTGCGACCGCGCGCATCGCCCGACCCATCCGTGTCCGCTCGACCAACAGCACCAGCAAGACCATGGATAGCACAGCCAGCAACAAGAGCAGAACTTGGGTCGAGGTGATCAGTGCGCCGAATACGTGCATGGGCTCTGCCGAGAGCACCTGCGGAAAAGGCAGCGGGTTGCGCCCCCAGACCATCATTGCCAGCGTCTGCAAAAGGATGGATACGCCGATCGCGGTGATCAGCGGCGCAAGACGCGGCGCGTTGCGCAAGCGACGATAGGCGATACGCTCGATCACGATGCTGATACCCGCACAGACGGGTACCGCACCGGCAATCGCGATCGCCAGCTGAAGCATGCCGGGCATATCGGGCGCGAGTTTTGCGATGATTTGCAGCAGTGTCCATGCGACCATCGCCCCGATCATCAGCACATCGCCATGGGCAAAATTGATCAGGTTAAGCACACCGTACACCATGGTGTAACCCAGCGCGATCAACGAATACATGCTGCCCAGTACGAGACCATTCAGCAGCTGCTGTACCAGTATCTCCATGGGGTCTTGTTATTCTTGTTCGAACGGTGACATCAGGGATTCATGAATTCTGGAATTCATGCGGCAGCCGGACGAGGATTGAGTCCTTTGGGCAAAGGAAAGGTGACATGCTCTTCAACGCCATCAAGCTCGCGAACACTGTAGGCGCCCAGTGACTTGAGCCGAGCGACCACTTGTTCGACGAGTATCTCGGGCGCCGATGCGCCCGCAGTCACACCGATGCGGCGCTTGCCTTCAAGCCAATGCGGATCTATCTGTTCGGCATGATCGACCATGTGAGACATCACGCCGTTCTTCTGCGCGACTTCTCGCAAACGGGAAGAGTTCGAACTGCTGGGGCTGCCGACCACGATCACCAGATCGACCTGGGGCGCCATGAATTTAACCGCATGCTGACGATTGGTCGTCGCGTAGCAGATATCGCCTTTCTTGGGCTCAGCAATGGCAGGGAAACGCGCTTTGAGCGCTGCAATGATGTCTTCCGTGTCATCGATCGACAGCGTGGTCTGCGTTACATACGCCAAGCGGTCAGGGTGACCGACTTGCAGCGTCTGAACGTCGGTCACGGTCTCGACCAAGTACATGCCGCCCTCGCTCTGGCCCATCGTACCCTCGACCTCAGGGTGGCCCTGATGGCCAATCATGATGATCTCGCGACCCTCATCACGCATTTTTGCGACTTCGACATGAACCTTGGTGACCAGCGGGCAGGTGGCATCGAACACTTTCAGGCCGCGTGACTCGGCCTCGGCCTTGATCGCGCGTGACACTCCATGAGCGGAAAACACCAGGTGGCTTCCCGCCGGTACATCGGCGAGATCCTCAATGAAGATCGCACCCTTCTCCCGCAAATCATTCACGACATAGGCGTTATGCACGATCTCGTGACGAACATAAACTGGCGCGCCGAATTGCGCCAACGCCCGCTCGACGATTTCGATTGCTCGATCCACGCCAGCGCAGAAGCCTCGAGGCTGGGCCAGCAAAATTTCATTGTCCATGGTTTTCTCCTGGGCTCAACGGCACTGTTCGGGCACTGCGCAGTATTGCCAATTCGGCAGCATGCTCACAACCGCCAACTTGACGGTGATCAGAGCACTCCGATGAGACTCACCTCGAATTTTACGTGTTGTCCGGCCAGAGGGTGATTGAAATCGAACAGCGCGTCCTGTTCTTCAAGCTGAAGCAACACGCCAGCGAAACTTCCGCCACCAGGCGCATTGAAATCAACCAGATCCCCAACGCAGTAGTCAGTCTCGGCAGCCGAATTCTCGCGCAGTGTTGCTAGGGATACCCGCTGCAAGAGATCAGCATTGCGCGGACCAAATGCCTGTTCCGGCGTCAGCTCAAAAATCTGGTGGGCGCCCTCGACCATGCCGAGCAGGCACTGCTCAAGAAATGGCGCCAGCTGGCCCGCGCCCATCTGTAAGGTAGCCGGGCTGTCACCGAACGTGCTGACAATATCCTTGCCATCAGCAGTAGACAAACGGTAATGCAAAGTCAGGAAAGAGCCTTCAGTGACAACAGGCTGTGGCGTCGCAGGCATAAAAACAGGGACATTGATGAGATTGCCCCTATTGTATGTCAGTACCAAGTAGGCGATTTCTGATGGTTGCCACGACTACCGGTTAGGCTGATCACGAACAGCCAATCGGTGAAGGAATCGATGAAAATCACGGACATGCCCGCTGCTGCAAGACCCCGCGAGCGCCTGCTCGCCCACGGCGTTGCGTCACTGACCGATGCTGAGCTGCTGGCGATACTGCTGCACACTGGCACCACGGGCTTAAGTGCAATCGAGCTTGCGCAAAGCATCATCGATCGTTATGGCTCGTTGGCCCGTCTGATGAGCGCACCCGCTGGCGCACTCGAAGGCATCAAAGGCTTAGGTCCTGCAAAGCGTTCCCAGATGCTGGCCGTGCTCGAACTGGCCCGGCGAAGCTACGCGAGCGCGCTGGAGGATCAACCGGTATTTGAATCACCGCAGTCACTCAAACATTTTCTTCTGACGCAGTTTGCCGGGCAGAGCAATGAGCGCTTCATCGCACTATTTCTCGATGTCGGGCACCGTCTGATTGCCAGCGAAACCTTGTTCCAAGGGACCCTGACGCGCACGGCGGTCTACCCGCGAGAAGTAGCGCGACGCGCGCTAGCGCACAATGCTGCTGGGGTGATTTTTGCGCATAACCATCCCGACGGTAAGGCTAGTCCCAGCCTCAATGACAAGAAACTCACCAGCGAACTGAAGAAAGTGCTGGACGGGCTGGAGGTCAAGGTGTTGGATCACCTGATCGTCGCCGGAAACCGCTGCTGGTCATTTCACGAGCACGGACTCTGCTGATCCCCGCCGCACCCGACCCCCGCTAGACCCACCGACACAGGCCGGTGCTGGCAAAATCCACTGCCTGCGCGAGAAAATGTTAAATATAGACACAATATTCAAGACACAGTTTTTTTCTGCAAGTCATTGAATCTCCTGATTTTTTCTGTATAATCTCGCTTTTTCCAAGATTTCGGAACTACAAGGAGCCTGCCGTGGCACGTGAATGCCAAGTAACCGGGAAGAAGCCGATGGTCGGCAACAATGTTTCCCACGCAAACAACAAGACCAAGCGTCGCTTCCTGCCCAACCTGCAAAACCGTCGCTACTGGGTCGAGTCCGAGAACCGCTGGGTGCGTCTGCGCATCTCGACAGCGGGTCAGCGCCTGATCGACAAGCTGGGCATCGATGCCGTACTGGCTGACATGCGCGCTCGCGGCCAGAAAGTCTGACCGACCCGACAACTCCACCTAAAGAGGAAAACTTACTATGGCTACTTCCAAAGGCCGGGACAAGATCAAGCTGGAGTCGACCGCAGGTACCGGTCACTTCTATACGACTTCCAAGAACAAGCGCACGATGCCCGAAAAAATGGAGATCATGAAATTCGATCCCAAGGCACGCAAGCATGTGATCTACAAGGAAACGAAGATCAAATAATCTTCGGTCGCTGCACAGTAAAAAGCCCGCGAAGTTCGCGGGCTTTTTTGTGTCATTGCTCTGTGGGTTAGCTCAGCGTTTCCGAAGGATGTTCCGCACCCTGCGCTCACTCAGGCCTGCCAGCGTCGACCGGCAGCACCGCAAGCGATCAGGCATAGCTTCTTAGACGCAGAGAAAACTGCTGCAGCGCGCTGATGCCGGATGCTTCCGCACGTGCACACCAGTCACGCAGCTGGGCCAGCAACTGGTCGCTGCTGTGATGCGAACGCTCCCAGATAGCCGCCAACTCGACACGCATCTCATGCATGGTCTTGAGCGCTGCGCTGTGCTTGAAAATTTCGGACAACTGCTGAACCTGCGAGGTCTGCAAGCTGGCTGGCTCGCGTTGCAATAGCTGCTTGGACGATCTCAGCATGCTCGCTTCAAGCGAGGATTTTTCGCGAATGTGGGCGATCTCTTCCGCCCAAGCCTGACGCAACGAACGCGCATACTTCGCCATCACGTCATAGCGGTTGGCGACCACGGAGTGCAGTGTGTCCAGATCGGCCACCAGCTTCTCGCGATCGAAGCGAGGCGCCGGGGCAATCTTCTTGACCTTGGCTAGTCCGAAGAACGACAAGATGGAGATATACATCCAGCCAATGTCGAACTCGTACCACTTCGATGACAGCTTGGCCGACGTGCCATAGGTGTGGTGATTGTTGTGCAGTTCTTCGCCGCCGATGATGATCCCCCACGGGAGAATATTGGTTGACGCATCTTTGCAGTCGAAGTTGCGGTAACCCCAATAGTGGCCGATACCATTGATCACGCCAGCGGCGGTGACGGGGATCCACATCATCTGGATCGCCCAGACCGTCAGCCCGAGCACACCGAACAGCAACACATTGATGATCAGCATGAGCGACACGCCCAGCGCCGAGTGCTTGGCATAGACATTTCGCTCGATCCAGTCATCGGGCGTCCCATGGCCGTATTTTTCTATGGTCTCGCGATTGCGAGCCTCCACCCGGTACAGTTCCGCACCTTCGAACACCACTGTCTCGATGCCGCGGGTGATCGGGCTGTGCGGATCTTCTTCAGTCTCGCATTTGGCGTGATGCTTGCGATGAATCGCTGCCCACTCCTTGGTCACCATGCCGGTGGTCATCCACAGCCAGAGACGGAAGAAATGGCTGGGTATCGCATGCAGGTCCAGCGCGCGATGCGCCTGGCAACGGTGCAGGAAAATCGTCACAGCAGCGATGGTGATGTGGGTGACGGCCAGCGTGTAGGCCAGGATCTGCCAGCCCGAGGCGTTGGTGAAACCGTTTAGCAGGAAGTCCAGCGCAGGATCGAGACCAGAGGTCAGACTCATTTTTTCTCCAAAGGGTGAAACAAAGCCGCGTCCAGGATTTCTTTTATGGAATGGTATCCGCGCGCAGACACCGGGATTGTACGTGTTTTTAGCGGGAATCGGGCTTATTCAAGAGCAACTTATTCAGGTAAATCATACAAAGAAGGCTTATGAATCATAGACTTGTCAGTTTTTACCGAAACTAATGAATCCATTTCACTGACTAGGAGGGATCAACACATTCAGCCTTCGTATCAAATCGAGGAGCCGGCGATTCACCTCCGAGAGCAGCACCCCACTGCCCTCCTCGGGATCGGCGATCCAAAACGAGACCTCAAGCACCAAACCTTCCTGCGCCAGCCGGCTGATCAGCACCTCTGACGCAGGTTCGTTAAGCACTCTGGGCAATTCCTGAATTGCACGTCGGGCGGCCGTTGCAAATTCATCAATATTCGTCTGATAACCAACGACCAGCTGGGTGCTCAACCGCACCTGCCGGTCCGACAATGAAAAATTCTGAACAGGTGACGACACCATCATTTCATTGGGAATCACCGCCTCGGAGCCGTCGCTGGCGCGCAGTATCGTGCAGCGCGCATTGATCTGCACCACCTCGCCGCGATATTTGTCCACGCTAACGATATCGCCCAGCGCGAGACTACGCTCCAGCAGGATCACCATGCCAGAAACATAACTACTGACCAGCTTTTGCAGACCCAGGCCTAGGCCGACGCCGAGCGCACCGCCAAATACCGACAGCACCGTCAAGTCAATGCCCACCAGCGACAAACTGATCAGCACAGCCAGCAGCAGGAACAACGCGCGACCAGAGCGCGCCAGTACGACGCGTATGGATGAATGCACTGCGTCGAACTTCATCAATCGCTGCTCGAGTACTGCCGATGCCCACAGCGCGATCACTACGGTGACAGCGACGGATATCAGCGCCTGCAGGATCACCAGCAATGATTCTCGATGCCGACCCATGGGTAAGGTCGTCTGCTCGAGCAAGAGCACCAGTTCCGGCCAAAGGCCGGTGACATACAACCCGAGACCCAACCAGACGATCACCGCAATGATTTGCTCAACCAACTGCAGCACACGTCCGACGCGACCCTCTTTCACGAAGGCTTTGCGGAGCATGAAGAACAACACGCGAATCAGCAGGAACGCCAGCATCAACGGCAATACAAGCCGTAACGTGCCGACGCCCTGCCAGCGGCTCAGCCCGGCCACGGATACCGCGACCAGCATCACTGCAAACAACGGTGCCAACACGCGATGAAAACTGTCGACCGGCGCGTTGCCGCCAGCCCAGGACTCCGGCGTCGCAACGCGCGTGACCAGCCAACGAGACAACCACCAGCCAGCGAGAAGACAGCCTGCCAGCAGCAGCAGTTGAGACAGCAATCCGGGACTCTGAAGCTCTGCCATCAGACCGGGCAAGAAAATGTACGTAGAGTCAGTGTTCAAGATCGCTCCGCGGTAGTAATTGAAGCGGCGTTGCCTGTTGCTGATGACGCCACCAGTTCCTGGCAAAGCGGCGGGCCAGCGCTGCCCGATCCCGAATCACGATCAGGTTTTCTGCATTCAGGTGCTGCGCACTCCAGGTGAAGTTGTAGCTACCACTAATGACCACGGGCCTCGCACCAGATACGCCACTCCGCTGATCGGCATCGATCACCACGATCTTGTTGTGAGCATGCCGATATCTCGTCTCGAGCCAGACGGTTATTCCATGCTGTTGCAGCAGCTCCAGCAGAGATGCTGGCGTATCCGCGTGCTGACGACCATCTGCCAACACCAGCACCTCCACGCCGCGCGATCTGGCGTCGATGAGGCTAAATGCAAAAGTTTGGCTGGTCAACAAAAAAGCCTGAACAAGTACCTGGCGACGGGCGCCAGCTATGGTTTTATTCAACAGAGACTCCGCATCGTCCCACGGCGCAAACGCAACCTCGATACCCATGCGGCCAGAGACCTTGTGCTCTGAGTCGGGTCTCTCTCCGGCCGTCGCGGGCTGGGGCGAACCAATGAATGCGAGTAAGGCCAGAATTCGAAGGCCGACGCCCATGATTCAGCACTGCCTCTCGAGCACAGCAGCGAAAAAACCATCCGTCTGATGACGATGCGGCAGCAACTGAAGAAAATCGCCCATGGGCAGCGACAGCTTTTGCTCTGCCATGAGCTCGCCCATGGGCCGCAGACTGAATTCGGGATGCTCGGCGATGAAACCATTGACTACGGACTGATTTTCTTCTTCTAGTAAGCTACATGTCGCATAGACCAGCCGCCCACCCGGCTTCACCAGTCGGGCAGCGCTGGCCAGAATCGATCGCTGCTTCGCATTCAGCTCGGCAAGGTCTTGCTCGTGCTGCCGCCATTTCATGTCTGGATTGCGACGCAAGGTACCTAGGCCGCTGCAAGGCGCATCGACCAGCACACGATCGATCTTGCCCGCAAGTCGCTTTACCTTGGCATCGTTCTCGTGAGCGATCAGCACAGGATGTACATTTGACAGACCACTGCGGGCTAGGCGAGGCTTCAGCTTTGCCAAGCGTTTTTCGGAGACATCGAACGCATACAAACGCCCCGTGTTTCGCATCCATGCGCCTAGCGCAAGCGTCTTACCGCCCGCTCCGGCGCAGAAATCAGCGACCATCTCGCCGCGCTTTGCGCCTAGTATCTGCGCCAGCAACTGACTGCCCTCATCCTGTACTTCCAGATGACCATCTTTGAAGATCGTCATATTCTGCAACGCGGGCTTCTTGTGCATGCGCAGGCCCAGCGAAGAAAACGGTGTTGGCATACATACGATACCGGCATACGTGAGCGCCGCCTCGGCAGTCTCGCGATCGGATTTGATGGTATTGACCCGAAGGTCCAGCGGCGCCGGCTGATTCAGCGTATCGGTCAGCTGCATCGCTTCGTCCTCGCCAAACTGCTGGATTAGCCGACTCATGATCCAATCGGGCATGTTGGCACGCAGCGCGACTGGCAACCTGCTGCGGTCAATCGCCATCACATTGTCCAGCCATGCGCGCTCGGCCTCGGTGAGACCAGACAGCGCATCAATACCCGCCGCCTCGGACAGACCGAGCAGCGCGAGTTTTCGCATCTGAGGCCCGCTGCCCGATTCGGAAAGGTGGTTGTACAGATGACGACGACGTAACAGCGCATAGGTCGCTTCGGCAATCATGCCGCGTTCACGTCCACCCAGCCGAGGATGATCGCGAAAATACCGCGACAGCACGACATCGGCTGGACCAGCAAAGCGAAGCACTTCTCGCAGTGCTTCCTCAGTACTAGCAATGATCGCGGGTGACAATCGCATGATCTGCTTTCTGGAAAAAATTCTTGGTTTAGTGGCCGCGTCAGCTATTGCTGAGTTCAGTGGCTAGGTTCAGTGAACTTCCGTGCTGACCACACGCCCACCTTTGAGTACCAACCGACCCTCAAGTAGATCGCGAACGGCGCGAGGATAAATCTGGTGCTCTTTCTCGAGCACCCGGGCCGCGAGTGCCTCTGCGTCGTCATTCTCGTGCACTGGCACCACCGCCTGCGCAATGATGGGGCCGTGGTCCAGTTCGGACGTCACGAAATGCACGGTAGCACCGTGAAATTTGACGCCGGCATCAATCGCGCGCTGATGCGTATCCAAACCGGTGAAACTGGGCAGCAAGGAAGGGTGAATATTGATCAGGCGCCCAGCAAAGTGATTGACGAAATTTTCCGTGAGTATGCGCATGAAACCCGCAAGGACCACCAGATCTGGCTGGTATTGGTCGATCGCGGCAGCCAGCGCCGCATCGAATTGCATCCTGTCCAGATAGTCGCGGTGGTTGACAACGGCCGTAGGAATGCCCGCGTCGCGCGCGATTCCCAGGCCTGCGGCATCAGGCTTGTTACTGATGACGGCAGCGATCTGTGCAGACCAACGTTCAGCTGCAGCAGTGGTCATCATGGATTCCATGTTGCTACCGCGCCCGGAGATCAAAATGACGATGCGTTTCATCAATCGGATTTTAACAGTGCAGCAGGACTCCGAAAATGCCGCAGCACCTCCTAGGGAAACAGAAGCCTGAGTGAAATTACTGAAAAGAGAAGAAGACGCGGAACGGGACTTTTCTCTCGCTCCAGAAGTCCGCGGCATCGCGGAAGACGTCGAGCAGATTTTCGCGCGCTTCCTTGTCGAATTTCTGCGTGCTCGGCAATTGCTCAAGCACAACAAGGAATCCCGGCTGCTCGCCCGCTTCATGAAACACCTTGGTCAGGCATTCAGTCAGCGCGTCATAATTCTTTGCGAATTGTTTGGGGAGATAGAATGATTCGGCGATGGCGCCCAGCACCTGCTGTCGCGTCAGCGCATGCGCACAGTGCGCGTAAAGAAAATGCTGGCCAAGGCGAACGGTTTCCTCCTGCAGTTCAGTGACCCGAAACGCACGGATGGACTGTACGACATTGGCAGGTACGGCACGAAGCAGACTGCTGGCCGGGGCAAATTCCTGGCTCTCTTCCTCGCGCTGTAGCAGCGGCGCGCTGAGCATGTAAATATTCACAGTAATGTTGAAACATCAAATGACGGACGCAGTATCAGAGTATTTTCAAATTTGCAACGACTGCGACCGTGCTCGGGTTCTCGTTCAGCAAAAACAAACCGCGTCAGCGGCTTGTTCGTCGGCAATTACAGATGATACCCGCCCTTTGGTTCCGGAAAAACCCCCGGCCGGATATTAGGATGGAGAATATGATAATAATTTATTAATAAAAATACGAAAAACCCTGCTATTGCGCGCATCTCCGCCAAATCATCTTCGATGAAGACACTTAGTCGATCCTAGGTAAAATTTGTTCAATCCACGCGACTGCGCGCTGCTTAGGTCAGATATTTCTTTTTCTGATAACTTTTCTCGAACTCAGAAACTTCGAAAAAATGCAATATCTCGTCTCTTCGCAGGAAAGTATCGATCTGGCCCAGTTCGATCAGGGAGCGAGTGTAAGCAGACTCAAACAAAAGATAGGAAGCGAGCGCGGCACCGCGTCGCTCCGTAGCACCAATTGCGGAGAGCAGGGCACGAATCGGCAAAGGCAGGCTACCGACGTGACGGCTGGCAATTGAATCGAGCGGCTGCGACGGGGTCATCGCCAGCATCTCCACCGGGCGCAGCGAGGTTTGCTTGCGCTGTTCGGGCGTCAGCAATGATAGCGTCGCATTGATACGGTTAAGTCTTTCGATGTCCGAAGACAAGCCATCCAGAAAAATGCTCGACATCGCATGACCTGCGATTTGCGCGAGACTGGGATAACCGGCAAATTGCGAAAACTCGCGCTGCGGACCGCCCATGTTACCGGCCCCTATCACCAACACCTTGCTCGCACCCAGATGAATCGCCGGCGAAATGGGTGCGACATCCCGCATCGAGCCATCACCGAAGTATTCACAGCGTTCGTTGCAATACAAAGGTACTGCGGGAAAGATCAGCGGTATCGCAGCCGACGCCAGCAAGTGATCGACACCGATCTGCTGCGGCACTGAGGAACGAAGCGCGCGGCTCCAGGGCGCAATCGGCTCTCTGGACTGATAAAAAATGACGTGCCGTCCAGCGGTGTAGGAAGACGCAGATACTGCCAGCGCATCCAGCACGCCGCGACCAATTACGTGATCCAGCCGAGGTAGGTCCAGCATGCGATGAAGCAAACCGACCAGCGGGGAATTGTCCAGCAGAGAATTTGGAGGCTGAGTGCGCCATTTCCGCAGCAGCCAGCCAAAAGACAACAAGGATAGCCAGCGCGCCCCGGATCGAATCACGCCTATCGAATCCGCGCGATAAACTTGTTCGACATCTAGTTCGCGCCAGATTCGAAGCAATACTGTGATGCTCTCTTCAAAATCATCCGCACGACTTGCGAGCGCTGCCGCATTGAGCGCGCCCGCCGAAGTACCACAGATTATCTTGAAGGGCAGCTCAGCGGCCGGCCACCCAGTCTCGCTGAGCAGCGAAAAAATCGCCTGCAACACGCCGACCTGGTAGGCTGCGCGCGCGCCACCACCGGCTAGGAACAAGGCTACTTTTGGCGACTGAGACATGGCCGCAGAGTAAACCCGGAATCGCTTCCGGGAACAGTCTCGCTCGCTACTATGGCATCCCTGCCACAGTCCCTTGCCGCACCCGCCATGCGTGGCGGGCAGCGACATACAGCGAAGTCTTACTTCGGCTGCATGCGTATCGCGCCATCAAGACGAATGGTCTCGCCATTCATCATCGTGTTTTCAATGATGGTCTTGGCCAGATGGGCATACTCGGCTGGCTTACCCAGACGCGGGGGGAAGGGCACCATGCGACCGAGCGCATCCTGAACTTCCTGCGGCATGCCCAAGAGCATCGGCGTTTCGAAAATGCCTGGGGCAATAGTCATCACGCGTATGCCATTGCGCGACAGGTCGCGCGCCATCGGCAGGGTCAGGCCGACCACACCGGCTTTGGATGCGCCATACGCCGCCTGACCAATTTGACCATCGAAGGCGGCGACCGATGCCGTATTGATGATCACGCCGCGCTCGCCAGCGGCGTTCGGTTCCTGATTGCTCATCGCAGCGGCGGCGAGACGCGACATGTTGAAGGTACCTACGAGATTGATGTTGACCACGCGCTGAAAAACATCCAGCGGATGTGCGCCATCCTTGCCCACCGTCTTGACTGCAGGCGCCACACCGGCGCAGTTAATCAACCCGACCAGCTTGCCCATCGATTCGGCTGCAGCGACAACAGCCAGGCCGTCAGCTTCGGAGGTCACGTCGCATTTGACGAACTTGCCTTTCAGCTCTGCGGCAAGCTTTTCACCCGCCTCCACCTGCACGTCCGCCAGCACCACCTTGCCACCGTTATCGACGATCATGTGCGCAGTTGCAGCACCCAGGCCCGAGGCGCCGCCAGTGATGATGAAGACATTGTTCTTGAATTCCATGCTTGCTCCAGAGTCGAGAGTAGAAAAATAATAATGCGTTCGGCCGCAACTTGGGTTGCCGCGAGAAGCAAAGTTGTAATGATACCGCCGCTAACGATAAAGGCAGCCGAAGCTGCCTTTATCGGTTCGCAAAGCCGGGCTTTGCGATATCGTTTGTGCTTAACCGATCATGCCGGACGAACCCAGCAGAGGAACGATCAGCAGCGCGACGATGTTGATGATCTTGATCAACGGATTGACCGCAGGGCCGGCGGTGTCCTTGTAGGGATCACCGACGGTGTCGCCGGTCACCGCGGCTTTATGGGCTTCGCTACCCTTCCCGCCATGATGACCATCTTCAATGTATTTCTTCGCGTTGTCCCATGCACCGCCGCCGGTACACATCGAGATTGCCACGAAGAGCCCGGTCACGATGGTGCCCATCAGCAGACCACCGAGCGCCTTCGGACCCAGCACGAGACCCACGACGATGGGAACCACCACGGGCAGCAGCGAGGGGATCATCATTTCCTTGATCGCTGCCGCAGTCAGCATGTCGACTGCTCTGCCGTACTCAGGCTTTGCCGTGCCCTGCATGATGCCGGGGATCTCGCGGAACTGGCGACGTACCTCTTCCACTACCGAACCGGCTGCACGACCTACGGCTTCCATCGCCATGGCGCCGAACAGGTAAGGAATCAGACCACCAATGAAGAGGCCAATGATCACCATCGGATCGGACAGATCGAAATTGACCTCGATGCCGCGCGCATGCAGCGCATGCGTGTAATCGGCGAACAGCACCAACGCCGCCAGACCCGCAGAACCGATCGCGTAGCCTTTGGTCACCGCCTTGGTGGTGTTACCCACCGCATCCAGCGGATCAGTGATGTCACGCACGCTGTCAGGTAATTCAGCCATCTCGGCGATGCCACCGGCGTTGTCAGTAATCGGACCATAGGCATCCAGTGCGACGATGATGCCTGCCATTGAGAGCATCGCCGTCGCGGCGACTGCAATGCCGTACAAACCGGCCAGAGCGTACGACACCACAATGCCCGCGCAGACGAACAACACCGGCCAGGCGGTCGATTTCATCGAGATGCCGATGCCAGCGATGATGTTCGTTGCATGCCCCGTCGTCGACGCCTGTGCGATGTGCTTCACCGGATGGAAATCCGTACCAGTGTAGTACTCGGTGATCCACACCATGGCAGCCGTCAGCACGAGACCGACCACGCAAGAGCCAAACAAGGCCATGGCGCTCGCGGTGCGCTCACCTGACATTACCACCGGCTCGGGGAACAGCGTGATGGTCACAAAATAGAACGCGATCAGCGATAGCACGCCGGACACAATCAGTCCGCGATACAGTGCGGGCATCACGTTACGCATATCCGGTTTGGCCTTCACGAACATCACGCCAATGATCGATGCAATGATCGATACGCCACCAAGAATCAGCGGGTAAATAACGGCAGCTCCCGGCGCCGACACCACCATCAGCGCACCCAACGCCATCGTGGCGATGAGTGTCACGGCATAGGTCTCGAACAAGTCAGCGGCCATACCCGCACAGTCACCGACGTTGTCACCAACGTTGTCAGCGATCACGGCGGGATTGCGAGGATCGTCTTCGGGAATACCGGCCTCGACCTTGCCGACGAGATCAGCGCCAACGTCCGCACCTTTGGTGAAGATACCGCCGCCCAGACGCGCAAAGATCGAGATCAGCGAGGAGCCAAAAGCCAGACCCAGCAGAGGCTTGAGCGTCGCCGAATCCGGATGCTCCAGTCCACCAATGAAGTAATAGAAGAGCGACACGCCGATCAGGCCCAAGCCGACGACTAGCATGCCGGTGATCGCGCCGCCACGGAAAGCCACATCCAGCGCAGGACCGATGCCATGCGTGGCAGCCTGCGCGGTACGCACATTGGCTCGCACCGACACATTCATGCCGATGAAGCCGCACGCACCAGAGAGCACCGCACCGACCACAAAACCGATCGCGGTGAGCCCATCAAGGAAAACTCCGATCAGGATCGCCAGCACGACACCCACAATCGCAATCGTCCGGTACTGACGAGCGAGGTAAGCGGCTGCGCCGGCCTGGATTGCTGCGGCAATTTCCTGCATGCGGGCATTACCCGCATCCTGGCCGAGAATCCAGCTTCGGGAGACCAAACCGTAGATGACAGCGATCAAGCCGCACACCACGGCAAACCACAAGCCCTGTGTTGCCATATCTCTCCTCCAAAAGTTCCTACAGTGGTTAACTTCCTCTGCAGCCCGCCCTCTATGGAACAGTGCTGCGATTTGCTGCAAAATCCGCGTGACACCTGCAAAGCGCCGCCGGTCTCGGAAACTGCCGGCCAATGCGCCAGCGGCTCCACATTTCAGACATCGAAAATCGCTACGGTAACGCTTGTTTGGACCATGAAAAAAGCGGACCGGCGGTCCGCTTTTTTCATGGTCTGTGATTATTTCTCCAGCGCGGCAAACGCAAGGTCGCGAATTTCCTCGACAGGACCGACACCTGCGATCTTGCGGTACTTGGGCGCGCCCGAATGACTCGATTGTGCCCAATCATTGTAGTAACCGACCAGCACCTTGGTCTGCTCGTGATAGACCGACAGTCGCTTGCGCACGGTCTCTTCGCGATCGTCGTCGCGCTGGATCAGCTCTTCGCCTGTGTGATCATCCTTGCCCGCGACCTTGGGCGGGTTGTATTTGACATGATAGGTGCGACCCGAGGCCGGATGCACGCGCCGCCCGCTCATGCGCTCGATGATGGCTTCGTCGGGCACATCGATCTCAAGCACATAGTCAATCGCCACGCCTGCGTCTTTCATTGCGTCGGCTTGCGGGATCGTGCGGGGAAAGCCATCGAACAGATAACCGTTTGCGCAGTCCGGCTGCTTGAGCCTGTCTTTGACCAGGCCGATAATAATGTCGTCCGAGACAAGTCCACCGGCATCCATCACTTTTTTTGCTGCCAGACCCAGTGGCGTGCCTTCTTTCACCGCTGCGCGCAGCATGTCACCCGTAGAGATTTGCGGTATGTTGTATCGCTCTTTGATATACGCCGCCTGCGTTCCTTTGCCCGCACCCGGCGCCCCCAATAAAATCAGCCGCATTACTTTTTCCTTACGCGTTTTTCGACACTGCAAACCGCGATCTTGCTTGCCAACTCAGCATTGTCTCTTGAATAGCTTGCCCGAAACTTACCACAGATTCGCAGGGTCACGACGACAAGGGCGGGTGAAAAGCTTGCTCAAAGAGCAAAATAAGAGCGCACTCGCTCAAGATCCTCCGACGTATCGACGCCAGCATGCGGGGCTCGAGCGACACGGTGCACCGCAATACGAAAGCCATTCCACAGCGCGCGCAATTGCTCGAGCGCCTCGATATTTTCGACTGGCGACACCGGCAGCGCAGGGTACTGCCGCAAAAAATCGCAACGATACGCGTACAAGCCAATATGTCTGAGCGGCTGATATCCAGCAGGTAGTTCTTTCAGATCTTCAAGCTGCTTGATGCTGCCGAAAACGTCGCGGTGCCAGGGTATCGGTGCGCGCGAAAATAGAAGCGCACAATCAGACGCATCGAGCACGACCTTGACCACATTCGGATTGACGACATCCGACACCGAATCAATCGGATGCGCAGCGGTCGCCATCGGCACCTCGGGCGAGATCAACGCTGCACAGGCATCGATCAACGCGGGATCGATCAGCGGTTCATCTCCTTGTACATTAACGATCACCGCATCGTCAGGTAGATCAAGCGCCTCGGCCACTTCAGCGATGCGATCAGTCCCTGAGGGATGATCAGCACGCGTCATCCGAACGTCGACCTGATGCTGCTGACATGCCAACTGAATATCCGGGTGATCCGTTGCCACCACGACGCGGCCCGCACCGGACAAGGCGGCACGCTCTGCGACGCGAACGACCATCGGCTTGCCGCCAAGATCGGCGAGCGGCTTGTTGGGCAAACGCGTCGATGCCAGCCGCGCGGGAATGATGATGGTGTAACTCATGCCCGAACACCGCGACACGATACGAGACCCCTCATCACTGCGCCGACTCGGTACCGTCGCCGGGCGCCGCAGCGAGATCGCGCGCCTCCTCCGCCCACAGGATAGGGATGCCATCGCGTATCGGATACGCCAGATGATCAGGATTGCAAATCAACTCCTGCGCCTGCTTGTCGTACTTCAGCGGCCCCTTGCACAAGGGGCAGACAAGGATGTCAAGCAGTCGGGTATCCACGCAATTTCTCCACTAGGTGTTTTGACAGCGGGCCATCAATGGCCGCCTGCACGGGAACGACCCATACACGCGAGTCGGAGGCGATCGCCTCGTTGTGAACACATTTTACTGCATCCTTTTCCGTGATCAGGATGATGTCGGCATCAAGATCCGCAAACGGATTGGTGGAAAAATCAAAATGGTCGGGCAGCGGC
This sequence comes from Oxalobacteraceae bacterium, assembly GCA_010024875.1. Taxonomy (GTDB): domain Bacteria; phylum Pseudomonadota; class Gammaproteobacteria; order Burkholderiales; family Burkholderiaceae_D; genus Pernthalerella. The sequence goes on along the minus strand of RGFZ01000001.1, from coordinate 24,886 downwards.
AGTGTGTGCGACAAGTTCACGCCCAGCTTTCTCAACATCAAAAAGAACCGCTCGGGGTGACCGATGCCAGCGGCAGCGGCAATGCGCACAGTATCCGGAAGGTCGTGCAGTGGCAAGGTACTGTGGGGAGCACTTAGGCCTCGCGCTTCGCTACCCCGCAAATGCATGGCAAACGTTTGCTCGCCGACAGCCGCTGCACCGCCATTGACCAGATGAAAATCGAAACGGCGCGATACTGGCTCGCGCAGCGGCCCAGCTGGCAGTAGCCAGCCGTTGCCAACGCCGCGCTCATCGGACAACAGGATCTCGATATCGCGGCGCAGCGCATAATGCTGCAGACCATCATCAGCAATCAGCACATCCACGTTCGGGTAAGCGGCAAGCAGCGCTTCTGCTGCCGCTACACGACGTCGCCCGACAAACACCGGCGCGCCGCTGCGCTGACAGATCAACAATGGCTCGTCACCAGCGATTTCAACCGGTGTATCTTCCCTCACCTGCCGCACCTGATCGGCATTCGTGCCATGACCGCGCGAAATCACGCCGGGCACAAAACCATAGTCCCGCAATTGCTGCACCAGCCAGATCACCAGCGGCGTCTTGCCGGTACCGCCAATATAAATATTGCCGACTACGATCACGGGAACGGCGATTGCGTGCGAACTGAACAGACCCATACGGTAGAGCCAGCGCCGGCAGCCCGTCGCCACACCGAACAGCAGCGACAGCGGCAGCAACAACCAGGCGAGCCAGCCGCGGCGCTGCCACTCGCGCGACAATAGCGTTTCCAGAAAAGCGCGCGGTATCATGCTCGCGCTAGCGCGAAGGCGCAGAGTGAGCGGCAAACACCAGCCGCGCGAGACCGGCATTGCGCGCAGCCTCCATCAGTTGCACCACTGATTGATGGCTGGCCATTGCATCGGCGTGAATCTCGACCGTGATATCCGGATTACCCTGCGCCGCGTCGCGTAGCGCCGCAGATAGCGCCGCCGGATCACCTGCCGAGATGCGCTGTTGCTGGACTGCATAGCGCCCCTGAGAATCGATGGCGACGGTGAGCGATTTCGGCAATGCCGAGGTGTCGCCACTCGCCGAGGGCAGGCTGACCTGCAAGCTGGTGTATCGGCTGAAGGTGGTGCTGACCATTAGAAAGATCAGTATCACCAGCAACACATCAATGAAGGCGATCAGGTTAATCTCGGGCGCCGCGCGACGCTGACCCTTGCGAAAATTCATCCGCTGTTCCGCTGGCTAGTCATGGTGTCGACGAAACGCACCGCCTGCTGCTCCATGTCGATCACGAAGCTATCGACCAGCGCATGAAAGTGCCGATGGAACACCAGCGCAGGCATCGCCACGGCGAGTCCGAAACCCGTGTTGTAAAGTGCTACAGAAATCCCGTGGGCGACCTGCAGGGGATCCGCTCCCACACCGCCGGTCGCGCCGAACAACTCGATCATCCCGATCACGGTACCGAACAAACCCATCAGCGGCGCCAGCGTCGCCACCGTGCCCAGCGTGGTCAGGTAGCGCTCGAGCTGATGAGCAGCCGCTCGGCCCGCTTCTTCGATCGCTTCTTTCATCGCCTCGCGCGATGCGTCGAGATTACGCACACCAGCGGCCAACACCCTGCCCAGTGGCGAATTCTGCTCCAGTTGGCTAAGCGTCTCGGCATCGACGCTGCCCGTGCGGGCCAAAGCAATCACATCAGGCAGGAGCGCGTCCGGAAGAATGCGCGCGGCTCGCAGATACATCAGCCTCTCGATGATGATGGTCATGGCGATGACGGATGCGGCCAGCAAGAACCAGATCGGCCATCCTGCGGCGTGAATAATCGCAAGCAAGTCGCTACTCCTGCATAGGGGAAATAATGGACGCTGACTGTAACCGCTTCAGCACCCCCCGGCAAGCCAGGCGTTGACCACTCCAGTTTGCGTGCACTCACTGCAGCTTTATTCCCTATATTTTTCTATATTTCGTGACAAAATCTTGTTCACAGGCTCTGTGGACAAGCGTGTGTGCAAGCGCCGTGGAAACCGCGGAAGCCCATGATTTATCAGGAAATTCCGGCACTGCCCGCCCGCCGCGCACCACGGCCGCCACGGCTTCACGGATTCCCCGTCGATGCACGGGCGGCAGCGAACAAGCGACAATGCGGCTCACCGCAGTTCTCACGGACCGAATCTGATGTTCGAAGACAACCAGACTCCCAGCAACGCCGGCACTCAGATCCTGACCGTCAGCCAGCTGAATCAGGCCGTGGGTCGGCTGCTGGAGAAAAGCTTTGCGCTGGCCTGGGTCAGCGGCGAAATCTCCAACTTCACCCGGGCGGCTTCAGGCCACTGGTACTTCACGCTCAAGGATGCCACTGCCCAAGTACGCTCGGTAATGTTCCGTGGTCGCTCCCAGTATGTCGATTTCAATCCGCGCGAGGGTGACAAGGTTGAAGTCAGAGCAACGGTCAGCCTGTATGCTGCACGCGGCGACTTCCAGCTGAATGTCGAGGCCATGCGCAAGGCCGGCGTGGGCAATCTGTATGAAGCCTTCTTGCGCCTGAAAGCAAAGCTCGCGGCCGAAGGTTTGTTTGACGACGCGCGCAAGCGCGAGCTGCCCGACTTTCCGCGCACCATTGGCATCGTCACCAGTCCGCAGGCGGCAGCTTTGCGCGATGTACTCACTACATTCCGGCGGCGTGCGCCGCATATTGCACTAGTGCTGTATCCGACCGCAGTGCAAGGCGAAGGCTCGGCAGACAAAATCGCCGAGGCGATCCATAGTGCATCGCGTCGCGCAGAGTGCGATCTGCTCATCGTCTGCCGGGGCGGTGGAAGCCTGGAAGACTTGTGGTCTTTTAATGATGAACAAGTCGCACGCGCTATCGCGGCTTGTCGTGTGCCGGTCATTTCCGGCGTGGGTCACGAGACCGACGTCACCATCGCAGATTTCGTCGCTGATTTGCGCGCACCAACGCCGACGGCCGCTGCAGAGCTGGCCGCCGCACCGACGGATGACTGGCTGGCCGAGCTGGAAGACCTCGCTCACGGCCTGAGTCATCAACTGCGCCGGCAGATGGACGAGCGCGAGCAGACGCTGGACTGGCTGGCGCACCGGCTGCAAAGTCCGTCCACTGCGATCAACCACCATAAACTGAAACTGAGCGGGCTCGCGATACGTCTCAGTCATGCGACATCAAGCCCAGTAACAGCAGCGCGCTTTCGTCTGGATCACATCACCAACCGCTTGCGTCATGCGATACCGGATACCCGAATGGCCCGCGCGCGCGTAACAGCGCAGGCGACGCGCTTGCATACGGCATTCAGCCAGAGAGAAGTTTCTCGTCAGCACGCGCTGGCCTCTGCGCGCGAACAGCTTGAACTGCTGGCGCCGCAGCGTACGCTGGAGCGCGGCTACGCCATCGTGTCCGATGGTGCGGGCAAGATTCTGCGGCGCCCCTCCGAGATTCTCGCCCCGCAACGACTCACGCTGACACTCGCTGGGGGGAAAACCGCGATCGACATCAGTGCCGCCATGCCCGAGGATTGAGTGCCCGCAGTCAGGCAAGGCAGCAGCCGATCGAAAATGCCGGCTTGGGCTATACTTCGGCGCGTATTTACATAAGGGGCATTTCGGCACGCTGCGACAAGTGATGGGCTGCAGCGATATTCTCCGCCCCAATAAAAACAGGTGAAGTTCATTTCAGGGAGGTTTTATGGCTGCAGTTCTGCAATCTTTGGGACGTACCATCATCGCCGGCGTGATCATATTGATTCTGCTGGTGCTGATCTCTGCGGGCGTCTCTGGCGTGGGCCCGCAATTTGGTCATGCGTGGGGCGCATTCTTCATGCGATGGTTGCATGTAGTTTCGGGCGTAATGTGGATCGGTCTGCTCTGGTACTTCAACTTCGTACAGATTCCTTCGATGCCAAAAATCCCCGACGAGCAAAAACCGGCGATCGGCAAAGTGATCGCGCCAACCGCGTTGTTCTGGTTCCGGTACGCGGCGCTGTCAACAGTCGTTACTGGTTTGCTGGTCGCATGGATGAACGGCTATCTCGTCCCCGCACTGGGCCTGCAGCAACCCGTGCACGCCATCGGCATCGGCATGTGGCTTGCGCTGGTGATGGCATTCAATGTCTGGTTCATCATCTGGCCGAACCAGAAAAAAGCGCTGGGTATCGTTACCGTCGAAGCGGAGGAGAAAGCCGCAGCGGCCCGCCTGGCCATGCTGACTTCCCGCTTCAACACCATGCTATCCATCCCCATGCTTTACATGATGGTGGCACAGCAGAACGCTGGCTTGTAAGCTGAGTAAAGTTTGAACCAAAGCCCGCGCGATGCGCGGGCTTTTTCATGCTTGCTGGCGGGGACACTCAGAGTGCGTTAACCGGTATCTTCAGATAAGCGACACCATTGCTATCTCGTGGCGGCATCTCGCCAGCACGAATATTGACTTGGACCGCTGGCAAAATCAGCACTGGCATCTCCAACGTGGCATCGCGCCGAGTGCGCATTTCTACAAACTGCGCCTCGCTGATACCGTCATGCACATGAATGTTCATGCGCCGCTGCTCGCCGACGGTCGTCTCGAACGCGACCGGTCTGTCATTCGGCGGGTAGTCGTGGCACATGAACAACCGTGTCGCGTCGGGAAGACTGAGGATTTTCCTCACTGAAGCATATAGTGTCTTTGCATCGCCGCCGGGGAAATCGCAGCGTGCCGTGCCCACGTCCGGCATGAACATCGTGTCACCGACGAACACCGTATCGCCAATATGGAAAGCGACGCAAGCCGGCGTATGTCCAGGCACGTACAACGTCGATCCCGACAGCGCACCGAAACGAAATTCTTCGCCGTCTTTCAGCAGATGATCGAACTGCGAACCATTGGTCGCAAAGCCCGGCTCCAGATTGAAAATACCCTTGAATACCTGCTGCACAGTCGTGATGTGATCGCCGATAGCGGTCTTGCCGCCGAGTTTCTGCTTCAGATAAGGCGCTGCCGTGAAATGGTCCGCGTGTGCATGCGTCTCCAGTATCCATTCAACCTTCAGGTTCTTCTGTTTGACAAACTCGATCACCTTGTCAGCGGAATCGGTGCGAGTGCGGCCGGATTTCGGGTCATAGTCCAGTACAGAGTCGATAATTGCGCAAGCCGTGCCCTCTTTTTCATAGACTACATAGGTGACCGTCCAAGTGACGGGATCGAAGATTCCGTGAACTTGGGGCTTCAGTGAATCAGTCATGGCGGGGCTCCGCTATTATTTAACGTAATTACATTATATTGACAGACAATTTATTTGTCAATATAATGTAATTGTTGAAATCGAGACACCGCGGCACCCGCACCCAAGCTGCACCACCAGCCGCCACCAGAGGAGATCAGCATGTCAGCGAACGTCACCCGGCATACCGACAAATTCAGCACAGCACCGCAGGTCAGCCCGTCGGACCTGCCCGAAATTGCTGCGATGGGCTTCAAAACCGTGATCAACAACCGGCCCGATGGCGAAGGTGGCGCAGACCAGCCGAGCAGTGCTGAGCTCGAAGCGGCCGCCAAGGCAGCAGGCCTGAATTACGACTACCTGCCCGTGATCAGTGGGCAGATCACCGAGCCGCAGGCCAGAAAATTCGCTGAGCTGTTGGCCATCCGTCCCGGCCCGGTGCTGGCATTCTGCCGTAGCGGCGCCCGATCGCAAAATCTGTATCGCTTGGCCAATGGTCAATCATCGCCGGCCACGATGTCGGGTGGCGCGGCCGCAGTCGCCTGCAACTGGAGCGACAGTCAAGACATCCTGATTGTCGGCGGCGGCAGTGCCGGTATCGGACTGGCTGCCAGCCTGAAGAAACGCCAGCCCAATCTGCAGATTGCCATCATCGAGCCCAGCGACAAGCACTACTATCAGCCGTCATGGACCTTGGTCGGCGCCGGCGAGTTTGATGCGCGCGACAGTGTGCGCGACATGGCCGAGGTGATGCCCGCCGGCGTCACCTGGATACGCGCCGCAGCGACTGGCTTTGATCCCGACAACCGACAGGTAATGCTGGATAACGGCAGTACAGTCAGCTATCAAAACCTCATCGTTGCACCTGGCCTGAAACTGAACTGGAAAGGTGTCCCCGGCCTGGAAGAAACGCTGGGCAAGAATGGCGTAACCTCGAATTACCGGTTCGACCTCGCGCCTTACACTTGGGAATTAGTACGCAAGATGAAATCCGGCAGGGCGATCTTCACGCAGCCCCCGATGCCAATCAAGTGCGCGGGCGCGCCGCAGAAGGCCATGTATTTGTCCTGTTCCGAGTGGGAGCGTCAGGGCGTGCTGAAAAATATTCAGGTCGAGTTCCATAACGCGGGTGCGGTGCTGTTTGGCGTCGCGGATTTCGTGCCGCCGCTGATGGAGTATGTGAAGCGCTACAACGCCCATCTGCATTTCAATTCGAAACTGGTGGCCATCGATGGTCCAGCGAAACGCGCATGGTTCGAAGAAAAAGATGCGAGCGGCGATACCGTACAAATTGAAAAGAGCTTCGATTTCATTCACGTCACGCCGCCACAGACCGCCCCTGACTTCGTGAAAGAAAGCCCGCTGGCAAACGCCGAGGGCTGGGTCGACGTGAATCAGGTAACGCTTCAGCACAATCGCTATCCGAATATCTTCAGCCTCGGTGATGCCTCGTCATCACCGAATGCAAAGACTGCCGCTGCAGCGCGCAAGCAGATTGTCGTGGTTGCAGAGAATCTGCTCGCCCTGCGCAGCGGACGTGAGCTGCCGACCAAGTACGATGGCTATGGTTCCTGCCCGCTGACCGTCGAGAAAGGCAAGATCGTGCTTGCTGAATTCGGCTTTGGCGGCAAGCTGCTGCCCACCTTTCCGCTGGATCCTACCGTCCCTCGTTCGTCGGCGTGGATACTAAAGAAAAATATTCTTCCCGGGGTGTACTGGAACCTGATGCTCAAGGGTCATGAGTGGCTGGCAAGACCAGAGGGCAGCTGAGCAATGCGGATTCAGGCGTGGATGCCGGCATGGCTCAGGCATTACCAGCGAGACTGGCTGAGCGGTGATGTGCTCGCCGGCCTGATCGTGACGGTCATGCTGATACCGCAAAGCCTCGCGTATGCAATGCTCGCGGGCTTGCCTCCAGAAGTCGGGCTGTACGCCAGCATCCTGCCCTTGATCGCTTATGCGCTGCTGGGCAGCAGCATGACCCTCGCCGTGGGTCCGGTGGCGGTCGCATCGCTGATGACCGCCAGTTCGCTTGCTCCACTGGCGGCGCAAGGTACGCCCGAGTATCTGGCGATGGCGATCCTTCTGGCGCTGCTGTCGGGCCTGATGCTTATCGGTGCCGGCTTGCTGCGTCTGGGCTTTCTCGCCTGGTTCCTCAGTCATCCTGTCATCAGCGGCTTCATCTCGGGCTCGGCGGTGCTGATCGCGATAGGACAGGTCAAATACCTGCTCGGCATAACATTTTCCTCAGCCGGCGTGCTCTCGACGCTCGCAGGCTTGATCAAGCACCTGCCCGAAACAAATGTGGTCACCTCAGGCATCGGCATCACGGCGCTAGTCTTCCTGTTCTTCGCACGCTCTCACCTCGCGTTGCTGCTGAGACGAATCGGCGTTCCTGCCAAAGTCGCTGAGATGGTCAGCAAACTCGCGCCGATAACCGCGGTGATCCTCTCGACCGCTGTCGTTGCTAGCCTAGATCTGGCTGAAACTGCGCAGGTCTCTATCGTGGGCAACGTCCCTGCAGGCCTTCCCGTACTCGCTATGTCACTGCCCAGCTGGGATGCGCTGCATGCACTGTGGGTACCTGCCATGCTGATTTCACTGGTTGGTTTCGTCGAAAGCGTCTCGGTAGCACAATCGCTGGCGATGAAACGCGCACAACGCATCCAGCCTGATCGCGAATTGCTCGGCATTGGCGCAGCAAATATCGCCAGCGCATTATCTGGCGGCTTCCCGGTCACTGGCGGCTTCGCGCGCTCAGTGGTGAATTTTTCGGCAGGCGCAAACACACCCGTGGCTAGCGTGATCTCGGCACTGATGATGGGCGTGGTACTGATCGGACTGACCTCCTGGTTCCACTATCTGCCGCATACCGTGCTGTCTGCCACCATCATCGTTGCGGTGCTAGGGCTGATCGACATGCAAACACTCAAAGACGCCTGGCACTACGACAAAGCCGATGCGACCGCCCTGCTGCTGACTTTCTTTGGCGTGATCGTCTTCGGTGTCGAAGAAGGCATCGTCATCGGCGTTGCACTGTCACTAGCCGTTCTGGTCTGGCGCAGCAGTCATCCGCACATGGCCGTTGTTGGCCGGGTTCCGGGCACGGAGCATTTTCGAAATATCGAACGGCATCAGGTCGAGACACTGCCCGGCCTGATTGCGCTGCGCATCGATGAAAGCCTTTATTTTGCGAATGCGCAAGTGCTGGAAGAAAAAATTGAAAGCCTGCTTCAGCAACAACCCGGGACGCGCGACCTGCTGCTGATTCTGTCAGCAGTCAATCAGCTCGACACCACGGCGCTGGTGATGCTGACTGAGCTTGAGCGCGATCTCGCCGAACGACATATCCGGCTGCATTTCGCGGAAATCAAAGGGCCCGTGCTGGATCGTCTGCGCAATACACCACTGGGTGAACAGATGAAAGACCGTATCTATCTGAGCACGCATCAAGCCTTTCTGGCGTGCTCGGCTGGCTGATCACCGACGCACTTCTCAAGGCGTCTCAGATCACCTGCTTTTTCCTCAAGCGATCAAGCTCTTCATCGACATACCCCAGCTCGCGCAAGAGGTCTGCATTATCTTGTCCAAGCCCGGGCGGCGCTCTGCGATAACTGACTGGCGTTTTCGACATCCTGATCGGCGATGCAACCAGATCCAGATCACCGTGTGCTGCTGAGTGCAGCCGAAACTGCATGCCGCGTGCCTGAACCTGAGGATCACGGAATACTCGATCGATGGTATTGATTGGACCGCAGGGAAAATTCTCGCGCTTTGCCAGCGCACACCATTCATCGATAGTTTTCGTCTGCATGACTTGGGATAGCCAGTCGCGCAAGGCCTGACGATGATGCACCCGCGCCTCATTGCTCGCGAAGCGTTCATCGCTGGCGACATCCGGCTCCCCTGCTGCGCGGCACAGACCGGCGAACTGCGTGTCATTGCCAATCGCAAGCATCAGATAACCATCTTTGCAAGCGACAGGCTGATACGGCACGATGGAGGGATGCGCACTACCCATGCGCTTCGGCACCGCGCCACTCAACAGATAATTGCCCGCCTGGTTTGCCAGTGTTGCCACCTGCACATCCAGCAAGGCAATATCGATCTGCTGCCCCTCACCCGTTCTTTCACGATGAAACAATGCGGCGAGTATCGCATTCGTCGCGTACAGGCCGGTCAGCAAGTCCACCACCGCGACGCCGACTTTCTGTGGGCCGCCGCCGGGCACCTCATCCGGCTCACCGGTAATGCTCATCAAACCACCCATGGCCTGAATCAGCGCATCATAGCCGGGACGCTTGGCATACGGGCCATCTTGACCAAAGCCAGTGATCGAGCAGTAAACCAGCCGGGGATTGATTAATGCGACGGAAGCATAGTCGAGACCATATTTTTTTAGCCCGCCGACCTTGTAATTCTCGACCAGCACATCGGCTTGTTTGATCAACCTGATCAGGATGTCACGGCCTTCAGGCAGCGTGAAGTCTAGCGTCAGTGAACGCTTGTTACGGTTCGCGCAAAAGAAATACGCCGCATCGCGTCCTTCCGTATCGACGCGATCGACGAAAGGCGGACCCCAGCTGCGAGTATCATCGCCCGTGCCAGGACGTTCGATCTTGATCACCTCGGCGCCAAGATCGGCGAGGTTCTGTGTGGACCATGGCCCGGCCAACACTCGAGAGAGGTCGACGACCCGGATGCCTGCGAGCGCCGAGGCCATAATGACCTTAGAAAAAAGCTTGTATGCCAGTCTGCGCGCGACCGAGGATCAGCGCGTGGATATCATGCGTACCCTCATAAGTGTTTACCACTTCCAGGTTCAGCATGTGGCGTACGACACCGTATTCATCGCTGATGCCATTGCCACCCAACATGTCACGGGCCATACGCGCGATCTCCAGCGCCTTGCCACAGGAATTGCGCTTCATGATCGAGGTGATCTCAACCGCGGCCGTGCCTTCGTCACGCATGCGGCCAAGGCGCAGGCAGCCTTGCAGTGCCAGCGTGATCTCGGTCTGCATGTCGGCGAGTTTTTTCTGGATCAGCTGATTCGATGCCAATGGCTTGCCAAACTGCTTGCGATCCAGCGTGTACTGACGCGCGGTATGCCAGCAAAATTCTGCTGCACCGAGCGATCCCCACGAGATGCCGAAACGCGCTGAATCGAGGCAGGTGAACGGGCCTTTGAGCCCGCGCACCTCGGGGAAGGCGTTCTCCTCCGGCACGAACACCTGGTCCATCACGATCTCGCCCGTAGTTGATGCACGCAAGCCCATCTTGCCGTGAACGGCTGGGGCAGATAAACCCTTCCAGCCTTTTTCGAGAATGAACCCTCGGATCTTGCCTTCATCATCCTTGGCCCACACCACAAAAATCTCAGCGATCGGGCTGTTACTGATCCACATTTTCGAGCCACTCAGGCTGTAGCCACCGTCGACTTTTTTCGCGCGGGTCTCCATACCACCGGGGTCGGAGCCATGATTGGGCTCCGTAAGACCAAAGCAGCCTATCCACTCACCCTTCGCCAGCTTTGGCAGATATTTTTTTCGCTGGTCCTCAGTGCCGAATTCATAGATCGGCAACATCACAAGTGAGCTCTGCACACTCATCATCGAGCGGAAACCAGAGTCCACGCGCTCGATCTCACGCGCGATCAGGCCATAGCTCACATAGTTCAAGCCAGCGCCGCCGTACTCCGCTGGAATGGTCGGGCCCATCAGGCCCAGCTCGCCCATCTCGCGGAATATCGCCGGATCGGTCTTTTCATGACGAAAAGCTTCCAGCACGCGCGGCATCAGCCTGTCCTGCGCGTAGGCGCGCGCGGCATCGCGCACCATGCGCTCTTCTGCGGTCAGCTGTTGATCCAACAACAGCGGGTCTTCCCAATGGAACTTGGCGGCACTCATCACTTACTCTCCAGAACGATTCTTAACGCAGGCGGGCCGCAAGTTCGCCGATGATGCCACGCCGAAAAGCAAGCACGCAGATCACAAAAATCAAGCCAGTTACCATGGTGACCGATTCTCCGATCGTATTGAACCACTCCACATGGGAGATTTTTGCCATCCAGGTGCCCAGATCGCCGAGCTTGTTTTCCAGCGCGATAATGATGATCGCGCCCAGCACAGGGCCAAATAACGTGCCCATGCCGCCGACCAGCGTCATCAGTACCACCAAGCCTGACATCGACCAGTGCACATCCGTGAGCGTGCCAAAACCCAGCACGACGGCCTTGGTCGAACCGGCCAGCCCAGCCAGCGCGGCCGACAGCACGAACGCCAGTAGCTTGTAACGATCGGTGTCGTAACCGAGCGAGATCGCGCGTGGTTCGTTCTCGCGCACGGCCTTGAGTACCTGTCCAAACGGTGAATGAATGATCCGCACCACTAGCAGGAAGGACAGCACCACGATGCCGAGTACCACGTAGTACATGGTGAGATCGTTCTTCAGGTCGATACTGCCCAGTAGCGTCCCGCGCGGTATCGACTGCAAGCCATCTTCACCACCAGTGAACGGCGCCTGCAGGAATACGAAGAACACCATCTGCGACAGTGCCATCGTGATCATCGTGAAGTAAATACCCTGCCGGCGTATCGCCAGCTTGCCGATCACAAAACCCATGATGGCCGCATAGAGCACTCCCAGCACAAGACCGATTTCGGTCGGCAGGCCCCAGACTTTCAGTGCATGACCGGCGATGTAGGCGGAACCCCCGAAAAACGCTGCATGACCAAACGACAGCAGGCCAGTGAAGCCGATCAGCAGATTGAATGCACAGGCAAACAGTGCGAAGCACATGATCTTCATCAGCAGCACCGGATATAGAAAGAACGGTGCGGCGAGAGCGCCGATCAGAACGGCGGCATAACCCAGTTTTCTCAGCATCGCAGCGACTCCTTATTTCTCACGACCGAACAGGCCAGCGGGGCGAATCAGCAATACGATTGCCATGATGATGAACACGACAGTCGCCGACAGCTCCGGATAAAACACTTTGGTCAGACCTTCGAGCACACCCAGCCCGAGGCCAGTGACAATCGAGCCAAGGATGGAACCCATACCGCCGATCACGACCACGGCGAAGACAACGACGATCAGGTTCGATCCCATCAGCGGTGACACTTGGAGCACAGGCGCCGCGAGCACGCCGGCGAACCCAGCGAGCGCAACGCCAAATCCATACGTCAGCGTGACCATCAGCGGTACGTTGATGCCGAAAGCTTCCACCATCTTGGGATTTTCCGTGCCTGCGCGCAGATATGCGCCAAGGCGTGTCTTCTCGATGACGAACCAGGTCGCGAGACAGACCACTAGCGATGCGAACACCACCCAGGCGCGATAGTTAGGCAGCATCATGAAGCCGAGGTCAGTCGCACCCGTGAGTTGCGAGGGTACCGAGTAGGGCTGCCCGGACACGCCATAGAAAGAGCGGAACACACCTTCGATCATCAGTGTGATGCCAAAGGTCAGCAGCAATCCGTACAGGTGATCCAGCTTGTACAGCCAGCGCAGCATGGTTTTCTCGATCACGATGCCGAAGATCGCAACGAGCACAGGTGCCGCTACCAGCATCACCCAGTAATTGATACCAAAATAATTCAGGCCCATCCACGCCAGGAAGGCACCCATCATGTACAGCGCGCCGTGCGCAAAATTGATCACATTGAGCAGACCAAAAATCACCGCCAGCCCCAAAGAGAGCATTGCGTAGAACGAGCCGTTCACCAGCCCCAGTAGCAGCTGTCCCATCAAGGCAGCCATGGGGATACCAAATAGTTCCATCTCAGACTCCCAGCAATTCGTTCAGCACAGAGGTCTTGGCCTCCAGCTCACCCGAAGCGAACTGTTCGACAATCTGACCATGCTCCATCACGTAGAAACGATCGGCAAGCGGCGCAGCGAAGCGGAAGTTCTGCTCGACCATCACGATGGTGTAACCCTGGCTTTTCAGGGTCGTGATCATGCGCGCCAATGCCTGCACAATCACAGGCGCGAGGCCTTCGGAGATTTCATCGAGAAGCAAAAGCTTGGCACCTGTTCGCAAAATGCGCGCCACCGCCAGCATCTGCTGCTCGCCGCCCGACAGTCGCGTACCCTGGCTGTGACGGCGCTCAGCCAGATTAGGGAACATCTGATAAATCTCATCCACCGACATCCCGCCCGGCAGCAGTGTCGGTGGCAGCATCAGGTTTTCTTCTGCTGATAACGATGAAAAAATCGCCCGCTCTTCGGGGCAGTAACCCACGCCAAGGTGAGCGATGCGATGCGTGGGCATTGCGATCGATTCCACACCATTGATCTTCACCGAACCTTCACGACGTCCGGTCAGGCCCATCATCGCGCGTAGTGTGGTCGTGCGACCCGCGCCATTACGACCGAGCAGCGTGACGACCTCACCCTGCTCGACAGAGAAATTCACATCATGCAGTATGTGCGATTCACCATACCAGGCCTGCAGATTCTTGATCTCGAGTGCCTTGCTCATCAGTGCGCTCCTTCCAGCACCGTGGCACTGCCCATGTAGGCTTCCAGTACCTGCGGATTCTGCGACACGGTCTGATAGTCGCCCTCGGCCAGTATCGCGCCGCGCTGCAGGACCGAGATGCGATCGCTGATACCGGACACCACACTCATGTTGTGCTCGACCATCAGGATGGTTCGGCCCTTCGACACCTTCTTGATCAGGTCGGTAACGCGCTTGACGTCTTCATGGCCCATGCCCTGCGTGGGTTCATCGAGAAGCATCAATTCGGGTTCCATCGCCCAGCAACTGCATCGCGCGATCATTCAGCTGGTTCAGCGTGGTTTCGCTCTTCCAGAAATGAAAGGAGGTGCCCAGATTGCGCTGCAAGCCGATGCGTACATTCTCCAGCACAGTCAGGTGAGGGAAGACCGCCGAAATCTGAAATGAACGGATGATGCCCATGCGCGCGATCTGCGCGGGCTGTTGCATCGTGATGTCGCGGCCATTGAACAGTATCTGTCCCGATGACGGCGCAAGAAACTTTGTCAGCAGATTGAAACAGGTGGTCTTGCCTGCGCCGTTGGGGCCGATGAGCGCGTGGATATGGCCGCGCTGCACCTTCAGGTTCACCTGATTGACGGCGACGAATCCTTTGAACTCGCGCGTCAGATCCCGGGTCTCCAGGATGATGTCCGACATGGTTGCTCCTTGAGGTCTTGACGAGGGGCCGGAGAATTGTTCAGCGCTTGCCCGGCCGGGCATCAGTGCTGCCTTGCGCCGGGATGCTGGCACCCCGGTGGGTATGCGGTGCCGAGATCTGCTCAGCCAGTAAAGTGGGTTCCATCCTGCCTGTCTCCGAGATTTTTTATTTTTTTACTAATATGTTTGTCGATGGTCCGTGCAACACACTGGCCCTCGCACCGATCCGAGAACTTATTCTATTTCTGCAAAAATACAAAATAAATTCTTCACTGATCGCATTGCAGCAACCGAATCAGCCGCTGAAACCGGGCTACCGAGCATAGTCCAGGGAGTGCAGGCAGACTTTGCGAAGCACCAAGCCCGGGCCCGGGCGCACTCTGCCGGCGTCAACCGAGAGACGCTGCCTCCGCTGCGCCGATTGCCCAAGGCCACGCTTGCGTGCCGCCTCGCAGAAAGATTAGCTCAGCGCCGATCCAACGCGACTGCCGGAAGCAGTTACAATGGAAAACGTCAATACCTTCCCACCGACCCGAGATGAAATCCCTGTTTGGCGATATCGGCAACCTGATCAGTGTGGCGATCACACCCGCACTGCTGATGCTTGGCGTAATGATTCAGATGCGCGTGCTGACCAACCGACTGGAGAGGATCAGCGACCGCCAAGAAACGCTAGAAGAAAAACTCTCCGGCGGCCTCGGACTGCGACCGGTGCTGGTGCACGAACTCTCGGTGCTGCGCCGCCGGGCAACAGCTATTCATCGCGCAGTCGGTTTGTCTGCCTGCTGCATGATCCTGGTGTGCATGGTGGTCGTGGTGCTGTTCATCGACGACTCGCTGAACCTGAAACTTGATTCGCTGATTGCCTTCATGTTCGTCGCCACGATGGCAATGCTGGTTGGAAGCTTCAGTCTGCTGCTGCATGAAATCTTTGTTGCCAGCCACTCGCTGCCAGCAACCACACTGTTGCGTCCGCCAACGCAGGGTCAACCCAGCCAGTAAGCGTCTGTCTGAGACCGCCTGAGACAGCCTGAGCCGTTAGGTCATCAGGCCGGCACCCAGAAGCGTTCCGACATCTCCTCCAGCCCAATATCGACCAGTACCTGCTGCAGACGTTTTGCAGCGCGCTGTCGCGGTACGTCACGATGCTGACTGGCGATGATCAGTTCATTCTTCATTGAATGCTCCCAACCGACCAGTTCCGTCACGTTTACCTGATAACCGTGCGCTTCGAGTTGCAGACATCGCAGCACATTCGTCAGGTGACTGCCAAACTCGCGAGTATGAATAGGATGGCGCCAGATCTCGGTGAGCACATCACGCGTGAGCGATTTTCCCTTCAGGCGCCGCAAGGTTGCGGCGACTTCGGCCTGACAGCAAGGCACCAGCACGATGAAACGCGACTGCTTTTTGAGAGCGAAGCTGATCGCATCATCTGTGGCGGTATCGCAGGCATGCAGCGCGGTGACGATGTCCACTGTTTCAGGTAATAAGGGCGACTCGGTAGATTCGGCCACCGAGAGCGGAAGAAATGACATGCGACCAAAACCCGCACGATCGGCAAGCTCGCGCGCCTTGTCTACCAGCTCGGCACGCGACTCGATGCTGTAGATATGCGAACCGTCATCACGATCCTTGAAAAAAAGATCGTACAGAATGAAGCCCAGGTAAGATTTTCCTGCGCCATGATCCACCAGCGTGATCGGCCTTCCCTTAGATGCCAGCTGCTGAAGCAAAGGTTCGATGAACTGGAAAAGATGATAGACCTGCTTGAGCTTGCGGCGACTGTCCTGATTCATCTTGCCATCGCGGGTCAGGATATGCAGCGCCTTGAGCAGCTCGATCGATTGTCCTGGACGTAAGTCTGTCTCTGACATGAGGGTTGCGATTCCGATGGTGAATCCGAATGGTAACCCAGCCATGCAGCCACACCTGCCGAATTTTTTCAGACGCACCGGTAATTCTTACGATGCGCACTGATCCAGCGTTGCCCATCCATAGCCCGAGCAAGCCACGCCCGGTGGGCACGCTCACTGCTTAGACGAGCAACGCGCCTGTACGGACATTCCTCAGACTGCGACTCACATCCGGTGCGGCAAGGCCAGCCCGGCCGTTAACGCAGCGCTCATTTTTCCAGGGAGTATTTCTCAACCAGAGGACGACTCATGAAAGCTTTTTCATTGACGCGATTCACTTCCGGGTGGATCTCTGCATTACTGCTGCTGGTGCTGACAGGCTGCGGCAGCGACAGCAACCCCATCAACCCGACCGCCACCCGATCGAATAGCAATCAAGTGAACTCTGCCAACAGCACGGTACCGAACAATGTTTTTTCGGCCACCCTGACTGGCGCTGAAGAAGTGCCGCTGGTGAACACAGCCGCCACTGCCACTGGGGTGGTCGTGGTCGACCCTGAGACACGTCAGATGAAGGCCACTGTCGTCACCGCGGATATCGCGGGCACAGCGGCACACATTCATGCCGCGCCGCGCGGCGTCTCCGGACCTGTGGCATTGCAACTCACTGAGAGCAGCAGTGGCAGCGGCATCTGGACCGTCAGCACCGTGCTGAGTGTGGAGCAGTTGAATATGCTGCGCGCGGGCAGCTATTACTTCAACGTCCACAGCGCGGCTTTCCCTGATGGTGAAATTCGCGGCCAGATCCTGGTTCAGCTGCCCAAGAGCGGATCAGCGATTCCCGCCAGCGGTACCAGCACGACCATCAGCACCTCGGGCACAACAAACGGCGCTACTGCCGGTACCGGCACCGTCACCACCAGCGGGGGAGCAAGTACCGGAGGTATAGTCGCCAGTGGGACAGCCGACACGACGACAAGTAATGCCACCACATCGAGCAATACGGCAAAAAGCGTCAACACTGGCACCATGAGCAGCAGCGCAATCAACAATAATTCGATTGCATCAGGCACCTCTAGCACCACCAGCGGCAGCACCAGCGGCGTTACTAGCACCGGCAGCGGTATCGCCAGCACGGCCGCTATCACCGCCGCCGCGACTCGTCCGCTATTTTTCACCAATGTGATGACCGGAGCACTTGCCGTGCCCCCCACATCCAGCGCAGCGACCGCGACGACGATCACGGTCTACCGACCGCGTGATCGTGTGCTCACCTCAGTGATTGTCTCTTCAGGCATTACCGGGACGGGTGCCAGCCTGAGACAGGGCGCAGCTGGCACCGTTGGCCCGGTGGTCAACAGTCTGCGCGAGACCACGCAGGGTTCGGGCATATGGATTGCGCGCACCACACTGACCAGCGCGCAGGGTACAGCGCTCACTGGTGGCAATGCCTCTGCATCGACGACCGGACCTACGAGTGGTCCTACCAGCGGTACTACGAGCGGCGCTACCACCGGTGGCACGACAGGTACAGCGACTGGAATCACAACCGACACCATGAGCACCGCAGGTACGGCGGGGGCGACGACGGGCACCGCGACGCCGACGACGACCGTCACGCCGATCACTACGCTGTCCGGCGTGGGAACGATGACGCCGGGTACCACTGGCGTCATCAGCTCGCCCGCCTCATGAACGTACCTCGGGATCTAGTTGCAGGGGCTTCATGCCTTTCGGCGTCGCTAAAAAAAGCTTGCCGCTCCTTCGGGAGCGGCTTTTTTCGACAGCTCAGAAATCGACGGGATTCACTATCCAATCGGATGATCTATTTCTGCAGTAAAGTCGCTTCATGGGTTGAGCCAAGTCGCTTGATCACACCGAGGAAGTCACGCACTACGCGGCTTTGGTGGTTTGGCACTTCGCTTCGCAGCCATGCACGACAACGCTGTGACAATCCTTGAGCGGTCATGCAAGCGATGCCCATCGGGCGAAACAACATATGCCAACGAGAACGATACATCCTCAGGCGGTGCAATGAGATTGGCACTGCAAGCAATTGTTCTTTGTAGCGATAGCGTCCCCAGAGCAAATGGCACTGGCGCGCGCCCTGCGTGATGCAGTCGCAGAGCGACCAGTAACAGGCAAGCAACCCGAGCCGGTGACTGGAAAACGCGGGATCGGCGGCGCACAGCATCATCACGTAGCTATCGCCAATTTTCAATGCGAGTGAACCAGCGCAGAGTTTTCCGTCGACTGTTCCCAGACCGAACATCCCGCAATCAGCTGCCATCTGCAGTAGCTGAGCGGTCTCGTGAGCATCGATCTGTGCCTGCTTGCCCCGCGCGGCCATGCTGGCGCGCTTGAATTCCTGCAGCTGCTGCACAACTGCGCGCTGCACATGGCGCGGCAGCGTATCAGCAAGACTGCATCGCCACTCGAAACCCGGATGATCTCGCAGTAGCCGGTTGCCGTAACCCCGAAGCGTCTTGCGGGTGGATTTGCCCAGTGCCCGCTGATAGCTCTCTACGGAAGCAGGCAGCGTCAGCAAATAATTCTCAGAAAATGCGAAATGCTGGCAGGCCACACGCGTAAATGGAGAATTCAAGCCGATCGCATTGAAATCGATCTCTCCAGCATCCCGGTAGCGACTGAATACATCGCGAGCGAATGCAGTGGCGATGGCCTCGTCAAGCATGAACATTTCTGTCAGTACGCGAACTCGCCCGGCATTGATCCTGAATAGCAGCACACCCACTATCTCGCCACGCTGATACGCGATCCAGGTATGTGGGAGCACAGGATCGCACAGCCGCAAGAAACGCCAGCAGGCGTACAGGCTGCCGTAAAGACGATCGAGTCCATCAATCGCATGCGGTGGCACATGATGCTCGACGATCTGACCAACAATGACAGCATGCGAATCATCGACCCGTGCAGATGGGACCTTCTCTGCCGGCGATTCCAGCGCTGTGAGCGATGATCCGGAGTACCGCGCCATGTGATTGTCCTCAGAGGTGGAGCGGACATTCTCAGCGCTGTAGATCACGTATCGCTTGAGCTTCGCCAAGCGCGATCCCTCGCTCGCTGAGTCGCCTCAAGCTCGTCGCCTGCCTTACAAGGAAAATAGCGTCACGGTCAGCCAGAGCTCTCGCCACCGGCTGCCATTCAAAGGGGAGTGTCCAGGGGGACAGACCGGTGTCCAAGCCGGCCGGCGTGGTTCGAATCCATGCTCCCCTGCCAGGGATATTGCTGGCTATGTTTGTTGCGCTTATCGGCGCCGGTCGACTATCCGTTTCGCCTTGCCCGTCTGAGTGCGCTCGACGCCATTCGGCGGCAGCACAGTCACGGTGCAGGAGATGCCAATGAGAGATTTGATCATCTGCTCCAACGCCGTTCCGCCGCGCAGACCCTCGCCATGGCGCACATCCTCTCGCGTCTCGACCAGCACCTCAAGCTGATCGAGATGCATGTCGCGAGTCAACACCAGCTGATAATGTGGCGCCAGTGATGGCTGAGCCAGCAGCAGCTCTTCTATCTGCGAAGGGAACACATTCACACCACGGATGATCAGCATGTCGTCCGAGCGACCAACGATCTTATCCATGCGGCGCATGCTACGCGCGGTCGGTGGCAGCAATCGCGTAAGGTCACGCGTGCGGTAGCGAATCACTGGCATCGCCTCTTTTGTCAGCGAGGTGAATACAAGTTCGCCAGCCTCGCCATCGGACATGACCTCGCCGGTCACCGGGTGAATGATCTCGGGATAAAAATGATCTTCCCAGATCACCGGGCCATCCTTCGTCTCAATGCACTCGTTCGCCACGCCCGGGCCCATGACTTCCGATAGGCCATAAATATCGACCGCATCCAGCCCAGCACGACGCTCGATCTCTTCGCGCATGGATTCTGTCCAGGGTTCTGCGCCGAAGATGCCTATGCGAAGCGAAGAAGCTGCCGGATCCAGCCCCTGCCGCTCGAATTCTTCAATCAGGTTCAGCATGTAGGACGGCGTGACCATGATGATGTCCGGCCTGAAGTCATTGATCAGCTGCACCTGTTTCTCGGTCTGACCGCCCGACATCGGAATCACCGTGCAGCCCAGTCGCTCCGCACCATAGTGCGCGCCAAGTCCGCCGGTGAACAGGCCATAGCCATAAGCGACATGCACGATATCGCCGGCACGACCACCCGCCGCGCGGATCGAACGCGCCACCAGCTGCGACCAGGTATCAATGTCGTTGCGGGTATAGCCGACAACGGTTGGCTTGCCCGTCGTGCCCGAGGACGCATGCACTCGAACGACTTGCTCGCGTGGCACCGCAAACATGCCGAACGGGTAGTTCTGGCGCAGATCCTCCTTGGTGGTGAACGGAAATTTCGGCAGGTCGGACAAGGACTTCAGGTCGTCCGGGTGCACACCCTTGTCATCGAAACGCTCGCGATAGTGCGGCACTTGCTCGTAGGCGTGACGCATAGTTGCCTGCAAACGCTGCAGCTGCAGCGCGCGCAACTCATCCTGACTGGCGGTCTCTATGGGCTCAAGATCAGCAGGCCTCGCGTGCGGTGTGGCCATGGGTAGTCTCCTGCAGTAGGTGTCACGACCGGCAGTACCTTATTATTTTTTCCGGTCATGATGTTAGCGTCTAATTGATGATGCGTCTTATTGATGGCGACAAGGTTACTCGACAACAGCACCTTTCAGCTGATGCGATTTTCCTCGCATCAGCGCGATCTTGCGTCCCTCCGGATTAGTGACGACGACATCGTAGATACCTGTCTTGCCACCGCGAGATTGCTCGATGGCCTCGGCCTGCAAGCGCTCGCCTTCGAAAGCCGGGGTCAGGAACTCAATAGTGCAGCCGGCTGCTACGGTCTGCACGTTATAGCTGTTACAGGCAAATGCGAACGTGGAATCGGCCAGCGTGAAAATGAAGCCCCCATGGCACATCGCGTGGCCGTTCAGCATGTCATTGCGCACCTTCATCTCCATGCGAGCATAGCCTGGCCGCACTTCCAGTAGCTCGATGCCCAAACCCTGGGTCGCCCGGTCGCGCGCATACATGTGTTCGCCAGCGGCACGCGCCAGCGCAGCAGCGTCTTGATGAGTTTGAGCGCTCATGATAAGTCCTTAAGCATCCTGATCAAAATCCAGCACCAGCTTGTCTGTCGCTGGAAAGGCCTGACAACTGAGCACAAAACCACTGGCCACTTCATAATCTTCCAGCGCATGGTTGGCATCCATGTCAGCTTTGCCTTCGGTGATCTTGCAGCGGCAAGTGGCGCAAATCCCACCCTTGCACGCGTAGGGTATCTCAATGCCCTGCGCCAGCCCGGCTTCCAGTACCGGCATCGCATCCCGCGGCATCGAGAACTCGTAATGACGACCGTCGATCACCAGCGTGACGTCGCACTGGGCATCGGTCGCCGCTGCAACTGCACGCGGCCGAGTCGCAGGGGTGGCGACGCCGAACAGTTCTGCGTGTATGCGCGATTTATCCAAGCCCAGCGAGAATAGCGTTGCAGATACCTGTTCCATCATGTGCTGCGGTCCGCAGATGAACACATGATCGATATCGCCCAGCCATATCCATTGCTCGAATAACGCACGGCATTTATCTGCATCGATACGGCCGTTGAACAATTCGATATCCTGCTTCTCGCGGCTCATGATGTGAATGACGGAGAGCCGGTCGAGAAACTGGTCTTTCAGGTCGGCCAGCGGATCGCGCATCATCACGGTGGACGAGGCACGGTTACCGTATACCAGTGTGAAGCGGCTCTGTGGCTCAGCCAGCAGGGTGCTCTTGATGATCGAGAATACCGGTGTAATGCCGCTACCCGCTGCAAACGCCAGATAGTGGCGATGATGCGCCGGCGACAGCGGCAGATGAAAGCTACCGTTCGGCGGCATCACCTCGAGCGCCATGCCGGTCGAAAAATTCTCATGCGCCCAGCTGGAGAACACACCCCCCGACACTTTTTTGATGGCGATTTTCAGCTCGTCATCTTGCACTGCGGAGCAGATCGAATACGAACGTCGCTGCTCTTCGCCATCAATCGTCGCGCGCAGCGTCAGGTGCTGCCCGGGTTGATAGTGAAAAATCGGTCGCAACTCAGCCGGGACGTCGAAGCTGACCACGATCGCATCCCGCGTGTCCCGCACGAGGCTTCTGATCTTCAGTGAATGAAAATGGGCCATCAGTGGGGCTTGAAATAATCGAAAGGTTCCAGACAATCGCCGCAGCGGTACAAGGCCTTGCAGGCTGTCGAGCCAAACTGGCTGATCAGTCGGGTCTTGATCGATCCACATTGCGGACAGGCGATCTCTACATCGTCAATCACGGACAGCGCGGATATATCGATCGTGCCGCTTGTACGCATCGCGCGCTGTGCCGGCGGCGCGATACCGAAAGCGCGCAGCTTTTCCTTGCCAGCCTCGGTGATCCAATCCGTGGTCCAGGCAGGCGACAGCTGGGTGTGCACCTGGATGTTTTCCATGCCCCCGGCTTGGAGTACCTGCCGGATGTTTTCCTCGATCACGTGCATCGCTGGACAGCCCGAGTAAGTCGGCGTGATCACGATCTCGCAACCACCATCAGCACAAGGCCTCACCGAGCGCACGATACCGAGATCGACAATGGAGATCGCCGGTATCTCAGGATCGCTGACCTGCGAGAGGCATTCCCAGAGCGCTTTGTCTGACAGGCCTACCATTGCGCGCCGGGATAGGCCCGTTGCAGGAACTGCATCTCAGCCAGCAGATAACCGAGATGCTCGGTATGACGCCCCTGCTTGCCACCGGTTTGCATCCATGCATCGGCAGAGGGCATGGTCAGCGTCGCCTCGCTGAAAATCTGTGTCATCTGAGTTAGCCAGCGTTCGCGCAAGCTGCCCGGCAAAGGCGCGATACCGCGCGAGGCAATGCGATGATCGAGCTCATCATTCATGAAAGCTTCGCCGGCAAACATCCACAGGGTGTCCGCTGCCCGCTGCATCCGCGCATGACTTTCATCGCTGCCATCGCCGAGGCGGATCACCAGATCCGTGCTGCGCCGCAAGTGATAGACGACTTCCTTGATGGATTTTTCGGCGATCTGTGTGATCTCGGTGTCGCCGGACTGCTGCAAGGATTCCAGCCACAGACAGTGCCAGAGATCGAAATACAGCTGGCGCATGAGGGTGTTGGCGTAATCACCGTTCGGCTGCTCGACCAGCAGCAGATTATGAAAATCGTGCACGTCGCGCAAGAAGGCTAGCGCATCCTCGTCACGCCCTTTGCCCTCCACCTTACCCGCCAGTGACAGCCACAGCGTCGCCTGCCCGATCAGATCGAGCGAGATATTGGTTAGCGCCATGTCCTCTTCCAGCACAGGCCCCTTGCCGCACCACTCGGAGAGCCGCTGCGACAGCACGAGCGCGTTATCGCCCGCTCTCAGCAGCCAGTTGAATTTATCCGCATCCATCACAGGTGACCCACTTCCGGCGGTATCTTGAAAAAGGTTGGATGACGATAGACCTTGCTGTTCGACGGTTCGAACAATTCGCCGCGCTCGCCGGGGCTGCTGGCGACGATCTCGCTCGCCGGCACGACCCATATCGATACGCCCTCATTCCGACGAGTGTAGACATCTCGCGCATTATTGATCGCCATCTCCGCATCCGGCGCATGCAGGCTGCCCACATGCTTGTGAGCGAGACCATGCTGGCTGCGTATGAAAATTTCCCACAACGGCCATTCTTTGCTCACGATGTTCTCCTCAAGCCGCCTCGCGCGCGCGGCAAGCAGCACGCTTGTCGGCGTTTGCCTGCAGACCCTCGCGGAACCAAGCGCCGTCATCCCAGGCCTTGCGTCGGGTTTCCAGACGATCGCGGTTGCAGGGGCCGTTGCCCTTGACAACGTTATAAAACTCCGACCAGTCAATTGCGCCATAGTCGTAATGACCCCGCGCCTCATTCCACTTGAGATCAGGATCAGGAATCGTCAGCCCGAGGTACTCGGCCTGCGGCACAGTCTGATCGACCATGCGCTGTCGGAGTTCATCATTCGAAAAGAGTTTGATCTTCCACTGCATCGATTGCTGGCTATTGACCGATTCAACATCCGGTGGACCGAACATCATCAGCATCGGCCACCACCAGCGGTTTAGTGCCTCCTGCGCCATCTGCTTTTGCTCGGGCGTGCCTTTGCAGAGCGACATCAGCAAATCAAAACCCTGCCGTGCATGAAAAGCCTCTTCCTTGCAGACGCGCACCATCGCTCTGGCGTACGGGCCATACGAGCAGCGACACAAGGGAATCTGGTTGATGATCGCCGCACCATCGACCAGCCAGCCGATCATGCCGACATCGGCCCAGCTGAGCGTCGGATAATTGAAAATGCTGGAGTACTTGGCCTTGCCAAAGAGCAGATCCTCGGTCATCTGGTCGCGTGACACACCCAGGGTTTCCGCCGCACTGTACAAATAAAGACCGTGCCCTGCCTCATCCTGAATCTTTGCCAGCAGAATCGTCTTCCGTTTCAACGTGGGTGCGCGCGTCACCCAGTTGCCCTCGGGGAGCTGGCCGACGATCTCGGAATGCGCATGCTGGGAAATCTGACGAATCAGCGTTTTGCGATACCCGTCGGGCATCCAATCTTTAGG